>NC_010407.1:0-325864 GCF_000069225.1 Clavibacter sepedonicus | reverse complement strand
CCGTAGGCGATCTGGATGGCGCCGTAGCCGTCGACCTCGGGCGTGCGCACCTGGGTGACGACGTTCGGGGTGATCTGCACGACGGTCACGGGGATGAGCTTGTTGTTCTCGTCCCACACCTGCGTCATGCCCAGCTTCGTGCCGAGCAGACCGGTGAAAGTCCTGTTAGCGGTAGACATGGGTTCCCTTAGAGCTTGATCTCGATGTTGACGTCGGCCGGGAGGTCGAGTCGCATGAGCGAGTCGACCGCCTTCGGCGTCGGGTCGACGATGTCGATCAGACGCTTGTGCGTGCGCATCTCGAAGTGCTCGCGGCTGTCCTTGTACTTGTGGGGGGAACGGATCACGCAGATCACGTTCTTCTCCGTGGGCAGCGGCACCGGGCCGACGACCGTGGCGCCCGCGCGGGTCACCGTGTCGACGATCTTCCGGGCCGAGGAGTCGATGACCGAGTGGTCGTACGACTTAAGTCGGATGCGGATCTTCTGTCCCGCCATGTGTGACTCTCTCTCTTTCGTGCGTCATGCGGCCTCGGACCGTATTGGACGCGTGTGTCCCTCGCTCGGATGGTCGCGCCTCGTGGCGTGCACCATCCGTGGTGCACCCGGGCGCGCATCGTGGGACGCGGCCTCGGGCAGCTCGTGCACCCGCCCGCATGCGGGCGCGGACGAGCGGTGCTCATCCGGTAGGTGTCGTGTGCTTCTGCTCTGCTGCCCGCGGCCTAACCTGCTCCGGGAGCGACGAGCGCTCCGGGCGGCTATGCACTGCCTGGCAGTGATCCGGTGTCTCGCGCGCAGGGCGGTGTGCACCGGAATGTTGAACTAGACGAGTTTGTCATAGTCCGGCCACGCGTGCAACCCGGGCGTGTCGCGCCCGCTCCCCCGTGATTCCGGGGCTCTCAGCACTTCCGACGGAGCCGAGGCGGCCCCGCCGGGCTCACCGGAACAGCAGGTTCCGCAGCTCCGTCTCGCCCGACGCGAGGCGCTGCGGGTCGATCGTGCGGCCGTGCCCGTACTCGTCGACGAGGCGCGGATTCACGTAGCTGTTCTTCGCGATGGTAGGGGTGTTGCTGAGCACCTCCGCGGCGTCGCGGTACGCCTGCGCGAGCGCCCGCTGCCGCTTGCCCTTGGCGTCCTCGGGCCCGTGCTTGGCGAGGCTGATCGCCGCGGCGACGGTGCCGTGCAGCGTGCGGAAGTCCTTCGCCGTGAACTCGCCGCCCGTGCGCTCCTGGACGTACGCGTTGATGTCCGCGGCGCCCAGCGGATGCCAGACGTCGCCGTCCCTGTACGCCAGCAGGCGCGCGTTCGGGCCGCGGCGCTTGAGACCCCGGATGACCTTCACGAGGTCGGCGTCCTTGATGTCGCTCGACCACTCCTGCCCGCTCTTCGCGGGGAACTCGAGGTGGACGGTCTCGCCGTGGATGGCGACGTGCGAGCACAGCAGCGTCGAGAGCCCGTGGCTGCCATTGGACTCGGTGTACCGCTCGCTGCCCACGCGGAGGCTGCCGGTGTCGAGCATCCGGAACCCCGCGGCGAGGGCGCGGTCCCGGGTGAAACCATCCTGGCGCAGGTGGATCGTCACCTGCCGCCGTGCCGCGGGCAGCGACTCGGCGAGCTGCAGCGCGCGGTCGAACTTGATCCGGTCCTTCTGCTCGCGCCAGGTCGGGTGGTAGATGTACTGCCGGCGGCCGGCGCTGTCCATGCCCGTCGCCTGCACGTGGCCGTTCTCGTACGGCGCGATCCAGACGTCGGTCCACGCCGGCGGGATCCCGAGCTTCTCCATGCGGGCGCGGAGCACCCTGTCGGTGACCCGGTTCCCCTGCGCGTCGAGGTAGGTCCAGCCCCGGCCTGCTCGCTTGCGGGTGTAGCCCTTGCCGGTGGCGTCGCTGCGCCGGAGTCTGACCATTGGTCGAACCTACGCGCACCACGGTCATCCGTTAGGGCACGATGCGACTCCTCCCGGCCAGCCGTGACACACGGCCCAGTCTTAACGGCCGAAAGGGCCGGGCCATGACGGCCCGACCCTCTCGGAGGTGGTGCTGGTGGAGCTGGGCGCTACTTGACGATCTTCGTGACCGTGCCGGCGCCGACGGTGCGGCCACCCTCACGGATGGCGAAGCCGAGGCCCTCCTCCATGGCGATCGGCTGGATCAGCTCGACCTTCATGTCGGTGGTGTCGCCGGGCATGACCATCTCGGCGCCCTCGGGCAGCGTGATGACACCGGTGACGTCGGTGGTGCGGAAGTAGAACTGCGGACGGTAGTTCCCGTAGAACGGGTTGTGACGCCCGCCCTCCTCCTTGGAGAGGATGTACGCGGTGCCCTCGAACTTCGTGTGCGGCGTGACCGAACCCGGCTTGACGATGACCTGGCCGCGCTCGACGTCCTCGCGCTTGGTGCCACGGAGCAGGAGCCCGCAGTTCTCGCCGGCCCAGGCCTCGTCGAGCTGCTTGTGGAACATCTCGATGCCCGTGACGGTGGTCTTGACGGTGGGACGGATGCCGACGATCTCGACGTCCGAGTTGATGGCGAGGGTGCCGCGCTCGGCGCGACCCGTAACGACGGTTCCACGACCGGTGATCGTGAAGACGTCCTCGACGGGCATGAGGAACGGCTTGTCCTTGTCGCGGACGGGCTCGGGGATCGACTCGTCGACGGCCTCCATGAGCTTGACGATCTGCTCGACCCACTTCTCGTCGCCCTCGAGCGCCTTGAGGCCGGACACCTGGACGACGGGGGCGTTGTCGCCGTCGAAGTCCTGGCTGGAGAGCAGCTCGCGGACCTCGAGCTCGACGAGCTCGAGGATCTCCTCGTCGTCGACCATGTCGGACTTGTTGAGCGCGACGAGCAGGTACGGCACGCCGACCTGCTTCGCGAGCAGCACGTGCTCACGCGTCTGCGCCATGGGGCCGTCGGTGGCGGCGACCACGAGGATCGCGCCGTCCATCTGGGCGGCGCCCGTGATCATGTTCTTGATGTAGTCAGCGTGACCCGGGGCGTCGACGTGAGCGTAGTGACGCTTGGGCGTCTCGTACTCGACGTGCGAGATGTTGATCGTGATGCCGCGCTGGCGCTCCTCGGGAGCGGAGTCGATGGACGCGAAGTCGCGCTGCACGTTGGTCGCCGACGGGTACTTGTCCGCCAGGACCTTGGAGATCGCTGCCGTCAGCGTCGTCTTGCCGTGGTCGACGTGACCGATCGTTCCGATGTTGACGTGCGGCTTGGTGCGCTCGAACTTGGCCTTACCCACTGTGGGTCCTCCTCAGGACTCGGTGGCAGGGCATCCGGTACGTGACCGGACGCCCTGCGTGTTGGAGATGCTGCTTATGGTACTGAAACGGCGGATGCCGCTCGAACTGGAGGGCTACTCGCCCTTGTTCTTCTGGACGATCTCGTCGGCGACAGCCTTCGGGACCTCGGCGTAGCTGCCGAAGCTCATCGAGTACACCGCACGGCCCGAGGTCTTGCTCCTCAGGTCTCCGACGTAGCCGAACATCTCCGACAGGGGGACGTTCGCGGTGATGACCTTCACACCGCTCGCGTCCTCCATGGCCTGGATCTGGCCGCGCCGGGAGTTCAGGTCGCCGATGACGTCGCCCATGTACTCCTCGGGCGTGCGAACCTCGACGGCCATGAGCGGCTCGAGCAGCACGGGCTTCGCCTTGCGCGCGGCCTCCTTGAAGGCCATCGAGCCGGCGATCTTGAACGCCATCTCCGAGGAGTCGACGTCGTGCGCGGCGCCGTCGAGCAGCGTCGCCTTCACGCCGACCATCGGGTAGCCCGCGAGGATGCCGACCTGGAGCGCGTCCTGGATGCCCGCGTCCACCGAGGGGATGTACTCCCGGGGGACGCGACCGCCGGTGACCTTGTTGTCGAACTCGTAGGTCTTCTCCGCGGTCACCTCCATGGGCTCGATCTTGATCTGGATCTTCGCGAACTGCCCGGATCCACCCGTCTGCTTCTTGTGCGTGAAGTCGTGCTTGTCGACGGTGCCACGGATGGTCTCGCGGTACGCGACCTGCGGCTTGCCGACGTTGGCCTCGACGTTGAACTCGCGCTTCATGCGGTCGACCAGGATGTCGAGGTGGAGCTCGCCCATTCCCTTGATGACCGTCTGACCGGTCTCCTGGTTCTGCTCGGTGCGGAAGGTCGGGTCCTCCTCGGCGAGCTTCTGGATGGCGACACCCAGTTTCTCCTGGTCGGCCTTCGTCTTCGGCTCGATCGCGACCTCGATGACGGGCTCGGGGAACGTCATCGACTCGAGGACGATCTGGTCCTGCGGGTCGCAGAGCGTGTCGCCCGTGGTCGTGTCCTTGAGGCCGATGACCGCGTAGATGTGACCGGCGGTGACCGAGTCGACCGGGTTCTCCTTGTTGGAGTGCATCTGGAAGATCTTCCCGATGCGCTCCTTCTTGCCCTTGGTCGAGTTGATGACCTGCGAGCCGCTCGCGATGTGACCCGAGTAGACGCGCACGTAGGTGAGGCGACCGAAGAACGGGTGCACCGCGACCTTGAACGCGAGCGCCGAGAACGGCTCGGTCGAGTCCGGCTTGCGGATGATGATCTTCTCCTCGTCGCGCACGTCGTGGCCCTCCATGGGCGGCACGTCGAGCGGGCTGGGGAGGTAGTCGATCACCGCGTCGAGCATCGGCTGGACGCCGCGGTTCTTGAACGCGGAGCCGCAGAGCACGGGGTAGATCTCGCTGTTGACGGTGAGCTTGCGGATGGCGGCCTTGATCTCCGCCACCGTCAGCTCCTCGCCGCCGAAGTACTTCTCGAGCAGCGCGTCGTCGGTCTCGGCGACGGTCTCGAGCAGCTTGGCCCGGTACTCGTCCGCCTTGTCCTTCAGATCCGCGGGGATCTCCTCGATGTCGTACTTCGCACCCAGCTCGACGTCTCCCTTGGAGTCGCCGCGCCAGGTCAGCGCGCGCATCTCGACGAGGTCGATGACGCCCTCGAAGCCGCCCTCCGCGCCGATGGGCAGCTGGATGACCAGCGGCTTCGCGCCGAGGCGGTTGACGATGGTGTCGACCGTGAAGTAGAAGTCGGCGCCCAGCTTGTCCATCTTGTTGACGAAGCAGATGCGGGGCACGTCGTACTTGTCGGCCTGGCGCCACACCGTCTCGGACTGGGGCTCGACGCCCTCCTTGCCGTCGAACACGGCGACCGCGCCGTCGAGGACGCGGAGCGAACGCTCCACCTCGACGGTGAAGTCGACGTGCCCGGGGGTGTCGATGATGTTGATCTGGTTCTTGTTCCAGAAGCACGTCGTCGCGGCGGACGTGATCGTGATGCCGCGCTCCTGCTCCTGGGCCATCCAGTCCATCGTGGCGGCGCCGTCGTGGACCTCGCCGATCTTGTGAGTGATGCCCGTGTAGTACAGGATGCGCTCGGTGGTGGTGGTCTTGCCGGCATCGATGTGAGCCATGATGCCGATGTTGCGGACCTTGTTCAGGTCGGTGAGCACGTCCTGTGCCACAGGTTCCTCCGAAAGGGGTTGGTGATGCGGTCGAACGAGGTGGACGGCTACCAGCGGTAGTGCGCGAAGGCCTTGTTCGACTCGGCCATCTTGTGGGTGTCCTCGCGGCGCTTGACCGCGGCACCGAGGCCGTTCGAGGCGTCGAGGATCTCGTTGGTGAGACGCTCGGTCATGGTCTTCTCGCGACGCGACTTGGCGTACGTCGTGAGCCAGCGGAGCGCGAGGGTGTTCGCGCGGTGCGGCTTGACCTCGATCGGCACCTGGTAGGTGGAGCCACCCACGCGGCGCGAGCGGACCTCGAGGGCCGGGCGGACGTTGTCGAGCGCCTTCTTCAGCGTGACGACGGCGTCCTGGCCGTTCTTCGCGGCGACGCCGGCGAGGGCGTCGTAGACGATCCTCTCGGCGAGGCCCTTCTTGCCGTCGAGCAGGATCTTGTTGACGAGCTGGCTGACGATCGGCGCACCGTAGACGGGATCTGCGACGACAGGGCGCTTGGGGGCGGGACCCTTGCGAGGCATTACTTCTTCTCCATCTTCGCGCCGTACCGGCTGCGAGCCTGCTTGCGGTTCTTCACGGCCTGGGTGTCGAGCGCGCCGCGGACGATCTTGTAGCGCACGCCGGGGAGGTCCTTCACACGACCGCCGCGGACGAGCACCATGGAGTGCTCCTGCAGGTTGTGGCCCTCACCGGGGATGTAGGCAGTCACCTCCTGGCCGTTGCTGAGCTTGACGCGGGCGACCTTGCGCAGAGCCGAGTTCGGCTTCTTGGGCGTGGTCGTGTAGACGCGGGTGCAGACGCCGCGCTGCTGGGGGTTCGCTTTCAGGGCGGGCGCCTTGGTCTTGACGACCTTGGGCGTGCGGCCCTTGCGGACCAGCTGCTGGATGGTGGGCACTACGGGACTCCTCGATGCTGCACGGTGACAGCGGGTTGATGGTCAGCATTCGACGCCCGCGGACGGGGATCGAGTTCAACTGGACCCGCGCGTCCGCCGACCACGGGAGTGGGAGGCGCCGGCGGGTATGCCGTGGGGGCCGGCCGAATGGACGAACCCTGGTCGGTGCGCTCCTGGGCGGCTCGGCGCACCGACTTCACGGCACGACACGAGCGCACGCCTGAGCGCACACCCCCGCAACGATACAGTTCCGCGACTCGCCGGTCAAACGGTGGACGAGGGGCCGCGGGCGGCCAGCGCGACGGCGCCGAGGCCCAGCAGGGCCGAGATCCCCAGCACGGCGATGCCGAACGGATCCACCAGGTGACGGACAGCGAACGCGAGGCTCGCGAACACGTCCGCGCCGCCGAGGAGGTAGAGGACGGCGCCCACGATCCCGTAGGCGAGCCATGCTCCGGCGCCCCAGCCGAGCACCGGGAGGACGGGGATCCGCCGCTCGCGGTCAGCGGCGCGCGTGGTGCGGATGAGGCCGACGGCGAAGACGAGCGTCGCGCTCACGACCATGACCGGCCCGAGGAGCACGCCCGCATCCCGCTCAGGGATCACGTCGTCACCGCCGAAGAGGGCGGCGAAGCCGAAGACGCACACGACGAGCGCGACGTGCATGACGGCGGCCAGGAGGGGGATCACTCCCCCAGCCTGACACGCGTCAGCGGTGGTCCGGCTGCTCCGCCAGCTTCCGGTCGTACTCGGCGCGCGCCTCGACGTTCTTCGCCTTGACGCGGCGGCCGCGGGCGCTGATGCCGGCGCCGAGCCATGTCACGAGCTCACGGGCGAGGAAGCCCGCGAGGATCCCGTCGGGGAAGGTCACCGTGCGCTGGAGCAGGAGCGCCTGCTCCGAGGGCGCGAGGTCCATGACGCCGCCCTGGAGGAGGCGCGTGCCGACGTACGCGGCGTAGACGAGGATCGCGACGGGCAGGCCGCCGAGGACGAACGCCCACCACTTCCCGCGGTTGACCAGGAGCGCCAGCAGCACGAAGAAGACGAGGAACGCGATGGTCGGCACGTAGAAGACGGGCGACAGCAGGTACCGCCCGAAGACGTCGCCGAAGGCGTCCGGGTTGCGCACCGACGCGAGGAGCGCCGTGCCCAGCGAGTAGAGCAGGGCGAAGAGGATGGCGGCGACGACCGCGATGAGCACGCCGAAGCCGCGGTTGCCGCGCTTCTCCGGCGGGACGGGAGCTTGCACGTAGATGGGCTGCGACTGCGACTGGCGCGCTGCCTCCTCGTCGCGGGCGCGGCGGTCGCGCTCGTCGCGCTCGCGGGCGTCGGCCTCGCGGGCCTCGCGCTCGCGGTCGTCGCGCGCGCGGGCCTCGGCGACGCGGGCCTCGGACTCGCGCCGCTCGCGCTCGCGGTTCTCGTGGTCCTCGTCGACGGGGGCCGCGAAGGCCGTCTGGTCGAAGGTCGAGGTGTCGGAGTGCGCGGAGTCCGCGCCGCGGTCGGCGGGACCGTCGTCGAACGCGGCGGCGGCGCGCTCGTCCGGCGTGCGGGGATCCAGCGGCTGGTCGGCCTCGTCGGGCTGTCGGTGCGGGGCGGGCCTGTCGTCGGTCATGGCACGAACCTACCTCGGCGGCGCCGCCCAGCCCCGGCGGCGTGCCGGGGCGCGCCCAGATGGGAGCGAGCGGCTAGAAGGGCTCGAGCAGCCGCTGCAGGAAGCGGCGTGTCCGCTCCTCGGTCGGGTGCTGCAGGACCTGGGACGGGTGCCCGCGCTCGACGACCACGCCGCCGTCCATGAACACGACCTCGTCGGCCACCTGCCGGGCGAAGGCCAGCTCGTGCGTGACGATCACCATGGTCCACGCCTCGTCGGCGAGCTCCTTGATGACGCTGAGCACCTCGCCCACGAGCTCCGGGTCGAGCGCCGAGGTCGGCTCGTCGAAGAGCAGGATCTGCGGCCGCAGCGCCAGCGCGCGCACGATGCCCACGCGCTGCTGCTGCCCGCCGGACAGCTGGAAGGGGTGCTGGTCGCGCTTGTCGGAGAGGCCGACGCGCGCGAGCAGCTCCTCGGCCTCGCGCGTGGCCTCGGCGACCGGGCGGCGCTGAACCTGCACTGGTCCCTCGATGACGTTCTCGAGCACGGTCTTGTGCGGGAAGAGGTTGTACTGCTGGAAGACCATCGCGGAGCGGTCGCGCAGGGCGAGGAGCTCGCGGTGCCGCGGCTTCGCGGCGAAGTCGACGCGGAGGGGGCCGGACGTCCGGGATCGGGAGTCGGCGTCGGCCGCCGCCACCTCGACCACGCCCTCCTCGGGCACCTCGAGCCCGTTGAGGGAGCGGAGGACGGTGGTCTTGCCGGATCCGCTCGGACCGATGAGCGCGGTCACGCCGCCGCGGCGGACCTCGAGGTCGATGGAGCGGAGCACCTCGTTGTCGCCGAACGACTTGCGGAGGCCGCGGACGGTGAGGACGGGCTCGCCGGGCGTGCGCGCGGCGGCGGGTGCGGGAGCGTGCGGGTCAGTGGGCGACATACCGGTCCAGCCTCCTCTCGAGGCGGGTCTGCGCGAACGAGAGCACGAGGCAGACGAGCCAGTAGATCAGCGCAGCTTCGAGGTACAGCAGCATGTACTCGAACGTGGACGACGCGATGAGCTGCGCCTGCTTGAAGAGCTCGGTCACGAGGATCACGGAGGCCAGGGACGTGTCCTTCACCAGGCTGATGAACGTGTTCGACAGCGGCGGCACGGACACGCGGGCGGCCTGCGGCACGATGATGCGGCGCAGCGTCAGGGCACGGGACATGCCGATGGTGTGGCCCGCCTCCCACTGGCCGCGCGGGACCGACAGGATCGACGCGCGGATGATCTCCGCCGCGTAGCCGCCCACGTTCAGCGACAGGGCGATCACCGCGCTCGGCCACGGCGGCAGCACGACGCCGATGGACGGCAGGCCGTAGAAGATCACGAAGAGCTGCACCAGCAGCGGGGTGCCGCGGACGACGGAGATGTAGAACCGCGCGATGCCCGAGACGAGCCGGTTGCCGTAGAGGCGCATGAGCGCGAGGCCCAGCGCGATCGCGAGACCCAGGGCGAACGTGACGAGGGCGAGCGGGATGGTGCCGCGGATCGTCTCGAGCGCGAGCGGCCCGAAGGACGACCAGAACAGGTCCCACTCCCTCGACATGCGATCCCCTCGTCTCGTCCTCGTCCGTCAGCGTACGCGGCGGGCTACTGCGAGACGTCCGCGCCGAAGTACTTGTCGGAGATGCCGGCGAGCGTGCCGTCGGCGCGCAGGTCGGCGAGCGCCTGGTCGACCGCGGCCACGAGGTCGTCGCTGCCCTTGCGGAAGACGAGCGCGCTGAGCGACGGGTCGTCGGTCTCCGCGGCCACCTTCAAGTCGGAGTCGCCCTGCTGCTTCTGGTAGTCGAGGAGCGTGAGGCGGTCATTGATCGTCGCGTCGACGCGGCCCTGCTGGAGGAGCGTGACCGCCTGGGCGAAGCCCTCGACGGCCTCGACCTTGGCGCCGCTCTGGGTGGCGAGCTCGTTCCAGTTGCTCGTGAGCGACTGGGCCGTGGTCTTGCCCTCGAGGTCGGCGAACGAGGAGATGCCCGAGTCGGAGCCCTTGACGATGATGACGCCGGGCGAGACCGTGTACGGCTCGGAGAAGTCGTAGACCGTCTTGCGCTCGTCCGTGATGGAGATCTGGTTGGCGATGACGTCCCAGCGGCCGGCCTCGAGGCCCGCGAAGATGCCGTCGAACTGGGTCTCCTCGAAGACGGGCTTCACGCCCAGCTTGTCGGCCACCGCGGTCGCGACCTCGACGTCGTAGCCCGTGAGCGCGCCGGAGCCGGATCCCTCGTGGAAGGAGAACGGCGAGTACGTGCCCTCGGTGCCGATGACGAGCTCGCCCTTCGCCTTGACGTCGGAGAGGCTCGTCGCGGCGGCCGGCGTGCCGGACGTGCCGTTCGCGGATCCGGTGCCCGCGTCGCCCGAGGCGCAGCCCGCGAGACCGAGGGCGGCGGCGGCCAGGAGGCCGGTGAGGGCGAGGGAGGGGCGGAGGCGGGGGCGGAGCGTCATGGGGGTCCTTGCGGTCACGGCGGATCTCCTCAGGGGGATCGCCTCGTGCGGGTGCTGTGTGCGGGTGCTGCGTGCGCGGTGCGGGGCGCGTGGTGTCCGGAACCCGTCCGGGTGCGCCGACCGCCATGGTCTCAACGCCCTCGCCGTGTCGGTATTCCCATGTCGCCGGATGACGGATCCCGACGCCGGCCTGTCCGTGCGGCCGCTAGAAGAGGGGCTCGGGGTCCGACCCGTCGCGGCCGTCGGGCACCGGGCCGATCTCGCCCTCGAGCGCCACGAGCCGCAGGTTGACGAAGCGGTCGAGGGCCCGCCGGATCACGGGCGCGAGGGGGGCGAGCTCGCGCTCCATCGCCTGGTCCACCACCTGCTGGATCTCCTCCTCGCGCTCCCCGTAGTCGACGAACGCGGGCATGCCGAAGGGGTGGTCGCGGTAGACCGGCCCGCGCGTCTCGCGGTAGAGGCGCTCGCGGGCGTCGCGGGCCGCCTCCGCGCGCGCGACCTCGAGGGCGGCGATGAGCGGGTGGATCGCCGTGTGGGGCGCGTCCCGCGGGATCGCCTCCTGGTCCGTGAAGGGCGAGGCGTCGCAGTCGGGGCACGATCCGGAACCGGATGCGCCGCCCGTCGGCGACGCGGCCTCGGTCGCGTAGCGCAGCGCGTGCGCCCGCCATGCCAGGACCACGTCCTCCAGCATCCGCACGACGCCTCCTCGGGTCCCCGGCGTCGGTGCCGCCGGGTCCGCCCACTGTATCGCCGCGGCGTCGCCCGGCCCGGGGGCACGCGGGCGGCGGGACGGGGGCGCGCGATGCACGCCCCGTCAACGAGGAAGGGCCCCGCCGGAGCGGGGCCCTTCTCATCGTGCGCTCACGCGCCGGCGGTCCTAGTTGTAGGTGCCGGGCGTGTAGTCGTCCGAGCTGAAGCTGTCGAAGTCGACGAAGCTCAGGTCGGACTCGTTGAACACCGACTCATCCGTGAAGATGCGGTTCGGGTAGCGCTCGGCCTTGGCCTCCTCCGTCGCGGTGACGGTGACGTCGCGGTACTTCGCGAGCCCCGTCCCGGCCGGGATCAGCTTGCCGATGATGACGTTCTCCTTGAGGCCCATCAGCGGGTCGGACTTGCCCTCCATGGCGGCCTGCGTGAGCACGCGGGTCGTCTCCTGGAAGGACGCGGCCGACAGCCACGACTCGGTCGCGAGCGAGGCCTTGGTGATGCCCATGACCTCCTGGCGGGCGGAGGCGGTCTTCTTGCCCTCCGTCAGCGTGGCACGGTTGACCTCGTTGTAGCGGGCCCGGTCGACCAGCTCACCGGGGAGGAGGTCCGTGTCGCCGTGCTCGACGACCGTGACCTTGCGCAGCATCTGCCGCACGATGACCTCGATGTGCTTGTCGTGGATCGGGACGCCCTGCGAGCGGTAGACGCCCTGGACACCGCCCACGAGGTGCTTCTGCACCTCGCGCACGCCCTTGACCCGGAGGACCTCCTTCGGGTCGATGGCGCCGACGTGCAGCTGCTGCCCGAGCTCGACGTGCTGGCCGTCCTCCACGAGGAGGGTGGCCCGCTTGAGCACCGGGTAGATGTGCGGCTCGTCGCCGTTGTCCGGGGTCAGGATCACCTTGCGGCTGCGATCCGTGTCCTCGATGGTGATGCGACCGGCCGCCTCCGCGATGGGCGACGCACCCTTGGGGGTGCGGGCCTCGAAGAGCTCCTGCACGCGGGGCAGACCCTGCGTGATGTCGTCCGCCGATGCCACACCACCGGTGTGGAAGGTGCGCATCGTGAGCTGCGTGCCGGGCTCGCCGATCGACTGGGCCGCGATGATGCCGACGACCTCGCCGATGTCGACGAGCTTGCCCGTGGCGAGCGAGCGGCCGTAGCAGGCCGCGCACACGCCGACGGCGGACTCGCAGGTCAGGACGGAGCGAACCTTGATCTCGTGCACGCCGGCGGCGATCAGGTGGTCGATCATGACGTCGCCGACGTCGCTGCCCGCGGGGGCGACGACCTCGCCGGCCTCGTTGACCGCGTCAGCGGCCAGAGAGCGGGCGTACACCGAGTTCTCCACGTTGGAGTCGCGGACGGACGAGCCGTCGGCGCCCTTCGTGGCGATCGGCAGGTCGAGACCACGGCTGGTGCCGCAGTCGTCCTCGCGGATGATGACGTCCTGCGACACGTCCACCAGACGACGGGTGAGGTACCCGGAGTCGGCGGTGCGCAGCGCGGTGTCGGCCAGTCCCTTGCGAGCACCGTGGGTGGAGATGAAGTACTCCGCCACCGTCAGGCCCTCGCGGTACGAGTGGACGATCGGGCGGGGGATGATCTCGCCCTTCGGGTTCGACACGAGGCCGCGCATGCCGGCGATCTGGCGGACCTGCATCCAGTTGCCTCGTGCCCCGGAGGACACCATGCGGTTGATGTTGTTGTCGGCGGGGAGGTTGTCCTCCATCGCCTTCGCGACCTCGGCGGTGGCCTTGTTCCAGATCTCGATGAGCTCCTGACGACGCTCGGCGTTCGTCGTGAGTCCCTTCTCGAACTGGCCCTGGACCTTGGCGGCCTGCTTCTCGTAGCCCGACAGGATGGCCGCCTTGGTGGGCGGGGTCAGCACGTCGGAGAGGGCGACCGTGACGCCGGAGCGCGTGGCCCAGTAGAAGCCCGCGTCCTTGATCCGGTCGAGCGCTGCCGCGACCTCCACCTTGGGGTAGCGCTCCGCGAGGTCGTTGACGATCTCGGAGAGCTTGCCCTTGTCGGCGACGGCCTCGATGTAGGGGTAGTCGACCGGCAGGGTCTCGTTGAACAGCGCGCGACCGAGGGTGGTCTCGAGCAGCACGGGGCCGACCGTCTTGCCCTTCTCGTCGAGCTCGACGCCCTCGGGCGCCTCGCCCTCGCCGAAGTAGATGTCGTGCAGGCGGATGCGCACCTTGGCGTTGAGGTCCAGCGAGAGCTGGTCCTTCGCCAGGATGGCCTCGGCCACCGAGCTGAACGCGCGACCCTCACCGGCGACGCCCTCCTTGAGGGTGGTCAGGTGGTGCAGGCCGATGATCATGTCCTGCGTGGGCAGGGTGACCGGGCGTCCGTCCGACGGCTTGAGGATGTTGTTCGAGGCGAGCATCAGGATGCGCGCCTCGGCCTGGGCCTCGACCGACAGGGGCAGGTGGACGGCCATCTGGTCGCCGTCGAAGTCCGCGTTGAACGCGGCGCAGACGAGCGGGTGCAGCTGGATCGCCTTGCCCTCCACGAGCTGCGGCTCGAACGCCTGGATGCCCAGACGGTGGAGCGTGGGCGCGCGGTTGAGCAGCACGGGGCGCTCGCGGATGATCTCCTCGAGCACGTCCCAGACCTGTCCGCGGCTGCGCTCGACCATGCGCTTGGCGGCCTTGATGTTCTGGGCGTGGCTCAGGTCGATCAGGCGCTTGATGACGAACGGCTTGAACAGCTCGAGCGCCATCTGCTTGGGCAGACCGCACTGGTGCAGCTTCAGCTGCGGTCCGACGATGATGACCGAGCGGCCCGAGTAGTCCACGCGCTTGCCGAGCAGGTTCTGGCGGAACCGGCCCTGCTTGCCCTTCAGCATGTCGCTGAGGGACTTGAGCGCGCGGTTGCCGGTGCCCGTGACGGGACGACCGCGGCGGCCGTTGTCGAACAGCGCGTCGACGGCCTCCTGCAGCATGCGCTTCTCGTTGTTGACGATGATCTCGGGGGCGCCGAGATCCAGCAGACGACGGAGGCGGTTGTTGCGGTTGATGACCCGGCGGTACAGGTCGTTCAGGTCGCTGGTCGCGAAGCGTCCGCCGTCGAGCTGCACCATCGGGCGCAGCTCCGGCGGGATGACCGGGACGACCTGCAGCACCATCGCGGCCGGCGAGTTGCCGGTGGCGAGGAAGGAGCTGACGACGCGCAGGCGCTTGATGGCGCGGATCTTCTTCTGGCCCTTGCCGGTGGCGATCTGCTCGCGGAGCAGCTCCCCCTCGGCCTCGAGGTCGAAGGCCTCCAGGCGCTTCTGGATCGCCTCGGCGCCCATGTGGGCCTCGAAGTAGATGCCGAAGCGGTCCTGCAGCTCGTGGAAGACGGCGTCCTCGGGCTTGAGCTCGCCGACCTTGAGGCTGCGGAACTCCTCCCAGACGCGCTCGAGACGGGAGATGTCCTCGTCGAACGCCTTGCGCGTCTGACCCATCTCCTTCTCGGCGCCGTCCTTCGCGCGGCGCTTCTGGTCGCTCTTGGCGCCCTCGGCCTCCAGCGCGGCCAGGTCGGTCTCGAGACGCCCGAGGCGCTCGGCGATCTGGCTGTCGCGCTGGTCCTGCAGGGTCTTGATCTCGAGCCGGAGCTCGTTCTCGAGGCCAGGCATGTCCTCGTGGCGAGCATCCTCGTCCACGCTGATCACCATGTAGGCGGCGAAGTAGATGACCTTCTCGAGGTCCTTCGGCGCCATGTCGAGCAGGTAGCCGAGGCGCGACGGGACGCCCTTGAAGTACCAGATGTGCGTGACGGGCGCGGCGAGCTCGATGTGTCCCATGCGCTCGCGGCGGACCGCGGACTTGGTGACCTCGACGCCGCAGCGCTCGCAGACGATGCCCTTGAAGCGCACCCGCTTGTACTTGCCGCAGGAGCACTCCCAGTCGCGGCTGGGTCCGAAGATCTGCTCTCCGAAGAGGCCGTCCTTCTCGGGCTTCAGAGTGCGGTAGTTGATGGTCTCGGGCTTCTTGACCTCACCGTGCGACCAGCGGCGGATGTCATCGGCCGTGGCCAGGCCGATCCGCAGCTCATCGAAAGTTGTTACGTCGAGCAATTTTCCTTCTCTCCTTGGAAAGCTTCGAGTCGAAAGTCTTGAGCGGGCTTAGATGTCGTCGATGCTGGACGACTCGAAGCGGGTGGAGATGTTGATGCCGAGCTCCTCCGCGGCGCGGAAGACCTCGTCATCCGTGTCGCGCAGGCTGACCGCCTGGCCGTCCGCCGAGAGCACCTCGACGTTCAGGCAGAGGGACTGCATCTCCTTGATCAGGACCTTGAAGGACTCGGGGATACCCGGTTCCTGGATGTTCTCGCCCTTGACGATGGCCTCGTACACCTTCACGCGGCCGAGGATGTCGTCCGACTTGATGGTGAGGAGCTCCTGCAGCGCGTACGCGGCGCCATAGGCCTCGAGCGCCCAGACCTCCATCTCACCGAACCGCTGGCCACCGAACTGGGCCTTACCGCCCAGGGGCTGCTGCGTGATCATCGAGTAGGGACCCGTGGAGCGCGCGTGGATCTTGTCGTCCACCAGGTGGTGCAGCTTCAGGATGTACATGTAGCCGACCGACACGGGCTCGGGGAACGGCTCGCCGGAGCGGCCGTCGAACAGGCGCGTCTTGCCGCTGGATCCGATGAGGCGGTCGCCGTCGCGGGTGACCGTCGTCGAGTCGAGCAGGCCGGCGATCTCCTCCTCGAGCGCTCCGTCGAACACCGGGGTGGCGACCTTCGTGCCGGCCGGAGCCTGGCGCGCGTGGTCGGGCAGGCGCTCGGCCCACTTGGGCTTGCCCTCGACCTCCCAGCCCTGCTTGGCGCTCCACCCGAGGTGGGTCTCCAGGACCTGGCCGAAGTTCATGCGGCCGGGGATGCCGAGCGGGTTGAGGATGACGTCGACCGGGGTCCCGTCGGCGAGGAACGGCATGTCCTCGACCGGCAGGATCTTGGAGATGACGCCCTTGTTGCCGTGACGGCCGGCGAGCTTGTCGCCCTCGGTGATCTTGCGCTTCTGCGCGATGAACACCACGACGCGCTGGTTGACGCCCGAGCCGAGCTCGTCGTCGCCGTCCTGCGAGTCGAAGACCTTGACGCCGATGATCGTGCCCTGCTCGCCGTGGGGCACCTTCAGGGACGTGTCGCGGACCTCGCGGCTCTTCTCGTTGAAGATCGCGCGCAGCAGGCGCTCCTCGGCGCTGAGCTCGGTCTCGCCCTTCGGCGTGACCTTGCCCACGAGGATGTCGCCGGGGCGGACCTCGGCGCCGATGCGGATGATTCCGCGCTCGTCGAGGTCGGCGAGCAGCTCCGGGCTGACGTTGGGGAGGTCACGGGTGATCTCCTCCTTGCCGAGCTTGGTGTCGCGCGCGTCGACCTCGTACTCCTCGATGTGGATGGAGGAGAGGGTGTCGTCCTTGACCAGGTTCTGGCTCAGGATGATCGCGTCCTCGAAGTTGTGGCCCTCCCACGGCATGAACGCGACGAGCAGGTTCTTGCCGAGCGCGAGCTCGCCGTTCTCCGTGGCGGGGCCGTCGGCGATGACCTCGCCGGCCTCGATGCGGTCGCCGGCCGAGACCAGGACACGGTGGTTGTAGCTCGTGCCCTGGTTGGAGCGGTCGAACTTGCGCAGGTAATAGGTCTGCGTGCCGCCCTCGTCGAGCTGGATGGTGACGACCTCGGCGGACACCTCGGCGACGACGCCCGAGGCGTCGGCGGTGAGGACGTCGCCGGCGTCGATGGCCGCGTAGCCCTCCATGCCGGTGCCGACGAGCGGGCTCTCGCTGCGCAGCAGCGGGACGGCCTGACGCTGCATGTTGGCGCCCATGAGCGCGCGGTTCGCATCGTCGTGCTCGAGGAACGGGATGAGCGAGGTCGCGACCGACACCATCTGGCGCGGGGAGACGTCCATGTAGTGGACGTTCTCCTTCGCGACGAGCTCCACCTCACCGCCCTTGGGGCGGACGAGGACGCGGTCCTCCGCGAAGCGGAAGTCCTTCGTGAGGGGCGCGTTGGCCTGGGCGACGAGGAACTCGTCCTCCTCGCTGGCCGTGAGGTAGTCGATCTGGTCGGTGACCACGCCGTCGACGACGCGACGGTACGGGGTCTCGATGAAGCCGAACGAGTTGATGCGGGCGAACGACGCCAGCGAGCCGATCAGGCCGATGTTCGGGCCTTCCGGGGTCTCGATGGGGCACATGCGGCCGTAGTGCGACGGGTGGACGTCGCGGACCTCGACGCCGGCGCGCTCACGGGACAGACCACCCGGGCCGAGCGCCGAGAGGCGGCGCTTGTGGGTGAGACCCGCGAGCGGGTTGTTCTGGTCCATGAACTGCGACAGCTGGCTCGTGCCGAAGAACTCCTTGATCGCGGCGACGACGGGGCGCACGTTGATCAGGGTCTGCGGCGTGATGGCCTCGATGTCCTGCGTGGTCATGCGCTCGCGGACGACGCGCTCCATACGGGACAGGCCGGTGCGGACCTGGTTCTGGATGAGCTCGCCGACCGCGCGGATGCGGCGGTTGCCGAAGTGGTCGATGTCGTCCACGTCGAGGCGCAGCTCGACGGGCTTGCCGTCGCGCGTGCCGTTCATCTTCGTCTCGTTCGCGTGCAGCGACACGAGGTACTTGATGGTCGCGAGGATGTCCTCGACCGTGAGCACCGAGTCGGTGAGCTGCTTGTCGATGCCGAGCTTGCGGTTGATCTTGTAGCGACCCACCTTCGCCAGGTCGTAGCGCTTCGGGTTGAAGTAGAAGTTGTCCAGCAGCGCGCGGGCGGCCTCGGCAGCGACCTGCTCGCCGGGACGGAGCTTGCGGTAGATGTCCTTGAGGGCCTCCTCCTTGGTGAGAATGGAGTCCTTCTCGAGCGTGAGCTCGATGGACGCGACGCCCTTAAACTCCTCGAGGATCTGCTCGCTGGTGAGGCCGAGGGCCTTCAGGAACACGGTGACCGACTGCTTGCGCTTGCGGTCGATGCGCACGCCGACCTGGTCGCGCTTGTCGATCTCGAACTCGAGCCAGGCGCCGCGCGAGGGGATGACGCGGGCGGAGTAGATGTCCTTGTCGGAGGTCTTCTCCTGCTGGCGCTCGAAGTACACGCCGGGCGAGCGGACGAGCTGGGACACGACGACACGCTCGGTGCCGTTGATGATGAACGTGCCCTTCTCCGTCATGAGGGGGAAGTCGCCCATGAAGACCGTCTGGGTCTTGATCTCACCCGTGAGGTGGTTCATGAACTCGGCCTCGACGTAGAGGGGAGCGGAGTAGGTCTTGCCGCGCTCCTTGCACTCGTCGATGGAGTACTTCTGCTCCTCGAGGTACGGGTTCGTGAACCCGAGCTGCATGGTCTCGCCCAGGTCCTCGATGGGGGAGATCTCCTCGAAGATCTCCTCGAGGCCGGAGTTGAGCGCCAGGTCGGTGCGACCCTGCTTGGTGCCCTCCTCGACGCGCCGCTTCCACGCGTCCGAGCCGACGAGCCAGTCGAAGCTCTCGGTCTGCAGGGCGAGGAGGTCGGGGACGGTGAGGGTGTCAGTGATCTTCGCGAACGAGAGCCGCGATGCGTCGCGACCGTTCTGGGGAGTGGGAGTTGCGTTGCGCGCAGCAGCCAAGGAAATTACCTCCGTGGGCCCCGTCGGGCTCCGATGTCGTCGATACGCCGAGACCGACCCGGGACGTGACCCGTGCCGATCCTGATGGAGTTGCTCGCCACACCTCGCGGGATGGGCTCGGGATCGACCCGAGCGCACACGATGACCGACCGCAATATGAAGGCAAAAGGGAGTGGGAGCGCAAAGGATCACCATACGGGTCGCGACGCGCCATGTCCAGCGAAATCTTGCATCCTCGGCGTGTCTCGGTGTATAACGTCCGGCTGCCCTGATCGCGGGGGTCCTCGCGCGCGTAGCCTTTTCGGCATGAGCGCACCCTGGCACGTGTCCCCCGGCGGCCCCTCGCACGTGCACGTGGCGGGCGACGTGGAGATCCGCAAGGCGTCCGTCGGCTCCATGGACAACGACGCGTACCTCCTCACCGACCTCGACTCCGGCGAGCGCCTGCTCGTCGACGCGGCCTCCGACGTCGACCGGCTGCTCGCGCTCGTGGCGGAGCCGGATCCCGTGGGGCGGCTCGCCGTGGTCGTCACCACGCACGGCCACGCCGACCACCACGGCGCGCTCGCCGCCGTCCTCGACGCGACCGACGCGGCCTCCGCCGTGGGCGACGCCGACGCGGGCGACCTGCCCGTCGACGCCGACCGGCGCCTCGCGCACGGCGACCAGGTGGCCTTCGGCAGCGTGGCCCTCGAGGTCGTCGCGCTCCGCGGGCACACGCCGGGCAGCGTCGCGCTCGTGCTGCAGCCGGGCGACGGCAGCACCCACCTCTTCACGGGCGACTCGCTCTTCCCCGGCGGCGTCGGGAACACGCAGGGCGACGCCGGCCGCTTCCGGCAGCTGATGGACGACGTCGAGGAGCGCCTGTTCGCGCGCTTCCCCGACGACGCGCACGTGCATCCCGGGCACGGCGACTCGACGACGCTCGGCGCGGAGCGCGCATCCCTCGCCGACTGGCGCTCGCGCGGCTGGTGACGGGACGCCCGCGGCCGGGCCCCGGCGCGGGACGGACGCCTAGGTGTAGTTCCTCGGGAGGTTGTGAACGCTGGGGCGGATAGCGAAGACCTCCGGGACGATGTGGGTTACCACACTCATCAACGTCCACGGAGGTCTTCGTGACTCACGCTAACGCCCCGTTCACTCCCGTGGGCAGGGTTCGGCTTGCCCGGTTGATCATCGAGGACGGGTGGCCGGTCCGGCGTGCGGCGGAGAGGTTCCAGTGCTCGCCCGCGACCGCGTCGAGATGGGCTCGCCGGTATCGGGCCGGGTTGCCGATGACGGACCGCTCATCCCGCCCGCACCGGCAACCGACCCGCACGAGTCAGCGTCGGGAGCGGCGGATCATCGCGCTGAGATTCACTCGCCGGTGGGGCCCGCACCGCATCAGCTACCACCTCCGCGTTCCGCGTTCGACGGTCGAGCGGGTGCTGAACCGGTATCGGATGCCGTTGCTCGAGCACGTCGATCTGAGCACCGGGCTCCCTGCCCGGCGGTCTCCTGCCCGACGCTACGAGCACTCCTCGCCGGGAGATCTGGTCCACGTCGACATCAAGAAGCTCGGCCGCATCCCGGACGGCGGCGGGCACCGAGTCCTCGGCAGAGCGGCCGGCCGGAGGAACACTCCCCGGACCGGGCGGGGATACGCGTTCCTGCACCACGCCGTGGATGACCACTCCCGACTCGCGTACTCCGAGATCCTCACCGACGAGCGCAAGGAGACCGCCGCCGCGTTCTGGGCCCGCGCGAACGCGTTCTTCACCACCGCGGGCATCACCGTGATCCGTGTCCTGACGGACAACGGCTCCTGCTACCGCTCCCACGCCTTCACCGAGGCGCTCGGCACCATCGCCCACACACGCACCCGCCCCTACCGGCCCCAGACCAACGGGAAGGTCGAGCGCTTCAACCGCACCCTCGCCACCGAGTGGGCCTACGCCCATCCCTATCGCACCGACGAGGCCCGCGCCGCGACCTACCCTGCCTGGCTGCATCACTACAACCACCACCGCCCCCACACCGGCATCGGCGGACTCACGCCCGCCGAACGCGTTCACAACCTCACTGGGAACTACAACTAGGCCGCGCCACCGGCGGCGCGCCGACCGCGGATCCTCGAGGCACGGCCGATGTGGGACGGTGGAGCGTGCGCATCACCTGGGCCGTCGTCCGCCTCCTCACCGCCCTGACCGTGCTGGTCGCCGTCACGAGCCAGTACGTGGTCAGCTCCACGTACTGGCGGAGCATCGGGGTGGAGGGGATCTGGGGCAAGACCGTCGACTTCCTCATGTACTTCACCATCGAGTCGAACCTCCTGGCGGCCGTGGTCATGGCGGTCGGCGCCGTGCGGCTGCTGCGACGGACCCCCGCCCCCGGGCGCGGCTGGACGACCCTCCGGCTGGCGGCCACCACCTACATGGTCACGACCGGCATCGTCTACAACCTGCTGCTGCGCGGCCTGCCGACGATCCCCGGCGGCAACCTCCCGTGGTCGAACGAGGTGCTGCACGTGGTCGTGCCCCTGCTCGTCCTCGCCGACTGGCTGCTCGCGTCGGACCGCCGGGCGCTCGGCTACGGCGCGGTCGGCCGGGTCGTCGTCTTCCCGCTGGTCTGGGTCGCGGTGACGCTCGCGCGCGGGCCGATCACGGGCAACGAGGTGACGGGGGCGGCGACCTACTACCCGTACCCCTTCCTGGATCCCGCGACGGGCGGCGGCGGATACGGCACCGTGGCGGTGTGGGTCGCCGTCATCGCCGCGATGATCTGCGCCCTGACGCTCCTCCTGACGTGGGCCGGACGCCGCGCGTCCCGCGCCCGCGCGGCCTGATCGGGCTCTCCCCAGCGCTCGGTCACTCGAACATCCGTTCGAACATTCGGGCTATGCTCGCGCCATGAGCATCGCATTCCAGGCCTCCCTCTTCGACGACCTCCAGGCCGAGCCCGGCCTGGGTGCGCTCGGCGACGAGGTGCAGCGGCTCGACCTCGGGCAGGGCGCGTGGCTCGACATCCGGCCCGGCTGGGTGAGCGACTCGGACGCGCTGTTCGAGCGGCTCGTGGAGGACGTGGAGTGGACGGCCGACACGCGCCTCATGCACGGCCGCACGGTCGAGGTGCCGCGGCTCCTCTCCTGGTACGGCCCCGGCGCCCGGCTGCCCGCGCCGGTGCTCGTGGAGGCGCGCGACGCGCTCAACGACCACTACGGGCGCCCGCCCGGGCAGGTGCTCGAGACCGCGGGGCTCTGCTTCTACCGCACGGGCGAGGACAGCGTCGCGGGGCACGGGGATCGCGTCGGGCGCACGATCGACCGCGACACCATGGTCGCCATCGTGTCCGTGGGCGCGGCGCGCACGCTGTCACTACGACCGAAGGGCGGCGGGGAGGTACGGCGCTTCCCGCTCGGGCACGGCGACCTCGTCGTCATGGGCGGCAGCGCGCAGCGCACGCACGAGCACGCCATCCTCAAGACCGCGAAGGCCGTGGGGCCGCGCATCAGCATCCAGTTCCGACCGGTCTGGCCCGTCTGACGGATCGGCGGTGGGCACGCGGCAGCGTCGGGAACGATCCCGCTGTTCAGGCGGCATTCCGACGGATGTCGCTCCGCGCGACCCGCTGTTCCCCTGCACCGGGGAGGATCACGCCTGGCATCGACGCTCCTAGGCGCGACCCGCCGGGATCCCCCGCGTCGAGCCGAGCACGCGTCGAAGCGGGACCCCGCGACGGCGCGCGCCCTCCGTGTCGCCGCACCGTGGGATCCCCCGCCCGCGGGCCGCGGCACGATCCAGGAAGAAGGACCGCCCCGTGAGCGCCTCCAAGCCCGAAGAGCACGCCCCGGACGTCGACCTCGCGGCCGGCGTCGACGCCGCGCCCCCGCTCGACTCGTCGCGCCCCTACCGCACCGGGATCCGCCCGGGCGTCAGCCGCCGCACCGTCCTGCTCGGCGGCGCCGCCGCGATCATGGCGGGCGTGGCCGCGGGTTCCGTGGTCGGCGCGCCCGGCGCGGCGACGGCGGCCACGGCCGCCACCCGCAGGAACCTGACGCGCTCCATCGAGGACGTCCAGCACGTGGTGATCCTCATGCAGGAGAACCGCTCCTTCGACCACTACTTCGGCACGCTGCCGGGCGTCCGCGGCTTCGGCGACAAGCAGGCCGTCGAGCTCCCCGGCGGCGGCACCGTCTTCGCGCAGCCCGACGCGAGCCGCCCCGACGGCGGGCGCATGCTGCCCTTCCCGCTCGACTCGTCCCGCTTCAACGCGCAGGGCGCCGGTGGCCTCGACCACTCCTGGAAGGGCGGGCACCAGGCCTGGAACAAGGGCGCGTGGGACAACTGGGTGGTCGCCAAGAGCGAGCAGACCATGGGCTACTTCACCAAGGACGACCTCCCCTTCCACCACGCGCTCGCGTCCGCGTTCACGATCGCGGACCACTACCACTGCTCCCTCATCGGCCCCACGACCCCGAACCGCCTCTTCCAGTGGACCGGCACGGTCGACCCCCGCGGCACGGCCGGCGGCCCCGCCATCGACAACCCCGACGACTACGCCCCCGTGTTCAGCTGGACGACGTACCCCGAGCGGCTCCGCCAGGCCGGGGTCACCTGGAAGACGTACGCGAACGACGAGGTCGGCGACGAGGGCACGCACCCCTACGTGGGCGACTACGGCGACAATCCGCTGTGGCTGTTCCACCAGTACCACGACGCGCTCGCCTCGGAGGATCCCGCGACGCAGCAGCTCGCGCTCGACGGCGGCCTGCACGACGGCTGGAAGCCGGACTCCGGCAAGGGCCTCGACGTCACGCACCTGCTCGAGGAGTTCGGCAAGGACGCCGCGGCGAACACGCTGCCGCAGGTCTCGTACGTCGTGGCGCCGTACGGCTGGAGCGAGCACCCGAAGGCCAGCCCCGACTACGGCGCGCACTACACGAACGCCGTGATCCAGGCGCTCATGAGCAACCCCGACACCTGGGCGAGCACGGTGCTCCTCATCAACTACGACGAGAACGACGGCTACTTCGACCACCTGCTCCCGCCGCTCGCCGAGCCGGGCACGGCCGACGAGTACGTCGACGGGCTCCCCATCGGGTACGGCACGCGCGTGCCGCTCACGGTCGTGTCGCCCTGGAGCCGGGGCGGCTGGGTCGACTCGCAGGTGTTCGACCACACCTCGGTGATCCGGTTCCTCGAGACCTGGACCGGCGTCCACGAGCCCAACATCTCCGAGTGGCGCCGCACCATCTCCGGCGACCTGACCTCCTGCTTCGACTTCGCGCACCCCGACTTCTCGATCCCGTCGGCCACGGAGGTGCTGCCGATGAGCGCGACGCAGGCGCTCGTCGCGGCCGCCGACGCCGACATGGCGAAGCCGCCCGTGCAGGAGCCCGCGGTGGGCGCGCAGCGGATGCCCGAGCAGGAGGTCGGCACCGTCCGCCACCGCCCGCTCCCCTACCGGCAGGACGCGGACGTCGCGGTGGACCGGGCGACCGGCCGGGTCACGCTGACGATGCACAACAGCGGCCGGCAGGGCGTCTCGCACCAGGTGTTCCCCGACATCGCGCTGCCCTTCGCGTCGACGCCCTTCACCGTGGCGCCGCGCGGGAAGGCGGCCTGCACGTGGGACAGCACCGCGCACACGGGGGCGTACGACTTCAGCCCCTACGGGCCCGACCGGTTCCTCCGCCGCTTCGCCGGCACCGTGGTCGCGGCGGGGAAGGCCGACGTGCCCGTGCCCCGGGTCTCGGGTCTCGGGTCTCGGGTCTCGGCCGAGACGATCCCGGGCGGCAAGCCCGTGCTGCGCCTCACGCTCGCGAACGACGGGACGCCGTCGGTGCACTGCACGCTGACGGCCGACGACTTCATCACGCGCGAGCGCCACGAGACCGTGAAGCCCGGACGCAGCACGACGGTGAACTGGCCGGTGGACGAGTGGGGCTACTACGACGTGGTGGTCACCGACGGGAACGGCTTCCGCTACCGGTACGCGGGTCGCGTGGAGTAGCGCGACGCCACGCGACGGCGCCGGCCGGTCCTACGGGGCCGGCCTGCGTCGTCGTGCGGGGAACGCGTCAGGCGCGGGCGCGGTCCCGATCCGAGGAGGCGTCGTCCGCGTCGCCGCGTCCCGTCCAGACGTGGGCCTCGGAGGCGTCCGCGCGGCCCTCCTCCACGAGGGCCAGGTCGAGCGGCTGGGCGGCGCGCACGACGGCGTCGACGTCGGCGAGCCCCAGGTGGGTGAGCAGCGGGATCCAGAGGCTGCGGAGCCGCTCCAGCCGATCCCCCTCCGGCGCGCTCGGCGACCGGTAGGAGAGCACGCCGAAGGTCGCGCTGAGCAGGACGTCGACGACGGCGTCGAGGTCGGCGGCGCGGACGCCCTGCGCCGCGAGCTCCGCCTCCAGGTGCTCGCGGGTGAACCGCCACACGTCGAAGCGGCGCTCGACGGCGAGGCCGAGGCGCGGCATGTCCTGCAGGAGCCGGATGGCGCCGGCAGCGACGGGGCAGACCTCGACCGTGCTGGCGCCGGTGAGGAGGAAGACGACGAGCTCGTGCAGCACCCCCTTCCGGTCGAGCGCCGCCTCGATGCGGAGCCAGCGGTCCTCCTGGTCCTCGACGACCGCGCCCGCGAGGCGCTCCTTGGACGCGAAGAGGTGGTACCCGATGGCGGACTTGGGCTTCCCCATCGCCTCGGCCACCCGGGAGAACGACGTGCCCTCGTACCCGTGGGTCGCGAACTGGGCGCCCGCCGCCTCGACGATCTCGCGCCGCGCCCGGGACACCGCCGCCTGCCGCTGGTTCATGTCACTCCTTGTCCGCCGCCGGTCGGGGATCGAGGAATGGTACCCACCCGGGTCGCCGGGAAGCCGACAGCGGCGTGGACGTCCGGAGCCGGATCCGTGGCGAGCGAGCGCTCGTCAGACAATCGTCTGACGGACATGCGGCGTTCACCGGGACGTAGTCGATGGATCACTGAGCGCGGGGATCGCGCCCCTACCGTGCTCGCGGGGCGATGGTCGCCCCTCGATACGGAAGGTCAGGCATGTCCCTCGCATCCCCCACAGCCCCCGCCCACTTCCGCCCGTCCGTCCGCCTGCTCGCCGCCGCTGTCACCGTCACCGCCGTCGCGCTCTTCGGGCTGGGCTCCGGCGACGCCGCCCAGGCCGCCCCCGCCCACCTCGAGCAGTCGGCCGTGGCCTCGTCCCTCCTCAACGGCACGTTCGAGCACGACGTGAAGAGCGGCAAGATCACCGCCGACCAGCTCGCGTCGGTCGCCACGGAGGGCGTGGTCGTCGGCGGCCAGCACATCCAGCCATGGGTCGCGAAGGGCGAGAGCCACGCGCAGGTCGCCACCGAGATCCGTGCGGAGCTGGCGGACTCCGCACCGTCCCACGCCAACGCGGTGGAGAACGCGTCCATCCGCCAGGCCCTGCAGGTGCAGGACGGGCACACCGTCACCCCGCAGAAGGACGTCCCTGCGGGCATCACCGAGTCGAAGTGGGCGTGGAGCAACCACGAGTGGCACATCCCCGGCTATGTCGTGAAGACGATCATCACGTTGGGCGTCGCCGCCTACATCGGCACGGTGTGCATCACGCTCGACCTCTCACGGCTCTCCTGCATCGCGCTGGGCGTGGTCGTCGGGGGCCTCGGCGAGTTCATCAAGAGCTGGACCTGCGGCCTGGGCTACTACTTCGACTTCCCGAAGGTGTGGAAGTCGCACTGCGGCTGATGACGCCGGACCCGGTCGCCTGACCGGGACGCGGGGCGGCGGGCTGGCTCTCCAGCCCGCCGCCTCGTCATGTGCGGCGGGCATGCCGCCCGCCCTCCACAGGTGGCGAGAACCGTTCTCATACAGGGATAGCCTCCGCATGCGCTCTCGCGCACTCCCCCTGAATCGAAGCCGGATCCCGCATGCCCTCTCGCCCCTCGTCCCTCCCACCGCTCGAGGCCGACGGGCCCGCCGAGCGCCCGCCGACGGAGGGCCGGATCCGCGCCCTCGCCCGCCGGATCCCGGTGCCGCCGCGCGCGCGCCGCGTCGCCCTCGGCACGGGCGCCGTCGCCCTCATGGCCGCCGCGGCGCTCGCCGCGAGCACCCTCGCGGGCACCGGATCCGCGTCGGCGGTGGCCGACCCGGCCGTCGCGCGCGCCGCGTCGGGCCTCCGAACGCTCAACGGGTCGGCCCCGTCCTGGCCCGGCGGCTCCGCCACCCGCCTCGGGGACGCGCCCGCGGACGCGACGGCCGCGTTCACCGTGCTGCTGGATCCCACCCGCGCCGACGCCGCGCCCGCCGTGGCCGCCTGGCTGCGCGACCGCGGCCTCGACGTGGGGGACGTGCGCGGCGACGTCGCGGCACTGCCCGTCTCCGGCACGCTGGCGCGCGCGTCGCGGGCCTTCGACACCGGGTTCGCCCGGTTCCGCGTCGGCGGCCGGGAGGTCGTCGCCCCGGAGCGGACCCTCGCCGTTCCCGCCGCCCTCGACGCCGTCCGCGGGGTCGCCGGCACCGCGCAGGGCGACGTGCTGATGCCCTCGGACGCGGAGGCGGACGACGCGCAGGCGGCCGGCACGCAGGCGCCCGACGCCGCGACGCCCGACGCCGCGACCCCCGTCCCCGCGCCGATCCCCGGGCAGGCGAGCGGCGGATCCCCCGCCTCATCCGCCGACGACGGCACGTGCGCGTCGTGGTGGGGCCAGCGCCTCACCGACGCGTGGCCCGCATCCGTCGACGTGGCGCACCGCTCGGACTCGCTGTGCGGATACGGCCCGGCGCAGCTGCGCCGCGTCGACGACGTGCCCGCCGAGGACCGCGGTGCCGGCGCGACCGTCGCCATCGTCGCCGCGTACGACGACCCGGACACCGCGGCCGACACCGACACCTACTCCCGCGCCGTCGGCGAGCCCGCCTTCTCGGCCGGCCAGTACCTGGACCACCCGTCCGCCTCTCCGCGCACCGGGATCTGCGGCGGCCCGACGGCCTGGACGGAGGAGCAGCACCTCGACGTGCAGGCGGTCCACGCGATGGCGCCCGACGCGACCGTCTCCTACTGGGGTGCCGACGACTGCACCAGCACGAGCCTGTACACGCGGATCCTCGACGCCGCCGAGGAGGGGCCCGACGTGATCAGCCTCTCCTTCGGTGGCATGGAGGGCCTCGACACCGCGGACGACCGCGAGCTCCTGAACCGGGTGCTCGTGGAGGCGGCGTCGCGCGACGTCTCGGTGTTCGCATCCACCGGCAACGACGGCGACTACAGCGGCTTCGGGGACCACGGCGGGAACGCCACGGTGGCGTCGCCCGCGTCGAGCCCGTACGTGACCGCGGTCGGCGCGACGAGCACCGGCCTCGCCGAGGACGGCTCGATCGCCGTCGAGGCGGGCTGGGAGACGGAGACCCGCTTCGCGCGCAACGGCGCGCTGATCCCGCCGGGCTTCGCCTTCGGGGCGGGCGGCGGGCAGTCCGCCGAGTACGCGCGACCGAGCTGGCAGGCCGACCGGCTCTCCGTCCACGGCACCGGGCGGCTGCTGCCGGACGTGGCCTCGCTCGGCGATCCGAACACGGGCTTCGTCACCTACGGCCCGCACAAGGGCCGCACCGAGTACGCGACGCACGGCGGCACGAGCCTCGCGACGCCGATGGTCGCCTCCATGGTCGCGATCTCCAAGGCCGTGACGGGCCGCCGCTTCGGCCTCGCGAGCCCCGCCATCTACGCGCTGATGGGGACGGGCGCGCTGCGCGACGTGCAGCCTGCGTCCGCGGCCACCTGGTCGCCGACCGGACCGTCCGCGGGAGCGCTGTGGCCCGAGACCCTCTTCCTGTGGGACACCGGGAGGCAGAGCCTGCGATCCGGCCCCGGCTGGGACGACGTGACCGGGGCCGGCGTGCCCGCGGGTCGCGCGTTCGTCGAGGGCCTCGGCGCGGAGGCGGGACGATGAGCGCGCGCACGCGCGGCGCCGCCTCGCGCGCCCGGCTGGGGATCCTCGGCACGGCCGGCGTCGGCGCCCTCGCGACGCTCCTCGCCTGCGGTGGGGTCGTCGCGACCTCGGCACAGGCCGCCGCCACCATCACCACGCGGGCGTCCGGCGTCGAGATCATCGACATCGACGGCGACACCCTCACCGCCCCCACGCCGCTCGCGGAGTGGACCTCGGGCGCCGCGGTCGCGCGCACCGTCGCCTCCACCGGCGACGTGCTCAAGAAGAACACGACCCGGACGAGCGGCCTCTCCTCCACCGCCGGTCCCGCCGGCGCGACGAGCGCCATTGCGAGCGGGGAGCTGACCCTCCGGGACCGGCCCGCGATCGCGTTCTCGGGCCTCACCGTGACGTGCACGCCCGGCGGCACGCCGTCCGTCCACCTCGACCGGCTGACCATCGGCGGCGTGGACGTGACCGCCGAGGCGGACGCGACGCCGGGCTGGTCGCGCGACCTGCCGGAGTCGGTCTACGGCGCGACTCGCGTCATCGTCGGTGCCACGTCGACGGGCGACGACGGATCCGCGACCACCATGGGGTGGACGTGGAGGCGGAGCCCGGGGCATCGGAGATCTGGCGTGTGCGCGCCGGATCTGTGACGTGCGCGGGCGCGGCGGCGGCGATCCCGACGCCCACGCCGACTCCCACGTCGGCCCCGCAGCCCACGCCGGCGCCCGAGCCGACACCGGCGCCGGACCCCGCCCCCGCGCCGGATCCCGCCCCCGCGCCCGGCCGCGTCGCGACGGGCGTCACCGTCACGGCGCCCGACGGGACGCGCCCCATCGACGGGCAGCCGCGCGTCGACGGGCTCGACCGCACGGCGACCGCCGACGACCTGGCCGCGACCGACGGATCCGCCGAGCACGCCACCGGCGTCCACGTCGCCACGGGCGCGGACGGCACCACCACCGTCGGCGTCGGGTCCTTCGAGCAGCTCCCGGGCGCGCCCGCCGACCCGCTCGCCGAGTACCGCCCCACGGCCTTCCGCGTCTACGGCCTCACGGCCACGGTCACGCCGGCGGGCGCCGTCACGACCGGATTCGCGGATCCCGGCAGCGCGGTCTTCGTCGACGGCCGCTGGATCGACACCACGACGGACCTCTACACGGGCGTCGACGCGCAGGGCGCGCCCCGCCTGACCGTGGCCTTCGGCGAGCGGGAGGTGGCGCCCGACGGGACGCTCACTGTCACCGCCGTCCACTACCGCGACCTCACGGGTGCGCACCCGGACGTGCGGCTCGGCACGGTCGTCGCGCCGCCCGCTGCCGGGCAGGTCATCGGCGCGTACGGCGTGGGTGTCCGGGCGCCCGACGGCGGCGTGCTCGTCGCGCCACGACCCGTCGCGACCGTGGCCGAGCCGCACGCCGCGGCGGACTCCGTGACGGGCACGGGCACGGATCCCGACACCGCGTCGGCCGTGGCGGTCGACCTCGGCACGGGCGACGCCGCGGGCACCGCCACGGTCGACGTGGGCGCGTTCCGGCAGGTTCCCGGCGCCTCCACGGATCCGCTCGCCGACTACCGCTGGCCGGCGCTGCGCGTGAACGGCCTGCACGCGGCCGTCTCCGCCGCGGGCGCCATGACCGTGTCCTTCGCGGACGCCGGGAACGCGGTCTTCGTGAACGGGGTCTGGATCGACACCACCACCGACCTCTACACGGGGGTCGACGAGACCGGAGCGCCGCGCGTCGAGGTGCGCTTCGGCGAGCGGATGGTCGCCGTGGACGGGACGGTGACGCTCACCACCCTGCACTACCGCGACCTCACCGGGCAGCATCCGGAGGTCCGGCTGGGCGTCGTGACCCTCGCGGCCGGCGGCTCGACCGCACCCCCGCCGGATCCGACGCCGACGCCCGCACCCGTCCCCGATACCGCGCCCACCGGCTGGTCGGCGTACGGGATCCGGGCGACCGGACCCAGCGCCGTCGCGGCGACGCCCGTGGCGCGGCCAGACGCGGAGGCGGGCGGTGCGGCGACCCGGCCGCTCCCGACGCGCTCGCGGCCTCCGACGTCGCAACCGACGCGGGCGGGACCGCCGGGGACGGCGCGGCCGGGCAGGTCCGCGCGACCGGGATCCGGCTCGCGTCCGCCCGCGGATCCGGCAGCGCCTCCCTCGACGAGGTGGACCTCTACCCGGGCACCCGCACCGCCGTCGAGATCCGCGGCCTCCGCGTCGCGGTCGACGGCGGCACGGCGCGCGTCTCGAGCGACGGCGGCCTCATCGCCGGACAGGCGCTCGCGGCGGGCGACATCGCCCCGGGCACGCGGTTCGCGCTGCCCGACGGCGGATCGGCGCTGCTCGCGGAGGACGTCACCGCCTCCGCCGCGCGCACCGTGACGGGCCTGCACCTCGTCGACGCCTCCGGGCTCGCCGCGGACGTGGCCGCGGGCGTGGTCACCACGGCCGCGGTGGCGGTCGACCCGTCCGGGTCCGGGACCACATCCGGATCCGCGGCGGGCACAGACCCGGGCTCGGGCACCGTTCCCGGCACGTCCTCCGGCGGATCGGCCGTCGCGGGCACGCTCTCGGCGGGCGCGCTCTCGGCGGACGGCTCGAGCCCTGTGGGCACCTCCGGCGCCCGCATCCGCGGGTCGCTTCCGCGCACGGGCTCCTCGCCCGCGTCGGCGCTCGCCCTCGCGGCGCTGCTGCTCCTCGTCGGCTCCGCGGCCGCGCTCGGATCACGCCGCCGGCGCCGCGCGCACCCGGGCCGCACCGCGCGCGCCTGACCCGACGCGGTCGACCGCGCACCACCCGCCGCCCTCCGACCCGCACCCGCGGGCCGGAGGGCGGTGCCACGTGCGACGCCATCCGACACCGCAGCCGCATGTGGACAAGTCAGACGACCGACTGACGAGCGACATAGCCTCCGGTCGACAACACCCGCCCGGCCTGGACACAGTGACGTGTCGAAGTGCACCCTCTGTTCGACCGGATCCTCACCCCATCCCGAACCACCCGCACCACGGAGGCATTGATGCCCATTCACTCCATCACCCGATCCACCTCCCGCACCGCCTATCGCGCGTCCCGATCCCCCGTCAGGTGGCGGAGCGCGCCCTTCCTCCTCACCCTCGTCGCCATCATCGCGGTGGGCCTCACGACCACCGGCGTCACGCCCGCGCACGCCGCGACCCACCAGACGGCACCGGCAGCAGCAGCGATCTCCCCCGCGCTCGCGGCATCCGTCCGAGCCGGCACCACGGAAGCCGACATCCGCTCCGGTCGCATCACCGTCGACCAGCTCGCGGATGCGGCGGAGGTCACCTCCGGAGCGGCCCGCGGGCTCTCGTCCGAGGCCCGTGCCGCGGAGCACGCCCAGCTCGTGCGCGAGACCGCGTCGGAGGTGGCGGAGCTCCGGCTCGCGCGTCCCGGACAGGCCTCGACGTCGATCCCGGTCGACGCCGACGCCTTCGGGCACCTCGTGGCGGGCACGACGTCCTCCATCGCGTCGGATCCCCTCGTGGCGTCGGACAGCTGGAAGTCGTTCTGGCACCACATCACCCACCCGTCCATCACCCTCAGCATCTCGCCCGCCGCGATGAGGCTCCTGGTAGCCGGGGCTGGCTCGTTCGACATCGGCGCGCTCTGCGCCCTGACCGGGGCGGTCGCGTGCGCCTTCATCGGGGCAGCGGGCTCGATGCTCATCACCTACCTCATGAACACCCCGTGCGTGTACAGCGGGATGTACTTCGTCCTGCCGTACTGGTGGAACAGCCGGTGCAAGTGACCCGCTGACCGGCGCACTGACCCGACCCGCCGCCCTGCGTCCCGCATCCCGCGGGCCGGAGGGCGGCGTGGGTCACCAGCGGAGCAGCAGCACGTCGGATCCGCCCTCGCGCCCCACGGGCACGAAGCCGAGCGACTCGTACAGCGCGCGGGCGCGGTCGTTGCCGTCCTCCACGCTGAGGCTCACGCCCGGGGCGCCGGACGCGCGGATTGCCTCGACGAGCGCCACGAGGATCGCCCGGCCGACGCCCCTGCCGCGCGCCGACGGGACCAGCGCCATGCCGAGCTCGGGGATGTCGGTCGCGACGAAGCCGTAGCCGCGGTCGTCGTCGGCGTAGAGCCGCGCCCACGCGGCGCCGACGGGTCGCCCGTCGGCCTCGGCGACCACGCCCACGTCGCCGGCGCGCGGCCAGCCGGACACGTAGTGCGCGAGCTCCGGGGTGGCGAGCATGCGCTCGCGGGTCATGGACCCGTCGTCGCGCCAGTCCATCGACGCCAGGAGCATGTCCTCCAGGAACGGCAGGTCGTCGGCGCGCGCCGGGCGGAGCGCCACGCCCCCGGATCCCGCGCCCGTCATCGCGCGGCCCCGTCCGCCGGGCCGTCCGCGGCCCCGTCCGCCGGGCCCGCTTCGCCGGACGCCGCCCCCGCCGCGACCACGCGCGACTCCAGCCAGCTGCGCAGGTCCGCGACCACCTCGTCGCGGTTCGTCTCGTTGTAGATCTCGTGCCGCGCGCCCGGGTAGACGATCAGCAGCACGTCGCTCAGGCGCGATCGCCTGCTGTAGTCGCGGGCGAGGAGCTGCATGCCGCGGCGGCCGCCGAGCGAGTCCTCCTCGCCGCCCTGGATCAGCACGGGCAGGTCGGTCGCGAGCTCCCGCGGCGGACGGCCCATGATCTGCACGGAGTCGCGCATCCGGTACGGCTTGAGCGCGTTGACGTCGAAGTTGCGGTCGTCGGCCCCGAACGCCCGCTGCGCCTCCGGATCCCGCGAGAGCCACTCGAAGCCGGACGCCGCCGGATGCCGCCAGCGCTTGTTGAGGTCGCCCGTGTTGATGACGCCGGAGCTGCTCGCTGACCAGCTGGATGCCGTCGAGCGCCGCCAGATGACGCCTCGGCCCCAGCACGCCGATGCCGAGATGGCCGAGACCCGTCGCGCCGTGCCCGCGGTGGTCGTCGGCCGCGACCGTGTACCCCGCGGCTACCCCGCGGCGTTGAGCTCGTGCGCGAGCCGGATGTAGCGCAGCGCGTGCTCGCCGACCCCGTGCGCGATGTGGACGACGGCCCGTGGGTTCTCCGCCTCCCACACGTAGTAGTGGAGGGTCACGCCCTCCGCGTCCACGATGGTGCGGTGGTCGGCTCCGCCGGTGGAGCGCTCGTCGTCGGGCATTGATCCAGACTAGGCGCGCCTGCGCGGGCCGCCCAGGCCGCGGATCAGGACTCGCGCGTGATCTCCACCCGCACGAACAGCTTCGACCGGAACGGCCCCGCGTAGATGCCGCGCAGCGGCGCGACGTCGCGGTAGTCGCGGCCGCGGCCGACGAGCACGTGCCGGTCGCCGATGTCGATGAGGTTCGTGGGATCCCAGCCGCGCCACTCGCCGCAGAACCACTCCACCCACGCGTGCGACTCGCCCGTGACGGTCTCGCCGACGGCCGCGTTCGGCTTCGGGTGCAGGTAGCCGCTGACGTAGCGCGCGGGGATCCCGACGTGCCGGAGAGCCCCGATGACGATGTGCGTGATGTCCTGGCAGACCCCGCGCCCCTGCTCCCACGCCTCGCGCGCGGTCGACTGCACGCTCGTGACGCCGGCCATGTACTCGACCCTCTCGCCGATCGCCCGCGCGATCTCCGCCGCCGCCTCGCACGGGGTGCCCGCGCCGCCCGCGATCTCCTCCGCGAGCGCCCGCACCTCCTCGTGCGGCTCGGTGCGGACGGTCTGCGCGACCTGCTCCACGTGCTCGGTGGCGCGCTGCACGTCCACCGCGAGGTCGTCCCAGCCGAGCTGGTGCGGCTCGTGCGTGCGCGGGCGGACCTCGACGAGGCTCGTCGCCGTGAGCTCGAGCGAGCGGTGCGGGCTCAGGATCTCGAACGACGAGACGCGCGTGCCGAAGTAGTCGACGTACGTGTGGTGCCCCGGCTTCGGCTGGATGTCGAGGTTCGAGTACAGGACGAACTGGTTCTCGCTCGACACGGGCAGCATGCGCGCCTCGTTGTAGGACGCGGTCACCTCGCCCTCGTAGTGGAATCCGGTCCGGTGGGTGATGCGCAGGCGGTTCACGAGTTCTCTCCGACCCAGCTGGGTGCCGCGTTGGTGGGGAAGTAGCGCTGGCGGACGGCCTCGCTGGTGGCGCTGGTGGCCTCCTGCACGGCGTCCATGAAGCGCGGGAGGTCGTCGAGGATCTCCTGGATCGGCCGGTACTCCAGCTCGCTCCGGATCTGCCCGAGCAGCCGCTGCGCCTGGTCGGACACCCCGAGGCGGTCGGTGCGCGGCTCGATGTCGTGCAGGCACTGCTCCGCGCGGCGGATCGAGTGCGTGATCGACCGCGGGAACAGCCGGTCGAGCAGCAGGAACTCCGCCGCGTTGCGCGCGCTCGGCACGCCGCGGTAGGTGCGGAGGTAGGCCTCGTAGGCGCCGCAGGAGCGGAGGATCGTGGTCCACGACGGGCCGCTCGCCTCGGTGAGGGCGCGCGTCGCGAGCAGGCGGGCCGTCATGTCGGCGCGCTCGATGGATCGGCCGAGCGTGAAGAACTGCCACGCCTCGTCGCGGCTCGTGCCCGACTCGACGAGCCCCACCGCGAGGGCCGAGCGCTCGCGCACCCAGCCGAAGAACTCGTGCACGCGGTCGTTCGCGATCTTCCTCGGCATGCGGGCGCGCGTCGTGTTGAGGCACTCCCAGAGCTCGCTCGAGACGATCTCGCGGGCGCGGCGGGCGTTCTCCCGCGCGGCGCCGAGCGAGTACGCGATGGACGCGGGCTGCGTGCGGTCCACCGCGAGGAGGGCGAGCACGTCGTCCCGGCCGAGGACGTCCTCGCTCGGCACGTCGCTGCCCATCACGCTGAGGAGGGAGCGGCAGGCGGTGTCCTCGTCGATCCACGGATCCTCCAGCAGCAGCTGCAGGTGCACGTCGAGGATGCGGGCGGTGCCGTCCGACCGCTCGATGTAGCGGCCGATCCAGAACAGCGACTCGGCGATGCGCGACAGCATGGGCATCAGCGGTCCCCCTCGGTGGTGTCGGCGTCGTCGGCGGTCGATGCTGCGGCGGGTGCGGCCGCCTGCTGCTGCTGCTCGTGCTGGTCGCGGTTCCGCGGCCGGTCGTGCGGCGACTGGTCGGGCGCCTTCTCCCCCGAGACGATCGGGATCGACGTGGTCACCGCGGCCTGGTCGGCCACGAGCGTCTGCACGCTGCGCTCGCGCGTGGCCGCGGGGAAGCCGGAGCCGCCGACGACCCAGGTGTCCTTGGATCCGCCGCCCTGGCTGCTGTTGACGACGAGCTGGCCCTCGGGGAGAGCGACGCGCGTGAGGCCGCCGGGCAGCACCCAGATGTCGCGACCGTCGTTGACAGCGAACGGGCGGAGGTCGGCGTGGCGGGGGCGCATGCCGTCCTCCACGAGCGTCGGGATGGTGCTGAGCTGCACGACGGGCTGCGCGATCCAGCCGCGCGGGTCCTTGAGGAGCCGCGCGCGCAGCTCGGCCAGCTCGCCCGCGCTGGCGGCGGGGCCGACCACGAGGCCCTTGCCGCCGGATCCGTCGACGGGCTTCACGACGAGCTCGGGCAGCCGGTCGAGCACCTCCTCGAGCGAGTCGGGCTCCTCGAGGCGCCAGGTGTCGACGTTCGGGATGATCGCGTCCTCGGCCAGGTAGTAGCGGATGAGGTCGGGCAGGTACGTGTAGACGAGCTTGTCGTCGGCGACGCCGTTGCCCACCGCGTTCGCGATGGTGACGTTGCCGAGGCGCGCGGCGAGCATGAGCCCGGGGGATCCGAGCATGGAGTCGGCGCGGAACTGCAGCGGATCCAGGAACTCGTCGTCGACGCGGCGGTAGATGACGTCGACGCGCATGGGGCCGCCCGTGGTGCGCATCCAGACGCGGCCGCCGGAGCAGAACAGGTCGCGGCCCTCGACGAGCTCGACGCCCATGAGGCGCGCGAGCAGCGTGTGCTCGAAGTAGGCGCTGTTGTAGACGCCGGGCGTGAGGACGACAACGTTGGGGTCCTCGACGCCGTCGGGCGCGCTCGCGCGGAGAGCCTGCAGGAGCTTGTTCGGGTAGTCGCCGACGGGGCGCACGCGCATCGAGACGAAGAGCTCGGGGAGCGTCTGCGCCATGACGCGGCGGTTCGAGATCACGTAGCTGACGCCGGACGGGACGCGCACGTTGTCCTCGAGGACGCGCATCTCGCCGGCCTCGTCGCGCACGAGGTCGATGCCCGAGACCTGGATGCGGACGCCGTTGGCCGGGTCGATGCCGGCGGCCTGGCGGTGGAAGTGGCTGGACGAGCTGATGAGGCGGGCGGGGATCACGCCGTCGCGGATCGCGCGCTGCGGCCCGTACACGTCGGCGAGGAACGCCTCGAGCGCCCGGACCCGCTGCGCGACGCCCTTCTCGAGGCGGCTCCACTCGGCCTGCTCGATGACGCGCGGCACGGCGTCGAGCGGGAACGGCCGCTCCTCGCCCGCGAAGTCGAACGTGACGCCCTGCGCGAGGTAGCTGGTGGCGAGCGCGTCGGTGCGGTCCTTCAGCTCCTCCTTGGTCATGCGGGAGAGGGCCGCGTGGATCTCGCGGTAGGCCGCCCGGGCGACGGCCGGCTCGCCCGCGACGGGCGGATCCCGGAACATCTCGTCGAACGGCATGGCGCCACCGGAGGCGCGGCGTGCGGCTGCGAGCGTGCCGTATCCCTCGAACAGATCACCCATGGTCGGGAGCGTAACGGGGGCGTGTGTCGGGGGTGTTACCGAGGCGCGGGGGCGCACATGGCCCCGCGGATCAGGCGTCGGTGCGCTTGAGGATGTGCGCGGGGATGGCGATGGACGCCGAGACGAGGAGGATGCCGGCGAAGAAGCTCAGCAGCTCGAAGCCCTCGATGTAGAACGCGAACGCGAACAGCGCCATGCCGCCCAGGAAGAGGGCGAACGCGATGATGAAAGCGACGATGTTCACGAGGGCACCTGATCCATTTTTGCGAGACGGGGGTCGACCGCCGCGCGGGGCGTGACGCGGTCACCGACGAGTCTACGAGATCGCGGCGCGGGCGTCGCGCGGCGGGGCGCCCCGGTCAGGTCACCGGGTCGGGCACCCGGCTCAGCGCGCGGCCTGCTCCGGGCGGATCCCGCCGGCCAGCGCCTGGTACGCGCGCTGCGGCCCGGGCGAGCGGGTGAGCGAGGCGGCGATGGCGTCGAGCCCGGCGCGCTGCATCCCCGACGGGTTCAGCAGCGCCTTGGCCGCCTGCCGCAGCTCGGTGACGGTCGCGACGTTCGGGGCCAGCGCGATCCCGAGCCCGGCGTCCTCGAGCGCCGCAGCGCCCGCGAACTGGTCGGTCGAGAGCGGCAGCACGAGCATCGGGACGCCCGCGGTCGCGGCCTCGGTGACGGAGTTGTTGCCGCCGTGCGTGACCGCGAGGTCGGCGTGGCCGAGCAGCGTCACCTGCGGGAGGAACGGACGGACGAGCCAGTCGGAGGGGATGTCGCCGAGCTCGGCCGGGTCGGTGGATCCGGTCGCGAGCGCCACGCGCACGTCGAGGTCGCGGAGGGCCGCCGCGATGCGGGCGAGCACGTCGCCGCGCACGGAGAGGAAGCTGCCGAGCGACACGTAGACGATGGGGTCGCCGCCGGCGTCGATCCAGCCCTGCACCTCGGCCTCGGGCGCCTCGCGCCGCACGGCCGAGCCGATGAAGGCGTGCGGCGGCAGCAGCTCCGAGCGGTCGAGGTCGTGCAGCTCCTCGGGGTAGTTGAGGAGGAGCACGTCGCCGGCCTCCGCGAACGCGTCGCGGCTCGGGCGCATCGAGGGCGCGAGGATCGCGAGGGCGTCGTTCCACTGCGCGGTGAAGCGGTCGCGCACGCGGACGCAGAGCGCGTGCAGCTCCTCGAGGTCCTCCTCCTCCGGCTCGAAGGCGGCGGGCCAGGCGGGCGGGAAGCCGTAGACCTCGTCGCCGACCGGCAGCGCGCTCGGGTGGCCGAGCACGACGTCCGCGTGGCGGGTGCCCGAGGCGAGGAGCGCGAGGCGGGCGCTGAAGGCGAGGTGGTCGACGATGACCTGGTCGGGGCGCACCTCGTCGAGGATCCGCTGCACGGCGCGCGCGGTCTCGACCGGCTCCCACAGCAGGTCGTCGCTGCGGGCCTCCGCCTGGAAGCGCAGGGTCTCGACCATGCCGCGGCGGGTGGCGGCGAAGAAGCCGCGGAGAGTGTCGTCCTCGCCGGTCGGCTGCTCCTCGGCCTTGATGGTGCCGGGGTTGGATCCGCGGCCGAGGCAGAGGTCGATGCGCTCGAAGCCGGAGGCCTCGACGATGCCGGCGGTCGCGGATCCGGTCGCCACGACCACGCGCTCGCCGGCCTGCTGCCAGGCCGACGCCAGGGTGATGAGCGGGAAGAGGTGGGACGCGTAGTCCGGGCTGATGACGAGCAGGGTCATGAGGCGCTGAGCTCCCAGAGGGTTCGGTCGTCGGCTGCGGCGACGTCGCGGTAGACGCGGGACAGGGTGCCCGCCATGGCCTGGATGGTGAAGGTGCGGGCGACCATGTCGCGGGCGCGGTCGGCGGCGGCGACCGCGCCGGGGCCCGCTGCGATGTCGAGCGCGCGGGCGATCCCGGTGCCGAGCGCCGCGGCATCCGTCGTGTCGACGAGGAGGCCGGTCACACCGTCCTCGACGTAGGTCGCGGGTCCGCCGGACGCGGGCGCCACGACGGGCAGGCCCATCGACATCGCCTCCAGGAGCGCGACGCCGAACTCCTCCTTGATGCTCGCGCACGCGTACGCGCCGCCCGGCGCGGTGAGCCCGGGGCGCCCGTAGCGGACGGCGGCGAGCCAGCGCGTGACGGTGTCGTTGCCGCGGTGTCCGGCGAGGAGGAGGCCGTGGCGGGCGGCGTCGGCGGGGCCGTCGGCTCCGGGGACCGCATCGAGGATCCGCGCCAGCTGCTCGCGCTCCTCCTGGGTCGGCTCGTCGAGGTCGCCGCCCACGATGAGCAGGTTGGCGCGGGACCGGAGCGGGGGATCCGCCGCCCAGACGTGCGCGAGCTGCGCCATGCCCTTGACGCGGGCGAGGCGGCCGACCGAGATGACGAGCGGGAGGCCGCGGCGCTCCTCGGGGAGGTCGCGCAGCAGGTCGTCGAGCTCGACGAAGGCACGGGCGGGCGCGCCGTCCGCGTCGGCGCCGAGCATGGCGTCGTCGCGCGAGCGCTCGATGGCGGCCACGTCGATGCCCTCGGCGACGACGCTGTGGCGCTCGGGGTGCGCGTCGACGTCGATGCCGACGAGCCGGCGCATGTCGCGCTTCAGCTCCGGGCGAGGGAAGAGGACGGTGTGCGCGGCGTCGGCGGCCAGGCGCTGCACGAGCCGCACGCGGAACCAGTAGTGCTCGCGCTCGTCGACGCCACCGAAGCGGTCGCGCGTGAGGGCGCCGGAGCGGTCGAGCGCGTCGACCACGCCGTACGGATCGGGCGCGACCGTGAAGACGACGGGGATGCCGAGCTCGCGCGCGACCGTGGAGGCGGCGAGCGTGCCGACGTCGGCCATGCGCAGGTGAACGGCGTCGACGCGGCCCGCGGCGCGCAGCACGCGGCGGATCCCCCGCTCGGCCTCGACCCGGTGCGGCCACGCCTCGGGCAGCGAGCGCGGGCCGCCGAGCATCGGGATGTGGGCGAAGACGTGGCCGTCGTCGCCGGCGGCGACGCGGGCGAGGGATCCGAGGGCCTGGTCGGGCGTGCCGCGGGAGAGGGTGATGACGCGGTCGACGGGGCGGTCGGCGGCAGCGAGCGGGTCGCCCGAGGCGGCGATGCGCGCGGCGTCCGGGTGCGCGCCGGCGGCGGCCGCGGGATCCACGAGCGCGTCGCCCAGCCGCACGAGCAGCGTCGCGATGCCGCCGTTGTCGCCCGCACCCACGTGCGTGAGGCCCGCGTCGATGTCGGCGTGCAGGAAGAGCTGGACCACCGTGAGGCCCGGGCGCGCGGGTGGCGCGACGCGGGATCCGCGGTCGCCGTCGCGCCGCGCGATGTCGAGCACGGCGAGGCGCGCGACCGCGGCCACCTCGTCGTCTCCGCGCGCGATGTCGGCGACCAGGGCCGCGATGGCCTCGCCCGCGGGCCGGTCACCGAGGGCAGCCACCGCGGCGGAGCGGGTGAGCGGGCCCTCGGCCACGGCGGGGGCGATGCGGAGGAGCACGCGCTCGGGGATCCGGCCGGGCACGAGGCCGACGGTCTCCACGAGGCGCGACCGGGCGTCGTCGCCCTGCACGCCGAGCAGCGCGTTCTCGAGCGCCAGCGCGACGTGCTCGGGCGTCGAGGCAGCCCACTGCTGCAGGGTGCGCTGCGCGAGCATGCCGGGGAAGCCGCCCTCGACGACCATCGCGACGAGGCCCGAGACCGCGTCGAAGCGCGGCAGGCGGGTGCCGAACGCCCAGGCCGCGTGCTCGCGGATCCACCGGGTGTCGTGGTCGAGGAGCGCGACGAGCGCGTGGTCGGCGGCCTCGTCGAAGACCTGGGCGAGCGCGTGGATGGCGGCGACGGCGGTGAGCTGGTCGGCGGGGTCGGCGGCGGCGCGGGCGAGCAGGCGCACCGCGCGTCCGCCGCCGTCGCGGCTGGCGGCGACCGTGAGCTCGTCGGCCTCCTGCATCACGTCGAGGATGCGCGCGGCCTGCGCGACCTGGTCGAGGCTCGTCTGGATCCCCATGCTCGTGCCCCTTCTCGGGTCGGTGCTCCTCGTGACGGGACGCGCCGCACGCGGGGGCGTCCGCCCCCGGGACAGCCTCCCGGCCCTCGCGAGTATTCCCCAGTCCGCTGCGAGAACCCAACCGCGCGCCCGGGACGGCCACCGGCCCGGGTGACCCGCGACCCCGCGCGTACGCTGGCGAGCATGCCCCGCCCCGCGACGACGCCCCCGCAGATCCGCTTCGGCATCGTGGGGAGCGGCTGGCGCAGCGCCTTCTTCCTGCGCATCGCGCGCGCCCTCCCGGAGCGCTTCGCCGTGTCCGGGCTCGTGACCCGCAGCGCCGACACCGGCCGCGCGCTCGAGGAGGAGTGGGGGATCCGCACCTTCCGCACCGCGGCCGAGCTGCTCGCCGCCGAGGCGCCGTCGTTCGTCGTCGTCTCCGTGCCGCGGACCGCCGCGCCCGACGTGATCGCCGACCTGGTCGACCGCGGCGTCGCCGTGCTCACCGAGACGCCGCCGGGCGAGACCGTCGCGGACCTCGAGCGGCTCGACGCGCTCGTGAAGCAGGGCGCGCGGATCGAGGTGGCCGAGCAGTACCCGCTCTCGCCGCTGCTCGCCGCGCAGCTGGCGATCGCCGCCGGCGGTCGGCTCGGGCGGATCAGCCAGGCGACCGTCGCGCAGTGCCACGACTACCACGGCGTCCGCGTGATGCGCCGGGCGCTCGGCATCGGGTTCGAGGACGCCACCATCACGGCGCAGCGCTTCTCGTCACCGCTCGTGGCCGGGCCCGACCGTGACGGGGATCCCGTGCGCGAGGAGGTCGTGACGGCCGTGCAGACCACCGCGCGCTTCGACTTCGGCGACCGCCTCGGCGTCTACGACTTCGCCGACCGGCAGTACTTCTCGTGGATCCGCCGCAACCGGCTCCTCGTCCGCGGCGAGCGCGGCGAGATCGTCGACGAGCACGTGAGCTGGCTCCTCGACGCGACGACGCCGACGTGGGCCGACATCACGCGGATCGAGACCGGGCAGGGCGGCAACCTCGAGGGCCACCACCTGCGCGGTCTGCTGCTCGGATCCGAGTGGGTCTACGAGAACCCGTTCGCGCCCGGCCGCCTCGCGGACGACGAGATCGCCGTCGCGCAGTGCCTCGTCGAGATGCACGCGCACGCGGCCGGCGGCCCGTCCACCAACTCGCTCGCCGAGGCGTCGCAGGACCACCACCTCGCGCTCCTCATGCACGAGGCCGCGACCACCGGGCAGCCCGTCCGCAGCACGCGGCGGGCGTGGGCGGACTGACGTGCTCCGGCGCCGGCGCGGGTTCGGCGGGCCGCCTCAGCCCGCCAGGTGCCGTCGGATCGCCTCGACGCCGACCTCCACCTCGCGGAACGACGTGGTGAGCGGGCTGAGCCCGAGGCGGAGGCCCGACGGCGCGCGGAAGTCGGGGATCACGCCCTCTTCCCACAGCGCGCCGACGATGTCGCGGAAGCGCGGGTGGTCGACGCTCACGTGGCTGCCGCGGCGGTCCTCGTCGCGCGGGCTCGCGACGCGCGCGCCGAGGGGCACGAGGTCGCGCTCGACGAGGTCGAGGGCGAAGCCGGTGAGCGCGAGCGACTTGGCGCGGATCGCGGGCATGCCCGCCTCCTCGATGAGCGCGATCATGTCCTGCATCGCGAGCATGCCGACGATGGGCGGCGTGCCGCTGAGGAAGCGGCGGATCCCGTCGGCCGGCTCGTACACAGGCCCCATCGCGAAGACGTCGCGCGCGCCCATCCAGCCCTGGATCGGCTGCCGCAGCTCCTGCTGGAGGTCGCGACGCACGTAGCCGTGCGCGGGCGCGCCGGGCCCACCGTCGAGGTACTTGTAGCTGCAGCCGACCGCGAGGTCGACGCCCCACGCGTCGAGCTCGGTGGGGACCACGCCGACGGAGTGGCAGGTGTCCCAGAGCACGAGCGCGCCGGCGTCGTGCACGATGTGCGTGATCCCCGGCACGTCCGCGAGGAACCCCGAGCGGTACGCGACCTGGCTGAGCACGACGAGCGCGGTCCGCTCCCCCACGGCCTCGGCGACGAGATCCGGCGTGACCCCGGCGTCGGGCGCGACCTCGATCCACCGGATCGTCATGCCGCACTCCTCGGCGACGCCCTCGAGCACGAAGCGGTCGGTCGGGAAGTTGTCGGTGTCGATCACGAGCTCGTCGCGGCCGGGGCGCGCGCGGACGGCCGCGCGGACGAGCTTGTAGAGGATCACGGTGGTCGAGTCGCCGATGAACGTCTGGCCGGCCGCCGCGCCGAGCGTGACGCGGCCGAGGTCGTCGCCGATGCGCGTCGGCATCGCGAGCCAGTCCTCGTCCCAGCCGCGGATGAGGCGGCCGCCCCACTGGTCGCGCACGAAGGACGCGACGCGGTCGACGCTCGCGCGGGTCGGCCGGCCGAGCGAGTTGCCGTCGAGGTAGGCGACCACGTCGTCGGCCTCGACGAACAGGTCGCGGAACCGCGCGAGCGGGTCACGCGCGTCGAGCTCGGCGGCTGGCGGGATCGGGCGGGTGGCGGGGGCGTCGGGTGTCACCTCCGCAGCCTACGAGCCCAGCCGGAAGACGATGCGAGCCGTGGCACCCGGAGGTGCCACGGCTCTCGAGCTCCGTCGCTACTGGGCGGCGAAGTAGTACGGGTCGGCGAGGATGCCGGGTCTGACGGCCCAGGTCCCTGCGGCCGCATCCGCGGTGGGGATGGCGATGACGACGTTGCCAGTCCCCGAAGCCCCGGGGAACAGCTCGTTGATCGAGTCGAACTGCGGCTCGGGGGCGACGGCGAAGGAGTCGGACGTGGTGTGCGTCGTGCCTGCCGCGGAGACGTACTCGACGCCGATCTCGAACATCGGGCTGGCCGACTCGGTACCCACGTACTTCACCGTGACGGGCACCATCGCGTACTGCGTACCGGCGGGAGCGGGATCGTTGAACATGTTCTCGGACGTGACCGCCGCGTTGGCATCGAGGACGGGAGCGCCGAGCGTGACCTCCCACTCAGGGGATCCACCGGAGAGACCCGTCACGACCGTGCCGATGGGAGCGGGGTTCTCCCGTGTCCCGACGGCCGGGCCAGCCTCCTCCTCGGTCTCGTCCAGCGGAGCCGCGGAAGACCGAGAGCCGCCCTCGCTCCGCGGAAGGCTCTCGGAGACGGCTGCCGCGAACCCGACGGTGTAGACGACCGCGAGGATGACGCTGAGGACGAGCGCCAAGACGCCAACGATCAAGCCAGCCAGAGCGAGCGGCTTCCCCGCCTTGTGCCGCGCCAGCGCCACGATGGCGAGGACGATGGCGACGATCGCGGGGATGAAGACCACGTAGTTGAGGAACGGGATGAAGGCCCCGAGGAAGGCGACGATCGAGACGATGAGGGACGCGATGGCGAGGCCCTTCCCGCCGGAGGGGCCCGCGGGAGCGGCAGGCGCGTAGGGAGTCGCGTACCCGCCCTCGGGTGCGGGAGGGGGTGCGGGGTAGGAGTGCTGTTCGGGGGTCGAGTTCGGGTCTCGTGCGTCGGTCATGGGCACTTCTTACTAGAGCGACGGCGGCCGACAGCCCCGAAAGGGCCTCCTGCACCGCGAACTGGGGCCACCGATCAAGCGCTTCGTACCCTGTGGGCGGCCCGTCGGCACCACGTGCTCGCGAAGACGCCCCGAGAGCGGCTTGCCCGAACGAGGTATCAGCCGGCCCGGAAGTAGTAGGCGTCCGCGATCATCCCCGGAGCCGTGGCCCAGAGGCCGTCGGCGGCGCCGTCGATCGGGATCTCGATGACCACGTTCCCGGTCGCGGTGCCCTGCGGCTCGAGCAGCTCCTCGTTGTCCGTGAAGGCGGGCGCCGGCGCGAGCGCGAAGCTGTCCGCCGCGGAGTACTGCGAGCCGTCCGCGGCGAGGAACCCGACAGCCAGCTCGGACAGCGGATCGCCCTCGGTCGTTCCGAGGTAGGTGGCCGTGACCGGCACCACCGCGTACTGCATGCCGTCCGCGGGCGGCGGGTTCCCCTCCTCTGCCGCGAGCACCGCGGCCGTGGCGTCGAGGATCGGCGTGCCCAGCGTGACCTGCCACTCGGGCCCGTCGATCCCGTCACCCGTGACCGGGGTGCCGATGGGGAGCGGGTCGTCGGGGCTCGTGCCGGGGAGGGCGGTGGCGTCGTCGTCGCCGGAGGTCGGCTCCGGGCTCGCGAAGCCGGAGCCGGGGTCCGCGGTCTCGATGGCGTCGGAGACCGAGCTCACGAAAGCGAACGTGTAGACGAGCGCCAGCACGATGCTGAGGACGAAGCCGACGACGCCGAGGATGAGGCCCGCCAGCGCCAGCGGCTTGCCGTCCGTCCGCCGGGCGAGCGAGACGATGGCCAGCACCACGGCCACCAGCGCGGGCACGGCTGTGACGTAGTTGAGGACCGGGATGAACGCGCCCACGAATCCGGCGATGCCCACGACCAGCGCCGCGATGGCGAGGCCCTTGCCGCCGCGGGGACGCGGCGGCTGACCGGAGACGTAGGGCGGGGCGGCGGGCGGCGCGTAGCCGGGACCTGACGGTGCGCTGCCGGGGCCGGGGCCGGACGGCGCGTAGCCGGGGCCGGGCGCTGCTGCGCCGGCCGCTGCCCCTGCGCCCGTCGGATCGGCCGGGTCGTATGCGGCTGCGGCGTCTCCGGACGCAGAGCGTCCGGCCGGCGGCGCGGGCGGCGCCGGGTGCGCGGCGGGCATCGGCGGAGCATCCGCGGTGGTCCGGGCGTCGGTCCCGTCGGTCGGCGTCGGCGTCGCGGGCGCGGACGCAGGCGCGCCGGCGGGCGCGGCCGGACCGTAGGGGCTGACGGGATCCGCCGCCGCGGAGCCCGCCTCGCCCGCCTCCCCGTGGCCCGGGCCCTCGCCCCGCGGCTCGTCGGGGTGGGGTCCGTCGGTCCGGTCGGGGTCGCGGTCATCGCTCATGTGACGTTCCTAGCGGAGGGGACGATCCCCGCGGCAGGGCTGCGGGCGATCCGCCCCGAAATGGGGGCGGACCGCACGACGGGCGTCCCGCCGCCGCGCGAGCGGGACCCGCGCCGAGGTCCGTTAACCTCGGGGCGTGCCCCAGCCCGCGTGGACCCCCGACGGCCCCGACCTCGTGATCCACGCGGAGAACCTCCAGGCCGTGCGCGCGCTCCCCGACGGCGCCTTCCAGCTCATCTACCTGGATCCGCCGTTCAACACCGGACGCACGCAGGAGCGGCAGAACCTCACCGTGACGCGCACGCCGGATCCGGATCCGGCCGCCGACGCCGACCCGGCCGCCGACCCGGCCGCTGACGCCGACCCGAACACCGACCCGGCCGTTGACGCCGACCCCGACGCCGCACCCGACACCGCCCCGCCCGCCCTCGCCCCCGCGAGCACCGCCACCCCCGAGCCGGCCCGTCCGCCGGGCGCGCGCCTCGGGTTCCACGGCCGCAGCTACAACTCCGTGAAGGGGATGCTCTACGGCTTCGACGACTCCTTCGCCGACTACTGGGACTTCCTCGAGCCGCGCCTCATCGAGGCGTGGCGCCTCCTGGATCCCACCGGCACCCTCTACCTGCACCTCGACTACCGCGAGGTCCACTACGCCAAGGTCGTGCTCGACGCGCTCTTCGGCCGACGCTCGTTCCTCAACGAGATCGTGTGGGCCTACGACTACGGCGCGAAGTCGCGCCGCCGCTGGCCCGCCAAGCACGACACGATCCTCGTCTACGTGAAGGACCCGCTCCGCTACCGCTTCGACTCCGAGGGGGTCGACCGCGAGCCCTACATGGCGCCGGGACTCGTGACCCCGGAGAAGCGCGAGCGCGGCAAGCTGCCGACGGACGTCTGGTGGCACACGATCGTCTCCCCCACCGGCCGCGAGAAGACGGGCTACGCGACCCAGAAGCCCCTGGGCGTGCTGCGCCGCATCGTGCAGGCGTCGAGCCGGCCCGGCGACTGGGTGCTCGACTTCTTCGCCGGATCCGGCACCACGGGCGCCGCCGCCCGCGAGCTCGGCCGCCGCTTCGTACTGGTGGACGAGAACCCGCAGGCCGTCGAGGTGATGCGCGCGCGGCTCACGGGCGGCGGCACGGTCTTCGTCGGCCAGGACGAGGATCCGCCCGTCGGCTGATCGCCGATCGCTCGCCTACCCCTGCTGCGCGAGCGCGAACGGCAGCACGCGCGTGGCCCCGGCCTTCCGCAGCAGGCGGCCGGCGACCGTGAGCGTCCAGCGGGTGTCGACCAGGTCGTCCACGAGGAGCACCGGACGCGGATCCGCCGCGAGGTCGTCGGCGAGGTGCGCCGGCACGGCGAAGCGCGGGTGCACCCGGCCCAGCCGGTAGACGCTGTTGCCGCGCGCGGCGCCCGGTGCTCCCGGATCCACGAGCTCGAGCGACCCGAGGAACGGCAGCCGCCCCACCTCCGCGATGCGCTGGGCGAGGCTCGCGACGAGCTGCGGCCGTCCGGCGGAGGGCACGTGCACGACGGCCCGGGGGCGCTCCGCCCAGCCCCACTCCGCGAGCACGCGCACGCAGGCCGCGACGAGCGCGTCGTCCACGGGGGCGTCCTCCGCGCCGGAGGCGAAGACCGTGCGCAGGCGGCCGCCCCAGCCGAGGTCGGTGAGCCGGGCGAGGGCACGGCCCTCGTCGACCTGCTCTCCGGCCGCGATGGCGCCGCTGAGCGGCACGCCCACGCTGGACGCGCCCGTGGGCCAGCGCAGCCGCGGCTCGATCGGGAGCCCCACCCGGTCGAGCGCCTGCGAGGCGGTGGCCGACGCCTGCTGGTCCAGCGACGCCGGGTACCACGCGCCGGCGCACCGGTCGCAGCGCCCGCAGGGAGCCGCGGTGTCGTCGTCGAGCTGGCGCTGCAGGAACTCCATCCGGCAGCCGAGCGTGGTCTCGTAGTCGAGCATCGCCTGCTGCTCGCGCACGCGGGCGGCGGCGACCTGCTCGCACCTGGCGCGGTCGTAGACCCACGGGACGCCCGTCGCCGACCAGCCCGAGGTGTCCCGGCGCACGGCCCCGTCGACGTCGAGCACCTTCAGCAGGAGGTCGAGCCGGCTCCGCGACAGGCTGACCCGCGACTCGAGCGCGGGCACCGACAGCGGGCGGTCGCTCTCGCCGAGCGCCTGGATGACGGCGGCGGCCTGCTGCTCGTCCGGCATGGAGGCCGTGGCGAAGTACTGCCAGATGTCGGGGTCCTCGCGGCCGGGCAGGAGCAGCACGTCCGCGTCGGCGGATCCGCGCCCCGCGCGCCCGACCTGCTGGTAGTAGGAGACGGGCGACGACGGCGCGCCGAGGTGCACCACGAACCCGAGGTCGGGCTTGTCGAAGCCCATGCCGAGCGCGCTCGTGGCGACGAGCGCCTTGACCTCGTTGCGCTGCAGCTCGCCCTCGGCCTGCTCGCGGTCGGCCGGGTCGTCACGCCCCGTGTAGGCCTTGACCGCGTGACCGGCGTCGCGCAGCAGCCGCGCGGTGTCCTGCGCGGCCGAGACGGTGAGCGCGTAGATGATGCCGCTGCCGGGCAGCTCGTCGAGGTGGCTGAGGAGCCAGCCGAGCCGGTCGCGGCTGTTCTCCAGCCGCAGCACGCCGAGCCGGAGCGACCGCCGGGCGAGCGGCCCGCGGATGGTGACCACGGGCACGCGCTCGGTCTCGACGACGCCCGCGCCGGCGGATCCGACGCTCAGCTGCTCCTCGACGTCCGCCACCACGCGCGAGTTCGCGGTGGCGGTGGTGGCGAGCACGGGCACGCGCTCGTCGACCGAGGAGATGAGGTCGCGGAGGCGCCGGTAGTCGGGCCGGAAGTCGTGGCCCCAGTCGGAGATGCAGTGCGCCTCGTCGACCACGAGGAGGCCGAGCCGGGCGCGCAGCGCGGGCAGCTGCTCGTCGCGGAAGCGCGGGTTGTTGAGGCGCTCGGGCGACACGAGGAGGAGGTCGACCTCGTCCGCGTCGAGCGCGCGCAGCAGGTCGTCCCACTCGTGGGCGTTGCTCGAGTTCATGGCGACCGCGCGCACGCCGACGCGACGGCCCGCGGCGACCTGGTCGCGCATGAGCGCGAGGAGCGGCGAGACGAGGAGCGTCGGCCCGAGCCCCTGCTGGCGGAGGAGCAGGGTGGCGACGAAGTAGACGGCCGACTTGCCCCATCCGGTGCGCTGCACGACGAGGGCGCGGGAGCGGTCCTGCACGAGCGCCTCGAAGGCCTCGAACTGCCCGTCGTGGAAGTCGGCACCCGCGACGCCGACGAGCCGGGAGAGGTGCTCACGAGCGGCGGACCGCAGGTCGGAGGTCGGAGCGGACGAGGTCGCAGCGGAGGAGGGTGGCGTCGCGGTGTCGGGCATGCGGCCATGCTCCCATCCGCCCCCGACCGCGACCTCCCGAGGCGACCCCGTCGAGGGAGGGAGCGCCCGCCCGCGACCTGGGGAGGGGCTACCGCTCCGGGGTGGATCCCGGCTCGATGGCCCGCGGCGCCCGCGCGGGACCCGCGGCGCGCGCGGCCTGCACCGCCTGCTCGGCCTGGAGCTGCTTCATCCGGGCGAGCGCCGCGTAGTGCCGCTCCTCCTCCTCGAGGTCGGCGAGCTGCTGCTCGGTGCTCCGCACGCGCCGGTCCACCGCGGCGGCCGCGCGTTCGTAGGCCGCGCTCCGGTCCGGCGGGCCGACGGGCTCGCGCCGGGCGTCCCAGTCGTGGCCGACGCAGAACCACACGATGCTGCCGATGAGCGGCAGGAAGACGATGAGAAGGATCCAGACGAGCTTCGGCAGGTGCTTGACCCGGTCGTCCGGACGCGTGATGAGGTCGACGAGCGCGCACACGGCCACGAGGAGGGGGAGCAGCCCGAAGAGGATCACGGTCGAGGAGCCTAGGGGCGGTGCCGGGCCCGACGGAAGGCCCGTGCACGGACGCGGCGGAGGGTGCAGCGACCCGGCCCTTCGCTCAGTGGACACGCACCTGCCGTCTGTCAGGTGTTCAGGGGCGGTCCGCCATACAGTCCAGTCGAGGGCCGCACCCGGTGGCCTCAGTGAGGAGGAGATCATGGGTCTCGACGACAAGATCAAGAACGCTGCTCAGGACATCGCGGGCAAGGCCAAGGAAGCGCTCGGCGAGCACAAGGGCGACGAGCGCCTCAAGGCCGAGGGCCAGAAGGACCAGACCGCCGCGTCCGCCAAGAAGGCCGGCGAGGACGTCAAGGACGTCTTCAAGTAGATCCCCGCAGCATACGGAGAGGCGGCGACCCACGGGTCGCCGCCTCTCCTCATGTCCGGGCCGTCACGGCGCGGCGGGCGCCCCCGACTCCGCCATGATCCGCTGCACCAGCTCCGCGTCGAGCAGCGCGACCTCGTCGCCGTCGTCTTCCGCGTGCGCCCGCACCACGACCGAGGTGACGACGCCCGCCGGGTCGACGTCGACCACGAGGAAGCCGGATCCGCGCACGATGCGCTCCGTGCCGGGATCCGCCGCCACGTCCGTCTCGTTCGCGACGCCCGGCGCGACCAGCACCGGCACGCCCGCCAGCGACCCGACGATGTGGTGGTGGTAGTGCCCCGAGAGGATGACCCGCACGTCGCTGCCGCGCACGATCTCCGCCAGCCGCTCGGGATCCTGCAGCGCGAGCGACTCGTGCAGCACGGTGGGCGCCGGCACGGGCGGGTGGTGCAGCACGAGCACCGTGCCGCGCTCGGCCGGGGTCGCGAGCAGCTCGCGGAGCCCGTCGAGCTGCTGCTCGCGGAGCGCGCCGTAGCCCTTGCCGGGCACGGAAGTGTCGAGGGTCGCGATGCGCCAGCCGTCCACGATCGTCACGCCGTCGATGGGCGGGACGACCGCGGGATCCTGGCCGTCGTCCGTGCCCGGGCCGCCGTGGCCGTCGCCCAGCACGAGCCGGAAGCCGGAGCGCACGTCGTGGTTGCCGGGCGTCAGCACGAGCGCGGCGCCGCGCGACGACGTCCACGGGACGAGCTGCTCGCGCAGGAGCGCGTACGACTCGGGGGTGCCGTCCTCCGAGAGGTCGCCCGATCCGACGAGGAGCCGCACGTGCGGCACGCGATCGGCCTCGACGAGGACGCGGTCGAGGGCGGCGCCCGTGTCGACGACGCCCTGGTGCAGGCCGCCGTCGCGGAGCAGGTGGGTGTCGCTGAGGTGGACGAGGCGGAGGGATCCGGGAGCCAGTGCGTGCATGCGCCGACCCTACGGGGGCCGGCCGACACCGCGGGGGACGGCCGGCGGACATCGGGTGACGCCGCCCCGGGGCCCGGCGGCCGCGCATCCCCCGGCGGTAGCCTCGACCCACGACGAGAGGGGTACCCCGTGGCGAGGCGCGACGAGATGGACTGCTGGCTCACCGACATGGACGGCGTGCTGGTGCACGAGAACCAGGCCCTGCCCGGCGCGGCGGCCCTCATCCAGCAGTGGCAGGACCAGGGCAAGCCCTTCCTCGTGCTCACCAACAACAGCATCTTCACGCCGCGCGACCTCTCGGCCCGGCTCCGCGCGTCCGGCCTGCACGTGCCCGAGTCCGCCATCTGGACCAGCGCGCTCGCGACGGCCGCGTTCCTCGAGCAGCAGATGCCCGGCGGATCCGCGTTCGTCATCGGCGAGGCCGGCCTCACCACCGCGCTGCACGAGGCGGGCTTCATCATGACCGACACGAAGCCCGACTACGTGGTCATCGGCGAGACGCGCAACTACTCGTTCGAGGCGATCACGCGGGCGATCCGGCTCATCAACGGCGGCGCGCGCTACATCGCGACGAACCCCGACGCGACCGGCCCGAGCGCCGAGGGCGTGCTGCCCGCGACGGGCGCGGTGCTCGCGCTCATCTCGAAGGCCACGGGCAAGGAGCCCTACATCGTGGGCAAGCCGAACCCCATGATGTTCCGCTCGGCGCTCAACAAGATCGGCGCCCACTCCGAGAGCACGGGCATGATCGGCGACCGCATGGACACCGACATCATCGCCGGCATCGAGGCGGGCCTGCACACGGTGCTCGTGCTCACGGGCATCAGCGACCGCGCCGAGATCGAGCGCTACCCGTTCCGTCCCGACGAGGTGCTGTCGGGCGTCATGGAGCTGCTGGATCCGGAGCCGGTCGAGTCCGAGCTCTGATCAGCGGGCCGGGGCGAGACAAGCTGTCTCTCTGGCGGAGACGAGGTCCCAGCGCCCTTCTCGCCCCACCCTCAATCCTCGCTACCGCCCCCTGGGTTGCAACGAGCGGCAATGGTCTCCGCTAGTCCTACATCGGGCCGAGCACTGTCGAGGTTCCAACTCGACTTTCCCGGATCGTCGTACCGAACCACCTGCCAATGACAAGTGAATTGATCGTGGAGGTTGTTGTGATCCAGGCGCGATCGATCGGTCTTCTCCAACGCCTCGCCCCACGCTGCCTCGTTGGCTATTTTTGGTGCAAAAATAGTATCACGCCCCGCGCTCGTCGGATAGATCTGGGCTGTAGGGCCCCATTCATCACCCGCCGTCCACACAACACTGTCGATGAGGGAGACCCCCAACCAAGGGTCAGCCACAACAGGGTACTTGACCCCTTCACCTTCGTGTTGGACAACCTGGGTGAGTTGATCGCCCGATATTTTGAAGTGAGTTGGCACCGAAGCACCCGTCGCATCCTTTGCCCAAGGCGCTGCCACTCCTGCGATCCACAGGCCATGGGAATCGAGAATGCTCACGGACCCGCTCTCGCCATTGAAAGCGAGATGCGATTTAGCCGGAATATCCAAAGAGTACGTATACTCATCGGGTGCTTGAGAGTCAGAGATTATGGTCGCGAATTGCACAGCCCCGTCCTCTTGAGGCAGAACTGCCGAGGTCGAACCGTCTCCGTTGTCGAAGGCCGTAACCGCAGACGAGCCAGAAGCCACGAGGCGTGCGCTGCTTGCGGACGGCAAGGAAACGCCGATCGCAGCCTTCCCAGGCGCCCCGATTCTCACTTCCTTATTTGCATCTTGCGGGACACGCGCTGTCACGCCCCAAGCATTTAGAGCAAAGTTGGTTTCCCCAGGCGCCTCGTTTGAACGATCGGCTACCGTGGTCATGAATTCAGGCGATGCAGACCGGATGACATTCGCTACTGTCCCCCGATCAGACGCGGATGCGCCTGCGGGATTAATCATTACAAGCGCGACTAGGCCTAATGCTCCAACAGCCGCGAGCGGGCGTGATGCATATAAGTGATGCTCCACCTCCGAATAGATGCGAACCAATGTGCGGAAGTAGCTCAGTGCACACGAAATGGACTACCGCGTGTGCCGAGCGAAAGATTACGCTCGAGCAGAACCGACGTTCTGACCAACCCGGCGGTTTGCCCGAGATGCCACCGAAGCGACGATGACCGCAAAGGCGACAAATGACAAGACAATGAGCGCACCGGAGGCTGCAATCCCGGCTTCGAGCGCAACAGGCACAGGGGCGTTCTGATCCGTGAGGTTGAAGGCTTGACCCCAGAAGGCAAAACAGACCGCTGCGGAGGCGACGAAGACCACAACTGCGGCGCTGACCGACACAGCCCAGGACCATCGTCCAGTCAACCTGGAATAACCGATAGCGAGCCCCAAGCCTCCGGCCGCGCTGACCGCGACTCCTAGCACCAGGAATGGCGGAAACAAGAGCGACGCAAATACGCACGCCGGCCCCACAATCGCCGTAAGCAAGACCCATCGCGTGATCTCTTTGCGAGACATGACTTTCTTTCCACGTAACCGACAGGCGGACGGGGCAAGCATCTCCCCACTCACACTGGGCCGTCCGAGTCTGTGCACAATCGGACCCGCCGTCTCCAGGAGCCGCGTCTGCGCGTGACCGTCCGCCGAGTGGATCCGGAACTCCGCGCATCATGTAGCGCGCGGGCCGCTCCGGAGCCGTCGCACCTCGGGGCTGATCAGCGCGGCGAGCGTGGCCGCGACCACGAGGCCCGCGCAGGCGAGCAGCGCGGCACCCGTGCCCGTGGCCGCCGCGATCGGGCCGGCCACCAGGAGTCCGAGGAGCGCGAGCGACAGGGAGCCGAAGGAGTCGAACGCGCTCACGCGGGAGAGCACGTCCTCGGGCACGCGCTGCTGAAGGGTGGTCGACCAGAGCACGCCGAAGACGTCGATCGCCACCCCGGCCACGATCATGCCCGCGCAGCGCAGCCAGACGGGTGCCGCGCACGCGAGCAGCAGCATGGGCACCGCGAGCGCCAGCGTCGCGAGCACGGCCGTGCGGATGGGGCGGGCGACGCGGATCCGGGCCGCGAGCGTCGCGCCGCCGATGGTGCCCACCGCCTGCGAGGCGACGATGACCGACCAGGCAGCCGGGCCGCCGTAGCTCCGGATGGCGACGAGCGGGCCGAGCACGCCGACCGTCGCGTTGAGCGCGGCGACCACCACGGAGAACCGCGCCGTCGTGACCCAGAGCCACTGCCGGGCCGCGAACTCGCGAACGCCGCGCCGCAGGTCCGCGAGGACACGGGACGGCGGGCGGTCGGGATCCGGCACGCGGATGCCGGCGATGAGCAGGCCGCTGACGCCGAACGACGCCGCGTTCACGACGAGCGCCGCGGTCGCGCCGAGCTCCGCGACGACGACGCCCGAAAGGCCCAGGCCGAGGAGCAGCGCCGCGTTCTGGCCCACCCGGAAGGTCGCGTTCGCCCGCTGCAGCTGATCCGGGCGCACGAGCTGCGGCACCACGCCGCTCATCGCCGGCGTGAACATCGCGGTCGCGATCCCCGCGACCGCGGCGAGCACGGCCAGCGCCGGGATCGACGGGACCCCGAGGCCGGAGACGAGCGCCAGCCCCACCCAGGCGGCCGTCGCCGCGACCTCCGCGGCCACCATGAGCCGCGACCGCGAGACGCGGTCGGCGACGACCCCGCCCACGAGGATCAGCAGCAGCTGCGGCAGCGTCTGGCACGCGAGCACGAGCGACACCTCCGCCGGCCCGGCGCCCGGGATCCCGAGCACGGCGAACGCGAGGGCCACCCGGCCGAAGCCGTTGCCCGCGGCCGAGATCGTGCGCGCGGCCTGGAGCGCGCGGAAGCGCCGCCCGAGCGGATCGGAGCCGGCGCGGCTCACCCGCCCGCGCTCGCGGGATCCGCGGCGGGCGCGGTGGGTCGGGCGAGCAGGGCGCGGATGCCGTGGGAGCGCAGCATCGCGAGGCCCACGAGCGCCTCGCCCAGACCGCCCGCGATCACGACGACCCGCAGCGCCGTCTCCTGCCCGAGCGGGTGCAGCGCGACCGTAAGCGCGCCGCCCAGGAGCACCGCCGGCGGATAGAACCCCTGGCCGAGCAGCTTCTTCGCGCCGAGGATCGCGCCCTGCCGCTCGGGCGGTGTGCGTTCCTGCCACACCGCGGTGAGCGGCGCGCCCTGCACCTGGAGCACGACGTTGCGGACGACGGCAGCGGCGATCCACACCCCGAGCAGCGCCGTCGAGGCCAGCGCGACACGGCCCACGAGACCGAGCACGAGGGCCGCGCCCGCGATGGCGGCGAGCCGCGGGATGCGGTCGCCCCGGGCGGCGACGAGCGCGGCACCCGCGAGGAGCCCGGCGGATCCGGCGATGCTGAACGCCGCGAGGCTCGCCCCGGAGCCGATGCCGCCCGCCCCGAGCAGCAGCACGTACGCGGTCGTGGCGGACGCGGCGATCCCGTTGGCGAGGTTGAGCGCCCCGAAGCCGAGCTGGAGACGGCGGGGGCCGGGGTGCCGGAGGATCCACGCGATGCCGTCGCGGGCGCCGCGGAACGGGTTCCGGATGCGGCGGTCGGGCGGCGCATCCCAGCGCACCACGAGGAGCGCGGCCACGCAGCCGAGCGAGGTCGCGGCGTCGACGAGGAAGACGGCGGACGGGGCCACGGTCGCGGAGAGCGCGGCCCCGAGGACGGGCGCGAGCAGAGTCGGGCCGTCCTGCAGGAGCGAGGTGATGCCGTTGATCCGCGTGAGGTCGGCCTCCTGGCGCATCCGCCGCACGCTCGCCGTGAGAGTCAGCGCGAGGGTCGACGACGCGAGCGCCGACAGGAACGTGAGCGGGTAGACGATGGCGAGCAGCCGGCCGGGGCCCGCCGCCGAGACCGCCGCCATGCCCACGGACGCGGTCGCGAGCACCGCGTTGCTCGCGAGGGCCGCGCGGCGATGGCCGATGCGATCCGCCGCCCAGCCGGTGAGCGGCGCGCAGTAGATGGACGCGACCGTGGCGACGACGGTGAGCGCTGAGAGGGCCAGCGCGCTGCCGGTCTCGGCGAACACCTGCAGCGTGAGCGCGAACGACGCCGCGCTCGCTCCGAGGGAGGAGACCGCCTGCGCGCCCCAGAGGAGCAGGAAGGCGCGGTCGCCGGGTCGGACGCGTGAGGCCATCCGTTCCCCGTCCCCTGGATCCGCGGGCACGGGCGATGCGCGCGGGATGCCGAGGGTAGGGCGGGAGCGCGGCACGGCGTTCCCCGAGTCCCCAGGTTCGGGACGGACGGTCCGCGCGTGCGTCGCCGGTGGGGAGCGGCGCAGGGGCTGGCGGCTACGGGACGACGGGCGGCTGCGGGACGCCGATGCTGCCCGTGAAGGTGCCGCCGCCGGCGCGCGTCACGAAGCAGTAGGCGTCGCGGTCGCCCGCGGCCCACTCCTCCTGCGTGATCGGGTACGCCGACTGGTACTGGACGTCGGAGTAGGCGCGGGCCGCGGCGTAGTCGATCACGGTGTCCGCGATGCAGAGCTGGTCGGCGGAGTCGCGCACGGCCTCCTCTCCGGGGAAGGCGTCGCCGGTCTGCGGGAGCGCGACGCGGGCGACCATCTGCGCGTGGTGCTCGGAGCCGCAGTCGACGACCGTGAACTCCTCCTCCCACGGCGTGGAGTACGGGTCGATGCACTCGCCACCGAGCAGCGCGTCCCACGCCTGGGTGCCCGCCGCGGCCGGGCCCTGCACGGGATCCGTGGGGGTGGGCGACGGGGTCGGCGAGGCCTCGGGGGTCGTGGTGGCGACGGGGGCGGGGTCGGGCGCGGCGCCGGATCCGAGCCGCTGGCCCAGGTAGAAGAGGCCGACCAGGAGCAGCACCAGCAGGATCGCGCCGCCGACCCAGAGGCCGGTGCGCCGCGGGCCGCGGGGGGCGCGCGGCGGTGCGGCGGCGGGAGGGGCGGCGACGCGGGCCGTGTCGAGGACGGGAGCGCGCGGTGCGGGGGCCCGGGGTGCGAGCGGAGCCGCGTACGGCGGCGGGACCGGCAGGGGACGCGGGACCGGGTCGGGACGCGGCTCCGGGTCCGGCTCCGATCGGGATGAGGCGGCGGCCGGGACGGCGACCGTGGGGGCGTCGCGGTCGGCGTGCGGGGCGGCGGCGCTGTCGGCGCTGTCGGCGGCGGGGTCGCCGAAGAGGAGTGCGATGGCGTCCTCGGGCTCGGGCTCGTCCGACGGCGACGGCGACGGCGACGTGATCCGGGCGGTGGCGGGATGGGCATCCGCATCGCTCGGGACGGCATCGTCCCGCGGCTCGGCGTCCTCCTCGGGTACGCGGTCCGCGTCCGACGCCGCGACGACCGACGACAGCACGGCCGTCTCCGTCTCGGCCGCGTTCTCCCCCTCGGCCTGAGGCTCGGACGGGGTCCCGGATCCGGATGCGGTCTCCGGGCGCTCCGCGGTCGGCGCCGTCTCGGGCACCTCGGCCGCCGCCGCGGGCGCGGCGGACGCAGGTGCAGTGGGCGCGGGCGCCGGCGCAGCGGCGGCCGGGGCGGAACCGGACGCCCACGCCATCGCGGCGGCGCGCGCGGCGGCGGCAGCGGGGGCGAGCGGAGCAGGGGCGGCGTCCTCGTCGTCGCGCTCGGCATCGGCATCGGCATCGGCCGACGCGTTCCCGTCGACGTCCCCCGCGTCGAACCGCTCCGGCACGACCTCGTGCGCGGCGGGCCCGGCGGGGTCGTCGACGACGTCGGCGTCCTCGTCCGTCCGCTCGTCGCGGAGCGGCGTCAGCTGCACGGATCCGTCGGGGTCGCCGCCATCGGCCTCGGCCTGGTCGGCGGGATCCTCGACGAGCTCGGCGTCGACCACGGTCGCGTCCGAGGGCATGGCCGGCAGGGCGACGTCGTCCGGCCCGTCGTCGACCGGCTCGAGGACCAGCTCGGCCGGCGCGTCGTCGGCCGGGGCGGGATCCGCCTCGACCTCGCCGCTCAGCACCTCGCCGGTCGGCATCGCATCCGCACCGTCCGCGGCGGGGGCGGGCACGTACCCGGGGTCGGGCTCGCCGGGGAACTCCACGTCGCCCGCGTCGACCGGTGCGGCCGCGATGCCGGGCTCGGGTGCCGGCGCGTCGGGCTCGGAGGCGGGGTCGACGGTGCTCGGGTCGGGATCCACCCGGTCGAGCGGGGCGATGCGCTCGTCGTCCTCCGTCGGGTCGAGCGGCACGATGCCCGCGAGGATGTCGCCGACGGCGGGCGGGGACGCGTCGTCGGGCGCGGGATCCACGCCGGCGTCGGAGTCGGCGGCGTCCCGCGCGTTCGGCGCGTCCCGGTCCGCGGGGACGGGCTCTCGTGCCGCCGATCGGCCCCAGCCGATGGGCGCGAGCGGCTGCGCGGGGCGCTCGCGGTCGGCGTCGGTCGCGGGACGGATCGCGAACGGGTCGTCGTCGTCGCGACCGGATCCGGAGCCGCCGCTGCCGCCGGGCGCCGCGTCCACTAGGCGAGCCCCAGGTCCTCGAGGCCGATCGCGTACAGGTACCGGTGTCCGGCGGCCTCGATCACCTCACGGGCGTCGGTCGAGCGGTCGACGACCACGGCGACCGCGGCGATCTCCGCGCCCACCTTCTCGAGCGCCTCGATGGCCTTCAGCGGGGATCCGCCGGTGGTGGAGGTGTCCTCGACGACGATGACGCGCTTGCCCGCCAGGTCCGGGCCCTCGACCTGGCGACCGCGGCCGTGGTCCTTGGGCTCCTTGCGGACGACGAACGCGTCGTAGCCCCGGCCGACCGCGGCGCCCTGGTGCAGGATCGCGGCGGCGATGGGATCCGCGCCCATCGTCAGCCCGCCGACCGCGGCGACGTCGGGCACGTCGGCGATGAGGTCGAGCATGACCTGACCGATGAGCGGCGCGACGCGGTGGTCGAGGCTGACGCGGCGGAGGTCGACGTAGTAGCTGGCCTTCTTGCCGCTCGTCAGCGTGAAGTCGCCGTGGAAGACGGCGTCCCGCTTGATGTGGTCGATGAGCTGCTGGCGCGCGTCGGAGGTCGTCACGCAGCCGATCCTACGGGCGGGGAACCGCGCCGCCCGGTGCGACGGGCGGGCGGGACGCGGACCCGATCAGGAGTCGGACGACGCCGGCAGGCCGAACACCGTGCCGACGGCGGCCACGTCGTCGCCGCCGTGGCCGGCCGCGGACGCCTCCGCGTACGTCTCGCGGAGCGCCTCGAGCATCGCGGTGTCGAAGTCGTGCGCGTCGGCGCCGTCGAGCGCGGCGAGCATCAGCGTCACGTCCTTGAGCAGGCCGTCGAGCGCGAACGACGGCGCGAGCTCGCCGGACAGCATCGCCCCGCCCTTGAGGTGCGCGTACGGGGTGTCGGCCGCGCCGCCCGCGATCGCGTCGAGGAAGAGGCGCGGCTCGACGCCGAGGAGGCGCGCGAGGCCGAGCGACTGGCCGGTCGCCGCGGTGATCGAGGCGATCCACGCGTTGCAGGCGAGCTTGAGAGCGGATCCGGGGCCCGCCGTGGATCCGGCGACCACGGTGCGGGAGCCGGTCGCCTCGAGGACGGGGCGGGCGACGGCGATGTCGTCCTCGGATCCGGAGACGAGGTGCACGAGGAGGCCCTGCTCGGCGGGGCCGCGCGTGCCGAGGACGGGCGCGTCGACGAGCCGGACGCCGTGCTCGGCGGCGAGCGCGGCGATCCGCTGCGTGCCCTCGACCCCGACGGTGGAGGACTGGAGCACGACGGCGTCGGGGCGGAGCGCGGGCGCGACCTCGGCGAGGACCTCGAGCACGGCGTCCGCGTCGAACAGCATGACCACCACGACGTCGGCGTCGCGCACGGCGTCCGCGGCGCTGTCGGCCACCGTCGCGCCGGCGTCGGCGAGGGGCGCGGCCTTCCCGGCGCTGCGGTTCCACACTCTGAGCGGCAGGCCGGCGCGGAGGATCGAGCGGCTCATGCCCGCCCCCATCACGCCGGTGCCGAGGAGCGCCACGCGGGGCTTCCCGTCGGAGGCGGGGGCGGATGCGGGCGCGGCAGCGGTGTCGTCGGTCATCCCCCGACGGTACGCCCGCGATCTGCGAGGACAGCGGACGCGGCCGGGCCGGACGCGACAACGGGCCGCCCGTCGCGAGGAAAGGCGGCCCGTCGGGGCGTGCGGGGCGGGTCAGACGGCGGGCGCCTCGACGGCGGCGTCGTCGGATCCCTCGCCGGGCATCACGATGTCGGCGACCGTGACGTCGACGCGGGTCACCGGGCGGCCGACGAGCTCGGTCACGGCGTCGGAGATGGCGGCGCGCACGTCGGCGGCGACGTCCTGGAGCGGCACGCCGTACTCGGCGACGAGGGTCACCTCGAAGGAGACGCCCGCCTCCTGGGCGTCTACGGCGATCCCCTGCGTGAGGTCGGTCTGGCCGATGCGGTCGCGGAGCTGGCCGATGACGCGGGCCGCGCCCCCGCCGAGCGCGTGCACGCCGGGGATGTCCCGGACGGCGAGGCCGGCGACCTTGGCGATGACGCCGTCGGTGACCGTGGTGTCGCCCTCGGCGAGCACGCTGCCGGTGGCGATCCCGGTGGTGGCGGGCGCGACGCAGGTGACGTCCGCGGGGGTGCTGGTGTTCTGGTCGCTCATGCGGTTCCTCCTCGTGGGTGCCCGTCGGCCGGGCGCTGCTGTGGTATTCATGGATGCGACGCATGGACGCCGCGTTACGTCACGGATCCACCGTCATTCCCAGCGCACACGGAGGTACGGCATGGCCCTCTCCTCCTCCTTGCAGGACGCGGGCGACAGCATCCTCGCCGAGCGCGCGGCCGACGGCGACGCCCGGGCCTTCGAGGTGCTGGTCCGCCGGCACGCCCCCTACATGCGCGCGTTCGCGATCCGGCTCACCGGATCCCGCGCCGACGCCGACGACGCCGTGCAGGAGGCCCTCATCACCGCGTGGGACCGCCTGCCGACCCTCGAGAAGCCCGACCGGGTGAAGAGCTGGCTGCTGCAGATCGTGAGCCGCAAGTCCATCGACCGGATCCGCGCCCGCCGCCCCGCCGACGACATCGACGACCACGAGATCGCCGACCGCCTCACCTCGCCCGAGCGCGACGCGGAGACGTCGTCGCAGATGCGCGCGCTGGCCGGTGTGCTCGACGCGCTGCCCCGCGAGCAGCGCGAGGTGTGGATGCTGCGCGAGGTGGGAGGCTTCTCCTACGAGGAGATCGCCGAGAAGCTGGGGGCGACGCCCTCGACCGTGCGCGGCCGGCTGTCCCGGGCGCGCACCACCGTGATGACGAGCATGGAGGCATGGCGATGAGCGGCACCGGACCGGGCGATCCCGGGGAGCGCCTGCCCGGGGATCCCGCCACCGCACCCGCGCTCGACGCCGACGGCACGCCCCTCGACATGGCCGCCCTCGCCGACTACCTCGACCGCGGGCGCACGCCGCGCATCGCGGCCTACGAGGACGACCCCGAGACCCGCAACGCGCTGCGCGCCCTCGAGCACATGCGCGACCTCGGCCGCGAGCTCGTGCAGGTCGAGGCGGAGGAGCAGGAGGCGCCCGGCGACGACTTCTTCCGCGGCGTGCTCGCCCACATCAGCCGCGAGTCGCGCGCCGGCCGCGACATCCCGCTCTCGCACCCGGATCCCGCGGTCAGCCTCGCGCTCACCGAGGGTGCCGTGCGCGCCCTGGTGCGGCAGGCCGGCGACGAGGTGCCGGGCGTGCTCGTCGGGCGGTGCACACTCGACGGCGACGTCACGGTGGCGGGCGAGCCTGTGCGCGTGGGGCTCACCGTGAGCGTCGTCTGGGGGGATCCGCTGCCCGAGCTCGCGCAGCGCGTGCGCGAGCGGGTGCACGCGGCCCTGCTCCGGCACACCGAGCTGCGCGTCGAGGGCATCGACGTGACCGTGGTGGACGTGCAGGCGCGTCCCGTGCCGGAGGAGGCCGGATGACCCTCGACGATGACGCGTCGGCCGCGTCGCCCGCCCCCGTCCCCGTGCCGCTGCCCTCCGCCGCCGACCTGTCGCGCGACCTGACCGCGGTCCTCCGCGGCGTCGCGGGCGTGGCCGACGTGTACGCGCCGCGCTCCCCGATCCTGCTCGCCGCCCAACAGGTGGTCGAGGGCGTCGTGGCCGGGTCGTCGACCGCGACCGAGCAGCTCGTCACCGTCGAGACCGGCGAGGGTACCGTGCTCGTCGAGGCGTCCATCGCGGTGGACGCGTCGAGCCGCGCGAGCGACACCGCGCGCGCCGCCGTCGACGCCATCCGCGCCCGCCTGTCCGACGCGATCGGCACGGACGCCGCCGCGCGGGCGGCCGTCACGGTGCGCGTCGGCAGCATCGGCTGACCCGGCCCGACCCGTTCCGGCGTCTCCCCCCGCCCGGCCGCGTCCCGGTCGCCCGGTACCGTGGACGCATGCGCGTCGCCACCTGGAACGTCAACTCCATCCGCACCCGAGTGGGACGCGTCGTCGACTGGCTCGTCCGCGAGGACGTCGACGTGCTGGCCATGCAGGAGATCAAGTGCAAGCCCGAGCAGTTCCCGATGGCGGCGTTCGAGGAGGCCGACTACGAGGTCGCCGTGCACGGCCTCAGCCAGTGGAACGGCGTCGCGATCGCGAGCCGCCTGCCGCTCGAGGACGTCGTGACGACGTTCGAGGGGATGCCCCGCTTCGGCAAGCCCGACGCCACAGGTCAGCCGCCGCTCGAGGCCCGTGCGATGGGCGCGACCGTCGCGGGCGTCCGCCTGTGGAGCCTCTACGTGCCCAACGGCCGCGCGCTCGACGACCCGCACTACTCCTACAAGCTCGAGTGGCTCCAGGCGCTCGCGGCCGACACGCGCGCCTGGCTCGCCGCGGATCCCGCCACCCCGCTCGCGCTCATGGGCGACTGGAACGTCGCGCCGCTCGACACCGACGTCTGGGATCCCGCGCTCTTCGAGGGCAAGACGCACACCTCCGAGCCGGAGCGCGCCGCCTTCGCCGCCTTCCTCGACGCCGGGCTCGCGGACGTCGTGCGGCCGTCGATCCCCGAGGGCTACACCTACTGGGACTACCAGCAGCTGCGGTTCCCGCGGAACGAGGGCATGCGGATCGACTTCATCCTCGGGAACGACCGGTTCTCCGAGCTCGTGGGCGCGCCGCGGATCCACCGCGACGAGCGCAAGGGCGACGGCCCGAGCGACCACGTGCCGGTGGCCGTCGACCTCGACGTGGAGACCGAGCTCGACGACGACCGGCCGATGATCTTCTGACCCGCCGGCCGTCGCCGGCGTGGCCGCTCGCCGTGCACCCGCACCCCGCGATTCCGGCCCCGCGTGACGCGCCCCGTAGTCTCGTGCCGTGACCCCCGACGACGACCAGACCCCGGAGCGCGGCCGCCGCGCCTCCCGCGGGCGCCGGTCCGCCGCCCCGCCGGCCCGACGACGGCGCCTGCCGGAGGTCCCCCGCATCGCCCTGCCGACGCTCCCGCGCGGACGCGCGTGACGACGACCCCGCCGGCCCCGACTGGGTGCCCCGCTGGATCCTGCGGATCGACCGCCGCATCCTCGTCACGACGCTCGTCTCGATGCTCGTGGCCGCGGTCGTCGGCGGCAGCATCGCCGCCCTCGGGCTCGGCCTCATCTTCGTCACCGACTCGTGCGACGTGGACGCCTACGTCTGCCGCGACTCGCTCTTCACGATCGGCTACGGGATCGCCGTCGCGGGCCCGCTCATGCTCACGGGGATCGCCGTCATCGTCGCGCTGGTCGGCATGATCCGCGGGCGCACGCGACCCTGGCTGGTGCTCCTGATCGGCGTGGGCGCCTCGCTCGCGGCGTACATCCTCGGCGCCGTGCTCGTGCTCGTCTCCGTGCCCGGCTCCTCCCCGATCACCTGATCCCGGGCGACCGTCCGGCAGGCGGCCGCCGCCGCGGGAGCGCGGGTGCGGCGGTCCGCTAGCGTGGGAGGTCCGGCGCGCCTGACGCGGATCCGGGAGTACGGCCGCGCATGCGGCATGCGAGGGGGCGGTAGTGGACAGCGGACGTGTGGCTCTGGTCATCGAGGACGACGGCGACATCCGCCAGCTGCTCGAGGTGGTCCTGCGCCAGGGCGGCTTCGAGGTGCACGCCGCCGGCACCGCGACCGAGGGCGTGCGGCTGGCCGAGGAGGTCTCCCCCGACGTCATCACGCTCGACGTGGGCCTGCCCGACTTCGACGGCTTCGAGGCCGCGCGGCGCATCCGCCTCGTGAGCGACGCCTACATCGTGATGCTCACGGCCCAGGGCGAGGAGGTCGACACCCTGCTCGGGCTCGAGGCCGGCGCCGACGACTACATCGTGAAGCCGTTCCGCCCGCGCGAGCTCCGCGCCCGCATCTCCGCGATGATGCGACGCCCGCGCGGCGGAGGAGGGGACACGACGACGACGCCCGCGGCCGGCATCCCCGCGGCTCCCGACGTCCCCGAGGCGGCGGTCGACGCGGACGAGCCGGTGCAGCCCGTGCAGCCCGCGGCCGTCGCCACTACGACCGTCGTCCCGCCCGCCCCGACGACCGAGGCCACGCCGGACGACGAGGTCCTCCGCCACAACGGCCTCGAGCTCGACGAGGGCACCCGGCACGTCACGGTCGACGGCGAGCCCGTCGACCTCACGCGCACCGAGTTCGACCTCCTCGCCTCGATCCTCGCGAGCGGCGGGCGCGTGCGCACGAAGGGCGACCTCGTGCGCGACATCCGCAGCGGCTCCTACGCCGTCGCCTCCTCCACCGAGCCGGAGGAGCGCGCCGTCGAGGTGCACCTCGGCAACCTGCGCCGGAAGCTGCACGACGACCCGCGCGAGGCGCGGTGGATCCAGACGGTGCGCGGCGTCGGCTACCGGCTCGCGCCGCCGCGCGGCTGACGCACCGGGCGCCGGGCGCCGACGCCGTCGCCGACGGGCACGGGGCTGCCGCGGGACCGCACGGGTCCCGCGGCAGCTGCGCCGTGGATCGGGGTCCCTTCGGGTGGGATCCCGCTCCTATCCTCCGACCGGCCTGTCGCGGGAGCCGGTCGGGCGTGAGCGTCGGCCGTGGGGGCGGCCGCGCGCACGGGTCTAGTCGGGCGGGTGTCCCGCCTCGGCGCGGACCCAGGAGCGCATGGCGTCCATGCTCCGCACACCCGCCTCGCCGAGCTCCGGCAGCATCGCCGTGGCGCGGCCGTGGTCGGCGGCGCGGATGGCGCGCTCGAGCTGCCCCGCGGCGTCGCTGAGCAGGAGCGCGCCGACCATCGCCGCCGAGCTCTTCACGCTCAGGCACGCGTCGAGCGCGGCCGCGCGGTCGCCGGCGCGCACGGCGGCGTCGAGGCGCTCCCAGCGGCTCGGCCACAGGTCGACGAAGAAGCGCAGGAAGTCGATGCAGGCGTGCTGGCCGTCGGTGAGCGCTCCGGGGCAGGTCGGCTCCGAGGCAGCCGGGGCGGAGGTCGGGGCGCCGACCGGACGGGGGGATCCGGCCGGCGCCTGCCCGCAACCCGGTGCGGGGGCACCAGGGGTCGCGAGGCGGTCGTCCGGACGGGGGGATCCGGACGACGGGGTCCCGCGGCGCGGCTCGGGGTGGCCGCGCGGCGGGGTCACGCCGCCCGGCGCGGGAACGCCGGGGGGCGGAGCGGGGGCGTCCGTCGCGGGGACGACGGACAGTCGGACAGGGCCGGGCACGTCCGACAGCTCGGCCAGCAGCTGCTCCAGGACGCGGACGTCGAGGAGCGGGGGGAGCTGCGGCACGCGGGCGGCGTGGGCGCTCACGCCCGGCCGCCGACGAGACGATCCGAAGGACCGGGGAGGCCGCCGTCGGGTACCGGCCGCGCATCCGTCGACCCGGTACGGCACCCGGTGCGTGCGGCTCGGGTGCCGCTCGCGGGGTGGTCGTGGGGGGTCATCCGGTCCTTCGATCGCTCGTGTCGGACGGGTGGCCCCGTCGTTGCACGAGCCTGTCATCGCCGGATGCCGGATCCGATCAAGGTCGGGACAAGATCAGCTCAAGTCGGGCGCGGTGCGGCACGGGCGACGCGCAACGGCAGCCGCACGCGCATCGTGGTGCCCGTGCCGAGGGTGCTCTCCACCTCGATGGACCCGTCGTGCGCCTCCACGATCGAGCGGGTGATGCTCAGGCCGAGCCCCACGCCGGCGACCGTGCTCGCGCGGGCGGAGTTGGTGCGGAAGAAGCGCGTGAACAGCTGCGCCGTGTCCTCCGCCGACATGCCCACGCCGTCGTCGGTCACGCAGAGGCTGAGGTGCTCGCCCTCGACCCCCACCGCGGTGGTGACCGTGCCGCCCTCCGGCGTGTACTTCACCGCGTTGCTGAGCAGGTTGTCGAGCACCTGGCCGATGCGCACGGCGTCGACCTCGGCGACCAGCTCCTCGTACTCCGGCTCGACCAGGGTGACGCCGCTCGCCTGCGCGTGCGGGCGGATCACGTCGAGCGCGTTCTCGACGATCTCGCCCACGTCGACGAGGTTGCGGTTGACCGCGAGCCGGTGCTGGGCCGCCGTGAGGAGGTCGCCGATGAGCCCGAGGAGGCGCTGCGCGTTGCGCTCCACGATGGCGAGGCGGGCGGCGGTGATCCGGTCGTCGAGGTCGTCCTCCTCGAGGTCGTCGGCGATGAGCTCGACGTAGCCGAGGATCGAGGTGAGCGGCGTCTTCAGCTCGTGCGAGACGCTCGCGACGAACTCCTCGCGCTCGGTGACCGCGAGCGCGAGCGCCGTCACGTCGGTGCTGACCACGACCGTGCCGAAGGTGCGCCCCGCGCCGTCCACGAGCGGGGAGATCGACGCGAGCACGGCCTTCTGCGCGCCGCCGTCGCCCACCCAGTACACCTCGCGGCCGACGACCTCACCGGCCCGGGCGCGGGCCACGGGCTGCCGCTCGGGCGGGACGACGGTGGTGCGGTCCTCCTCGTAGACGAGACGGCCGAGCATGGGATCGTCCGGGTCGAGGGGGTCGGCGAGCGCCATGAGGTCGTGCGCGGCGCGGTTGCGCAGCATGACACGGCCCTCGGCGTCGAGGACGGTCACCGTGTCGTCGATCGCGTCGAGCACGCCGTCGATGATCGAGTTGCGCTCCTGCAGGTCGACGAGCGTGCCGGTCAGCTCGAGCTGCATCTCCTCCAGGCGCGCGTGCTGCCGGATCAGCTGCTGGGCCAGGAGGTTCACGGCGACGGCGACGAGGAGCATCACGAGGGGGAGCACGACGAGGTGCGACCAGCCGGTCGTGCCGTCCGGCAGGGTGCCCGCCCGGACGTAGGGCAGCGCCAGCACCGACGCCGTGCCGATGGCGCCGAGCCACAGGACGTGCAGTGGGAAGGCGTACGCGAGCCAGATCACGGGGAACACGAGGAGGAACGTGGTCGACGGCACCTGGTCGGCGATCGCGTCGCGGCAGAGGGCGAGCGCGACGAAGTCGAGCATGGGCAGCACGGCCACCCAGTCGGAGTCGATGCGATCCCAGGGGACGGCGGCCGCGACGATGGTGACGATCGCGGCGATGACGGCACCCGCGACGAACACGGGATCCGCCACGGAGGCGAGGTCCCCCGTCCCCGCGACGACGCCGACCACGGCGAGGCTCAGGATGAAGGGCAGCTGCGCGTGCAGCGGCTTCGAGAAGGTCATGCTGCGGAACACGGCCTGCGCGCGGGAGCGCTGACCGCGCGGCACGTCGGAGGGAGCAAGCTCGCCCACGTGACCCCCCGGATGCGGTCACCCCGTCCCGCTCATCGATGATAGCCACGAGTGGACGGTCTGCCCCGGGCCGACGTACCCCGTGGTAGGGGGACGTACGATTCCCGGATGGCCGACCTCCCGTTCGAGCACCGCGTGGAGGTCGCGTTCCTCGTCGCCTCGCCGGTGCACCGGCTGGAGGGTCGCCCGTCCGACGGCCCGCGGGACGAGCCGGGCGAGCCGCCGTCGCGGCCGTCGGTGCGCGTGCGCGCCGGGCTCGGGATCGTGGGCGACCGCTACTTCGGGCAGCGCGCGCACCGCACGGCGGCGGTCACGGTGATGGCCGTCGAGCAGGTGGAGCGCGTGGCCCGGGAGCTCGGGGTCGACGCGGGGCTGGATCCCGTCGACACCCGCCGCAACGTGCTGCTGCGCGGCGCGGACGTCGACCGGCTGCGCGGCATGCGCTTCAGCATCGACTCGGGTCACGGGCCGGTCGAGTTCCAGGGCCACCGCCCGGCGAACCCGTGCGCGTGGATGGACGTGATGCTCGCGCCCGGCGCCTTCCGCGCGCTCCGCGGCCACGGCGGGGTGCGCTGCGAACTGCTGGGCGACGGGATCCTCACGGTCGGGCCGGCCGTGCTCCGCACCGAGCGCCCGCTCGATGACGGAGACGGGGACGACGCCGGGGCGCGCCTGTTCTGACGCGCCCCGCCGCCCCGGCCGTGGCCGCTGCGTGTCCGGTCAGTGGACGGGCGTGCCGCCCGTGACTGCGATCGTCTCGCCGCTCGTGAAGCTCGACTCCTGGCTCGCGAGGAACACGTACGTCGCCGCGATCTCCGCGGGCTGGCCGGGGCGGCCGTAGACCGACTGGGATCCGAACTCCTCGACGTCGGACGCCGACTGGCCGACGGGCTGCAGCACGGTCCAGAACGGGCCGGGCGCGACCGAGTTGACGCGGACCCCCTTCGGCGCGAGCTGCTGCGCGAGCCCCTGCGTGAAGTTGCGGATCGCGCCCTTCGAGACCGCGTAGTCGATCTTGTCCGCGCTCGGCTGGTACGCCTGCGACGAGCTCGTCGTGATGATGCTGCCGCCCTTCGGCAGGTGCGGGATCACGGCCTTGCTCAGCCAGAACAGCGAGTACACGTTGGTCTTCATCGTGCGGTCGAGCTGCTCGGAGTCGAGGTCGAGGATGTCGTCCTCGTTGCGCTGGTAGCCCGCGACCATCACGAGGCAGTCGAGGCCGCCGAGCGCGTCCACCGACGCCTGCACGATGTCGCCGCACGTGGTCTCGTCGGAGATGTCGCCGGGCACGAGCGCGGCGGTGCGCCCGTCCTGCTCGATCGTGGACGCGGTGTCGCGCGCGTCCTCGAGCTCCTCGTCGAGGAAGTTGAGGGCGATGTCGGCGCCCTCGCGCGCGAACGCGATGGCGACGGCCTTGCCGATGCCGGAGTCGGCTCCGGTGATGAGGACCTTCCGGCCCGCGAGCCGGCCGAAGCCGACGTAGCTGTCCTGGCCGTGGTCGGGCGTCGGCTCGAACTTCATCTCGTCGCCGGGGCCCGTCTGCTCCTGCTGCGGGAACGGCGGGGACGGGTACTGCGCGATCGGGTCCTGGATCTCGTACTGGTTGCCGCCGTTGCGGATCTCGCTCATGGGGTGCGCCTTCCTCGTGCTGTGGGGTCGCCTCCACCCTGGCCCGAGCGGGAGCGCACGACCGGGGAGCACGAGGGGGTTGACGGCAGCGGTGCGGGCTGCGTGCTCGCACGCCCGGCGCTCCTACGATCGGCACATGACGACGACGCCCGAGCCCGACCTCCCTCCCGTCGAGTTCGCGTTCCCCGGGCCGCTGCGGGACCAGCTCGTGGCCGCGATCGCGTCGGGCGAGAAGACCTCGACGAGCTCGCTGCTCATCCAGTACGACGCCGACGACGAGGAGCTGCCGGTCGTCGGATCCCGCGGCTCCGTCATCGACTCCGACGGCCGGCCGGTGCTCGTGGTCGAGACGACGTACGTCGAGGTCGCGCGCCTCGCCGACGTGCCGCTCGCGCACGCGGTGGACGAGGGCGAGGGGTTCACGACCGTCGCCGAGTGGCGCGCGGGGCACGAGGGGTTCTGGGGATCCGCCGAGGTGCTCGCCGAGCTGCCCGACGGGTTCGCCCTCGACGACGACACCGAGATCGTGCTGGAGCGATTCCGGGTGGTGGACGGCCGCGCCTAGGTGTACTCGGCCATGACGTTGGTGACACTTCGGGGCGTGTGAAGAGGCCTCCTGGCTTGATGGAGCTGTTCAGTTCAACCATCGCCAGGAGGCCTCGATGTCCCACGGTAATGCTCGTCTGACGGTTCACGGGAGGGTTCTCCTCGTGCGGCGGGTGGTGGAGGATCGTCGGCCGGTCGCGCACGTCGCGCGGGAGCTGGGGGTGTCGCGGCAGTGCGCGCATCGATGGGTGAACCGGTTCCGTGCCGAGGGGCTGCGAGGGCTGACGGATCGGTCATCGCGGCCCCGGTCAGTACCGAGGCGAACGAGCCCGGAGCGGGAACGGGCCGTGCTGGAAGCGCGGGCCCAGTTGCGGGCGGGTCCTGCGCGGCTGGCGCCGGTGACAGGTGTTCCATCCCGTACGATCTCCCGCATCCTGCGCCGGCACGGGGCGCCGCCGTTGGCATGGTTGGACCCCGTCACCGGGGCCGTGATCCGGGCATCCCGGTCAACGGCGCACCGGTATGAGCACGAGCATCCGGGTGATCTGATCCACGTGGACGTGAAGAAGCTCGGGAGGATCCCGGACGGAGGCGGCTGGCGGGTCCACGGGCGCAGCGAGCAGGTCCGCGGCCGCGGGATCGGGTTCGATTACGTCCATGCCGCGGTCGATGACCACACCCGTCTCGCCTACGCGGAGATCCATCCCGATGAGAAAGGCGCGACCGCGGCCGGGTTCCTGGCCCGCGCAGCGGCGTACTTCGCCGGGCATGGGATCACCCGGATCGAGCGGGTCATCACGGACAACGCGTTCGCCTACCGGCACTCGACCGCGTTCAAGAACGCCGTCCAGGACCTGGGCGCGCGGCAGAAGTTCATCCGCCCGCACTGCCCCTGGCAGAACGGCAAGGTCGAGCGCTTCAACCGGACCCTCGCGACCGAGTGGGCCTACCGGCAACCCTTCACCAGCAACCAACACCGCGCCGACGCGCTTGACCCCTTCATCGAGCACTACAACACTGAACGAATCCACTCAAGCCACGGGCTCACGCCCGCGGCCCGAGTGTCACCAACGTCATGACCCAGTACACCTAGGGTCGGGTCATGCGCCCCCTCCGCTCCGCCGTGCTCGTGAGCGCCGCCCTCCTCGCCCTGTCCGGCTGCGCGGCGGCGGATCCGGGACCCGGGTCCGCGTCGACCGGCGCCTCCGCCTCCGCCGACACGGCCGGCGTGCTCGCGGCGGACACGACCGCGGCCGCCGCCGTCACGTTGCCGCCCACCGGCACCGGCTTCGACTACCAGCTCGGCGGCGCCTCCCCCGTGCCGGCCGGTGCGGGCATCGTGGTCCGCGACAGCACCGACGAGCCCGCGGAGGGCGCGTACGGCATCTGCTACGTCAACGGGTTCCAGACCCAGCCGGGCGCGACCTGGCCCGACGGCCTGCTGGTGCAGGGCGACGACGGCCCGCTCGTGGATCCGGGCTGGCCGGACGAGTACATCCTCGACACCTCGACCGCCGCGAAGCGCACGGCCATCGCGGCCCGGCAGGCGAACACGGTCGACCTGTGCGCCGACGCCGGATTCCGGGCGGTCGAGTTCGACAACCTCGACTCGTGGAACCGGTCGCAGGGCGCCCTCGACGCGGACGACGCGCTGGCCCTCGCGACCCTGCTCGTGGATCACGCGCACAGCCGGGGCCTCGCGGTCGCGCAGAAGAACACCACCGACATCGGCTCCCGCGGCCGCGATGAGGCCGGCTTCGACTTCGCGATCGCCGAGGAGTGCGACCGCTGGGACGAGTGCGCGGCGTTCACGGACGTCTACGGGCCGCACGTGCTCGACGTCGAGTACACCGACGACCTGCGCGGCACGGCCGGGCAGGTGTGCGGGCGGATCCGGGCGCTGGATCCCGCGCCCCGGGCCATCGTGCGCGACCGCGACCTCGTGCCCGCGGTCGAGGACGGATACGCGTACGCGGCCGGCTGAGCGGGATCGCCCGCCCCGTGACACCATGCGGGGATGGACGACGACGACCGGCGCGCGGAGATCGCGGACCTGCGCCGCCGCGTCTTCGGGCCCCAGGACGGTCCGGTCGATCCCGGCGCGCTGGCGCGGCTGCGCGAGCTGGAGGAGCGGGACGCCGCCCAGCCCGTCGGCGCGACGACGACCCTCGGGCAGGACGGCCGGGACGCCCCGTCGTCGGCGTCGGGCCCGGAGCTCGGAGCCCCGGCCGCCGGGGACCCAGGTGACGACCGATCCGCCGCACGTCGGACGGGCGCGCGCACCCGCATCCGCCCGCGTCTCGCCGCCGCCTGGGCCGCATCCCTCGTGATCGCCGCGGTCGCCGCGGCGGGTGGCACCGCCTGGTGGCTCGGCGACGAACGCGGCACCGTCGCGATGCTCGAGCTGGAGCCGCCGCCGGTGCCCGACAACGCGACCTACCTCTCGGTCGACACGGGATCCATCGCGCCCGGTTCGCTCTTCGCGCCGTTCGACGGCATCGCGGTCGGGCGCGTGCCGAGGGTGGAGGCGGCGACGGGCGACGCGGTCACGTGCCTGGTGGCCGGCCCCCCGAAGCAGGACGGCTCGGTCAGCGGTCACGAAGGATGCGCGACGGGCACCGTCCCCGCGCGCACCGCCCTCGTCGTCACGGCCGACCAGCCGCAGGAGCTGCGCGACGCGTTCCCCCTCGGCACGACGCTGACCTTCGAGCTGGAGGACGACGGCGAGACGGTACGGGTCAGAACCGTCGGCGGCTGACGCTCCCTCCCCAGTCGCCTCGCCACCGCGGTATCCCGAGCGCGCGGCCGGCGTGCGCGGTCCCAGCGGGATCCGCTAGGTTGTCATCCGTTCGGGGAGCGCACCTATCGGGGTGCCTCGTCTGGTTCGATTTCCGGAGCTCTCCACCACTCGCATCACCACGGCGCCCTCGCGTGGGCGCGCGACCCGGCCGGCCTAGGCGTCGGGCAGCGCGTACGACACCGGCAGCAGTTCGCGGATCGGGACGAACTCGGGTCCGCCAGCGCCCGGGACGGCCACCCGCACATCCGGGTGCAGGTCCAGCATCACCTGCCGGCACCGGCCGCACGGCGGGGCGATCCCGCGACCGCCGTCGCCCACGGCCGCCATCGCCACGAGCCGTCCCGCGTTCGCCGCGACGGCGGCGCCCAGCGCGACGAGCTCCGCGCACGGGCCGCCCGTGAAGTGCAGCACGTTGACGCCGGTGTGGATGCGGCCGTCGGCGTCGAGAGCCGCGGCCGCCATGGTGTGGTTCGGGTCCGCGCCCAGCGTCCGGGCGAGCGCCTCGGCCGCGTCGATCAGCCGGACCTCGGATTCGTGCAGGGGCATGCGGAAATCCTGCCGCACCGCCCGCCGACCACCCCCGGTCACTTGTCCCACACGCGGACGGGCGGCAGCCCGCGGTCCGCGCGCTCGGCGTTCACCAGCTCCTCTACGAGGCCCTGCTTCGCGGCCGTGTAGGCGCGGCCGTCGGCGGCGGTCGCGGCGAGCGCCGTCTTCAGCGCGTCGTAGCGGCGGCGCGCATCGGGGTCGCGCAGGAGCCGGTCGCGGAACAGGCGCTGCGGGCAGGCGTCCCACGCGTCGGCCGCGAACACGTGCAGGATGTGGGTCCGCGCGCCGTCCGCCGACCGCACGTGCACCCCGTGGTTCCGCGGGCCCGTGCGGTGCTGCGCGTAGTCGAGCGGCGCGAGCACCGCGTCGAGCCCGAGCGGGTCGATCCCCGGCGCGGCCCGCGCGGCCAGATCGATGACGGGCTTCGCGCGGATGCCCGGCACGGCGGTGCTGCCGATGTGCTCCACCGTGAGGAGCGCGGGGCCCGCCGCCGCGAGGATCCGCGCGGCCTCGGCATGGAACGCGTCCGCCCACCCGGAACGGTGCTCCTCGAGACGGATCATCGCGGCCACCCTACCGAGGCCGCGCGGGCCCCTAGGCTCGACGACCGTGCATTCCTCCCCCTCTTCCTCCTCCCGGCGCGCCCTCGTCCTCGGCGGGACCGGTGCGATCGGCGGCGCGACGGCCGAGCGGCTGGCGCGCGACGGCTGGTCGGTCGACGTCACGGGCCGCGACCAGGTCGCCATGCCCGCCGAGCTGACAGACCTCGGCGTCCGCTTCCATGCGCTCGACCGCGCCGACGCGCGCGGCATCGAGGGGCTGGTCGGCGACGGCGTCGACCTGCTCGTCGACCTCGTCGCGTTCACGGCGGCCGACGTCGACGCGCTGCTGCCGGCGATGCGGGCGAGCGGATCCGTCGTCGTCGCCTCCTCCCGCGCCGTGTACGTCGACGACGCGGGCCGGCACATCAACGGCGACGAGCCGCCGCGCTTCCCCGTCCCGATCCCCGAGGCGAACGCGACCCTCGCGCCCGCCGCCACCGGCACGGACCCGTTCTCACGCGAGGGGTACGCGCCCTCCAAGGTCGCCGTGGAGCGCGCGGCCCTCGACAGCGGTCTGCGGGTGACGGTGATCCGCCCCTCCAAGGTGCACGGCCGGTGGGCCAGGAACGCCCGCACGCGCGCCATCACGGAGCGCATGCTCGCGGGCGCGGAGACGATCGAGCTCGCCGACCGCGGCGCGTCCGTCGACCACCTCACCGCCGCGGGGAACGCGGCGGCGCTCATCGCGCGGATCGCGGACGCGCCGGGCTCGCGGGTCCTCAACGCCGCCGACCCGGACCGGCTGACGGCCGCCGAGATCGTCGCCGTCATCGCGGACGAGCTCGGCTGGCGCGGACGCATCGTGCCGCTGGAGCCGGGCGTGGACGGCGGCGCGCACCCGTGGGCCGCCGCCCACCCGATCGTGCTCGACACGCGCGCGTCGCTCGCGCTCGGCTACGCACCCGTCGGCCCGGGCGCCGAGCTGCTGCACGCCGAGGTCGCGTGGATCCGCGACGGCGAGCGCCCGCGCGCCTGACGTCCGCCGTGGACAGCCCGGTCGCGGGCGATCCCGTCCCTGCGACCATGCGCTGCATGCCCTTCGTGACCGTGCGCCCCATGACCCCGTCCGAGTTCGCCGAGATGATGGCCGCCGCCGACGAGGACTACGCGGCCCGACAGGTCGAGGCGGGCCTCTGGCCGGCGGAAGGTGCGCGCGAGCGGTCGGCGGCGGAGACCGCGAAGTGGCTGCCCGACGGGATGCGGACGCCGCGCACCCTGCTCCTGCGCGGGATCGACGAGGACGGCGTCGGGGTCGGGAGCGCCTGGGTCGCGCTCGACGATCCGAACGGCAGGCCCGACACCGCGTTCCTGTTCGAGCTCCTGGTGGATCCGTCGCGCCGCGGATCCGGGTACGGCCGCGCCGTGCTCGCCGCGGTGGAGGAGGCGACGCGCGCCGCCGGATCCCCCGCGCTGGCGCTCAACGTCTTCGGCGCGAACCGGGTCGCGATCGCGCTGTACGCGTCGGCCGGGTACGACGTGACGGCGCAGCAGATGCGGAAGGCTCTCTGAGGCGCGCCCGGCCCGTGCCCGCCCCCGCCCCGCCTGGCCGATCCCCGCCGCATCCGCCCCGACCCCGGTCGCGCGCCGCCGGACCTGGCAGGGTCGAGGGGCGGGGGTCCACCGATCCGCGCAGATCCCCCGAGGAGCACCATGCCGCTGATCCGTTTCCTGTTCGTCGCCGTCCCCGTGATCCGCAAGTTCCTGCGCAGCCGCCAGGGCAAGGCCGCCCTGGCCAAGGGCAAGGCGCAGATGGCGAAGCGCTCGCAGAAGCGCGCCGCCCAGCGCACGACGCCGACCAGCCGCCGCTAGGTCGAGAGCCCGGGGCCGCGCAGCAGCTAGGTGTACTCGGCCATGACGTTGGTGACACTTCGGGGCGTGTGAAGAGGCCTCCTGGCTTGATGGAGCTGTTCAGTTCAACCATCGCCAGGAGGCCTCGATGTCCCACGGTAATGCTCGTCTGACGGTTCACGGGAGGGTTCTCCTCGTGCGGCGGGTGGTGGAGGATCGTCGGCCGGTCGCGCACGTCGCGCGGGAGCTGGGGGTGTCGCGGCAGTGCGCGCATCGATGGGTGAACCGGTTCCGTGCCGAGGGGCTGCGAGGGCTGACGGATCGGTCATCGCGGCCCCGGTCAGTACCGAGGCGAACGAGCCCGGAGCGGGAACGGGCCGTGCTGGAAGCGCGGGCCCAGTTGCGGGCGGGTCCTGCGCGGCTGGCGCCGGTGACAGGTGTTCCATCCCGTACGATCTCCCGCATCCTGCGCCGGCACGGGGCGCCGCCGTTGGCATGGTTGGACCCCGTCACCGGGGCCGTGATCCGGGCATCCCGGTCAACGGCGCACCGGTATGAGCACGAGCATCCGGGTGATCTGATCCACGTGGACGTGAAGAAGCTCGGGAGGATCCCGGACGGAGGCGGCTGGCGGGTCCACGGGCGCAGCGAGCAGGTCCGCGGCCGCGGGATCGGGTTCGATTACGTCCATGCCGCGGTCGATGACCACACCCGTCTCGCCTACGCGGAGATCCATCCCGATGAGAAAGGCGCGACCGCGGCCGGGTTCCTGACCCGCGCAGCGGCGTACTTCGCCGGGCGCGGGATCACCCGGATCGAGCGGGTCATCACGGACAACGCGTTCGCCTACCGGCACTCGACCGTGTTCAAGAACGCCGTCCAGGACCTGGGCGCGCGGCAGAAGTTCATCCGCCCGCACTGCCCCTGGCAGAACGGCAAGGTCGAGCGCTTCAACCGGACCCTCGCGACCGAGTGGGCCTACCGGCAACCCTTCACCAGCAACCAACACCGCGCCGACGCGCTTGACCCCTTCATCGAGCACTACAACACTGAACGAATCCACTCAAGCCACGGGCTCACGCCCGCGGCCCGAGTGTCACCAACGTCATGACCCAGTACAGCTAGCGCCGGTCGTCCGGCCCCGGCTCGTCCGACGGCAGCGGGTCGAGGGCGACGCCGCCGTCCTCGTCCCACCTGAGCGCTTCCGCGTGGTCCTCCTCGGTCGGCGACTCGGCGAGACGGGCGCGCTCCTCCAGCTCCTGGTGCGTCCACCGGCGCAGCTGCAGGACGCACAGCACGACGACGGCGACGCACGGGATCGCGAGGTACCAGTACCCGGTCGCGACCGCGGCGAAGGCGCCCACCCCGCAGAGCTTCGCGAGCCCGGGCAGGACCTGGCGGCCGGTCTCGTGCTCCATGGGGCTCCTCGTGGTCGGGCGGCATCGCGGGGATCCGCCGGTCGGCCTCAGCCTACGGACCGCGCACAGCATCTCCCCAGGGGCGTAAACTCAGGGTCGCCATCACGAGTGGCCCCCTCGACTCCGCCGCACCCGGCGCCCGCGCCCGACCGGCGCGCCCGCCCCTCCGCGCGCCCCTGCCGCTCACGCCGCACCAGCCGAAAGCCGTCTCCTCCCATGTCCACGACCCCCGCGGCCCGCACCGCCGCCCCGTCCACCGCCACCCCGCCCGCCGGGAACTCTCGCTCGCGCGTGATCATCGCGAGCCTCATCGGCACGTCGATCGAGTTCTACGACTTCTACGTCTACGCGACCGCCGCGGTGCTCGTCTTCCCCGCGCTCTTCTTCGCGAACGACGACCCGACCGTCGCACAGCTCGCGTCCTTCGCGGTGTTCGGCGTCGCGTTCATCGCGCGGCCCATCGGATCCATCCTCTTCGGCCACTTCGGCGACCGCGTCGGTCGCAAGGGCACGCTCGTCGCGTCGCTGCTCACGATGGGCATCGCGACCGTGCTGATCGGGTGCCTGCCGACCGCGCTCACGCCCGGCTGGGAGGTCGCGGCCCCCGCGCTCCTCGTGATCATGCGCTTCGGCCAGGGCCTCGGCCTCGGCGGCGAGTGGAGCGGCGCCGCCCTCCTCGCCACCGAGAACGCGCCCGCCGGCAAGCGCGCCATCTACGGCACGTTCCCGCAGCTCGGCGCGCCCATCGGCTTCATCGTCGCCAACGGCGTCTTCCTCGCGCTGAGCCTCGGCCTCTCCCCCGAGCAGTTCCAGGCGTGGGGCTGGCGCGTGCCGTTCCTCGCGAGCGCCGTGCTCGTGATCGTCGGCCTCTACGTGCGCCTCAAGCTCATCGAGACGCCCGCGTTCCAGAAGGTCGTCGACTCCGGCGAGGTCGCGAAGCTGCCCGTCGCGCGCGTGTTCGTCACGAGCTGGCGCCCGCTGATCCTCGGCACCTTCATCATGCTGGCGACCTACACGCTCTTCTACCTGATGACGACGTTCACGCTCACCTACGGCACCACGGCGCGCGACGCCGCCACCGCCGAGGCCGCCGCGACCGCCGCAGGCAAGCCCTTCAACGCGGACACGTTCGCCGCGGGCCTCGGCTACGCGCGCAACGACTTCCTGCTCATGCTCATCGTCGGCGTCGTGTTCTTCGGGATCTTCACCATGGTCTCGGGGCCTCTCGCCGAGAAGCACGGCCGCCGCAAGATGCTCATCGCCACCACCGTCGGGATCCTCGTCTTCGGCCTGCTCTTCGTGCCCCTGTTCTCGGCCGGCTTCGTCGGCACGATGGCGCTCCTCATCCTCGGCTTCACGCTGATGGGTCTCACCTTCGGCCCCATGGGCGCGGTGCTGCCCGAGCTGTTCCCGACCAACGTGCGCTACACGGGATCCGCGATCAGCTACAACGTCGCGAGCATCCTCGGCGCCGCGGTCGCGCCCTTCATCGCGGTGGCGCTGTGGCAGCTGCTCGACGGGAACGTGCTGCTGGTCGGCGTGTACCTGAGCGCCATGGCGGCGATCACGCTGGTCGCGCTCGTCATCAGCCGCGAGACGCGCGACGCGGACTACGCGGGGAACGTCAGTTGACACGCGTCATGTGAACGGCCGGCCCGGAGGGGCGGGGAGCGCCGGTACCGTCGGCGCGCCAAATCCGTGGCGTCTCCCCGTCCCTCAAGTCGGAAGCAACCGCCATGACCGCTGGCCCTGCCACCGCCCCGCCCGTCGCCACCCCGGCCAACCCGCGCTCGCGGGTGGTAATTGCGAGCCTCATCGGGACGTCCATCGAGTTCTTCGACTTCTACGTCTACGCGACGGCCGCCGTGCTGGTGTTCCCAGCCCTCTTCTTCGCGAACGACGACCCCGCGGTCGCGCAGCTCCAGTCGCTCGCCGTGTTCGGCGTCGCGTTCTTCGCACGGCCCATCGGATCCGTGCTCTTCGGCCACTTCGGCGACCGGTTCGGCCGCACGCACACGCTCGTCGCGTCGCTGCTCACGATGGGCATCGCCACCGTGCTGATCGGCTCCCTCCCGAGCGGGCTCACGCCGGGCTGGGAGATCGCGGCCCCCGCCACCCTCGCCGTGCTCCGCTTCATCCAGGGCCTCGGTCTCGGCGGCGAGTGGGGCGGCGCGGCGCTGCTGGCCACCGAGAACGCGCCCGAGGGGAAGCGGGCCGTCTACGGCACGTTCCCGCAGCTCGGCGCGCCCATCGGGTTCTTCCTCAGCACCGGCCTGTTCCTGGTGCTCTCGCTCACGCTCTCCCCCGCCGACCTGCAGTCGTGGGGCTGGCGCGTGCCGTTCCTCGCCAGCGCCGTGCTCGTGCTCGTCGGCCTCTACGTGCGCGTCAAGCTCGTGGAGGCGCCGGAGTTCCAGGCGGTCCTCGACCGCGGCGAGACGTCCCGCCTCCCGCTCGGCCGCACCATCCGCACCGGCTGGCGCGGGCTGGTCCTCGGGGCGCTCGCCCTCTTGGCCATCTTCACGCTCTTCTACCTGATGACCACGTTCACGGTCACCTACGGCACGTCGCCGCGCACCGCGGAGGCCGCCGAGGCCGCCGCCACGAAGGCGGGCAAGCCGTTCGACGCGTCCTCGTTCCACGCCGGCCTCGGCTACGCCCGCACCGACTTCCTGCTCATGCTCCTCGTCGGCGTCGTGTTCTTCGCGATCGCCATCGTGGTCTCGGGCGTGCTCGCCGAGCGTCGCGGCGCTCGGCCGGTCGTGGCCGTGAGCGCCGCCGGCATGGTCGTGTTCGGCCTGCTGATGGATCCCCTGCTCGCGACGGGCGTGCCCGGCGCGCTCCTGTTCGTGATCCTCGGCTTCGCGCTCATCGGCATCGGGTACGGCGCCGTCGGATCCCTGCTGCCCGGCCTGTTCGCCACCGACGTCCGCTACACGGGCGCGTCCCTCGCGTTCAGCCTCGCGGGCATCATCGGCGGGGCCGTCGCGCCGTTCATCGCCACCTGGCTCTGGGACATCGGAGGCGGAGGGGTCGCGCTGGTGGGCGTCTACCTCAGCGTCGCGTCGGCGATCTCGCTCGTGGCGCTCCTGGTGGTGCGCGAGCACGGCCAGGCGAAGGCCGCGCCCGCTGAGGCGGTCGCCGCGCGCTGACCGGATCGAGGGCCGGGTCGACGCGTCGGCCCGGCCCTCGTCATGTCCGGGATCCGGACGACGCCCTCACCAGGCCCGGTGGATCGCCTCGGCCCGCTCGCGCATCGCGGCCGAACGCCCGTGCACCACCAGGCCGACGGCGAGGCCGACGGAGGCCAGGAGGGTGACGGTCGGCAGGGCGACCAGGAGCAGCATCAGCGGCGACCACGCGCCGCCCGGCAGGAACGACCCGAGGCCCGCATAGAGGAGCCACGACACCGCCGTCGCCAGCGCGAGCACGAGGAGCGACACCCGGGCCAGCGGCTCGAGCAGCAGCCCGCGGACGACCATGACGGCGAGGACCGCGAGCGCGGCCTCGTGGATCGCGCCCGCCACCTGCGTCACGATCACGACGCCCGCCGGCAGCACCGGTTCCCGCGGATCCGCGAGCGACAGCCCGACGATCACGTCCGCCACCGCGAGCACCACCAGCCCGCCTGCGGCCACCAGCACCGCGATCGCGGCCGCCCGCGATGCCCGCATGAGCCCCGGCTCCCCGCGCACGCCGCGGGCGAGCACCACGGCGGCGACCACCGTGAGCACGACGCCGAGGACGTCGACGACGGGCCCTTGCAGCACGATCGTCGACGCCATGTCCGGCGTCGGCTGGATCCGGAAGCCGCCCAGCAGCACGGGCTGCAGCAGCAGCGCACCCGCGGAGGCGAGACCCGCGACCAGCGTCGTCCTGCGTGATCCGCTCATGGCCGTCGCGCGCATCGCATCCCCCATCGCCATCGATGACCCGAACCTAGCGGCAGACACACGGCGGCGGGAGATCGCGCCCCCGTCACGGCCCGAGGGTCGCCCGGCGGCGGCCGCGCCGCTATCGTCGCTGGCATGCAGCCGTCCGCATCGCCCCGGGTCCTCGCGGTCGCGCGCGACGACGCCCACCGCTTCTCCAAGCCCGTCCGCCCGTCGATCACGCTCCTCGCCGGCCTCGGCGTCGAAGGCGACGCGCACCTCGGCACGACCGTCCAGCACCTGTCGCGGAAGCGCCGCGACCCGGACGCGCCGAACCTCCGCCAGGTGCACCTCGTCCACGCCGAGCTGCACGCGGAGCTCGCGGGGAAGGGATTCACGGTCGGTCCCGGCGACCTCGGCGAGAACGTGACGACCGCGGGCATCCCGCTCCTCGACCTGCCCACGGGCACGCGCCTGCACCTCGGCGACGAGGCCGTGGTCGAGCTGACGGGCCTCCGGAACCCGTGCATCCAGATCGACAAGCTGGGCTCGGGTGCCATGAAGGCCGTGCTCGACCGCGACGCCGACGGGAACGTCGTGCGGAAGTCCGGTGTGATGGGCGTCGTGATCACCGGCGGCGAGGTCCGACCCGACGACGCCGTGCGCGTGGAGCTGCCCGCGGGCGAGCAGCGCGCGCTGCAGCCGGTCTGATGGTCGCGGACATGCGGATCCTCGCGGCGACCCTGGCCGGCTCCGGCGCGCTCGTCCTCGCGGTCGCGCTGGGTGCCGTCATGGGCGGCATCGCGGGCGAGGAGCCGGGAGGCATCGCGGTCGCCTGGTGGTTCGTTGCGGCCGGTGCCGCGCTCGTGCTGGTAGCGCTCGTCGTGGAGGTCGCGCGCCACCGCGGCCTACGTCGCTAGGAGCCCGATCCGCCGTCGGGATCGCCCACGAGCGGCTCGACCGCACGCGCCTCGGCAGCGACGCGCTCACGTCGCCGACGGACCGCACTGCGCACCGCGATGACCACGACCACGGCCGCCGTCGCGATCGCGACGATCGTGCACACGACGACGAGCACGCGGTCGCCCTCCGTGCGCACCTCGGTGCGGCGGGCCACCTGGAGCAGCAGGTACGTGGCGATGCCGGCGAAGGTCGCCAGAGCACCCTCCGCCTGCTCCCGGAAGCGCGAGCGGGTCTCCGATGGCATGCGTCCAACCTGCCACAGCGCGTGCCCGGCGGGTGAGCGATCCGCCTGACGCCGCCGATGTCGCCCCGCTGTCGGGCGGATGTCGTGCTCCTGTCGGGCCCGCGTCGTGGTGGCGAGACTCCCCGGCCGCCAGTCTGGGTCCATGAACGAGACACGGATCGTGGAGCTGCGCCGGGAGCGCGGATGGACGCAGGACCGGCTGGCGGAGGCGAGCGGGATCACGGTGCGCACGGTGCAGCGATTGGAGGCGGGGAACGACGCGAGCCTCGAGACGCTGTCGCTCGTCGCGAAGGCGCTCGAGGTGCCCGTGCGGGACCTCTTCGCCGTGGTCGGCGAAGGTGACTTCGGCCGGACGGTGTCCGCGCTCGACGACCGGGCGGAGCGTCAGCAGGAGCGGCGCGACGCGGTGACGGACGGGTTCCGCTCGCTGTACCACGGGGTCGGGGTCGTCTGGACGCTGCTCGTCGTGGCCGGCATCGCCACGCGCGTGCTGCCCGGCGTCGGAGCGCTGCTCATCGCGGCGTACTGGGCCGGTGGTGCGCTGCTCTCCGGGTTCCTGCTCCGCGTGGTCGTGGGCCCCCGCCTCGACCGGGCGTACCCGCTATCGCGCGACCGCTCGTCCGACGAGCAGGCGGTCACGCGGGGTCGGCGGCGTCCGCGCTGACGGCGGTCGATCCGTCGCCCGCGGCCGCCTCCGCGCGTACCGACCGCTCGCGGTGATCGACCCACACCATCACGCTGCTGTCGACGCGGTCGAAGAGCTGGACGCCCACCTCCAACTCACCGACGTCCCACAGCACGGGGCTCGGCTGATCGTCGAAGGCCGGGCAGAACACGCCGAAGGCAGCGGCGAGGGCGGCGACGAGGGCGTCGTGGTCGCGCCGGACGAGCGGATCGCGCGGACGGCCGTGCCGCGCCAGGAAGAAGCCGATGATCGTGACCCCGCCCGCGTGGGTGCCGAGGCTCAGATGGTCGACGGCGTCGGGACTACCGGTCAGGGAGCGGAGCTCGGAGTCGGGGTCGGGGTCGGAGTCGGGGTCGTACGCGTCCACGTCGCACGTGGGACGCACGCCGAGAGCTGCCAGCATCCGCTCCGCGTCCGCGACATGGCGCGGCCACGGCGGCGTCGCGAGGGCGCGGACGAAGGCGACGACGGAAGCCGCCGCCCCGTGCGGATCCGGCCCGGCGTCGCCCACGGGGCTCAGTCGTCCGCCGGCTGCGCGCCCTGCCGCTGCACCACGACCGCGGCCGCGTCGGCGGCGACGACCAGGGCGGCCCCGCGGTCGGCGCCCGCGGCGAGCGCCGAGGCCAGCGCGCCGCAGAACGCGTCGCCGGCGCCCGTGGTGTCGACGACGCGGGAGACCTTCGACGCGGGGACCTCGACGTCGCCCCACATCGCGCCCTCGGCGCCGAGGGTCACGAGCAGCGACGCGGGGGCCGGTGTGCCCGACCCGCGGAGGAGTCCCGCCTCGTGCTCGTTGACGACGACGGGATCCGCGAGCGCCAGCACGTCGGCGGGCAGCGCGGCGAAGGGCGCGAGGTTGAGCACGACGCGGGCGCCGGCGGCGTGCGCGCGGCGGACGCCCTCGGAGATCGTGTCGAGGGGGAGCTCGAGCGAGGCGAGCAGGACGTCGCCCGCGGCGAGCGCGTCGAGCGGATCCAGGTGCGTAGATGTCACGCGCCCGTTGGCGCCGGGCGCGACGATGATCGTGTTCTCGCCGTCGTCGTCCACCGCGATGATCGCGAGGCCCGTCGTCGCGCCGTCCACCGTCGCCAGGCCGGTGACGTCGATGCCGCGGGCCGTCAGACGCGCGCGGTAGGCGGATCCGTCGGCGTCGTCGCCCACGGCCCCCACCATCGCGACCTCGCCGCCGGCGTCGGCCGCCGCGACCGCCTGGTTCGCGCCCTTGCCGCCCCAGAGCCGCTCGGGGTCGGATCCCATGAGCGTCTCCCCCGGCTGCGGGTGCCGCGGCACGCGCACCACCTGGTCGACGTTGAGCGATCCGAGCACCACGACGCGGCCCATGGGCACCTAGCCTCCCCCGGCACGCGGCCGGCCGCGCCCGGGTGGCGCTCCCCGCCAGGGTACCGAGCGGATCCGGCACCCGGGCCCGTCCGTGCGGCCGCTGGGCGGGCCGATACCGTGGAGAGGAGATCCGATCGGAGGACGCCATGCCCGGAGCAGCCGGCGACGCCCGCCCGCCCCGCCCGCCCCTGCTGATCTCACGGTCCTTCGCGCTCATCTGGCTCGCGCAGGCGCTGTCCGCGTTCGGCGAGTACGTGCTCGCGGCGACCGTCACGGTGTGGCTCGCCATGGGACTCGCGCCGGGCGACCCGGCCCTGCCGCTCTACATCGGCGCGGTCATCGGGGCGACGAGCCTGCCGCGCCTCGTGCTCGCGCCGGTCGCGGGCGTGCTCGTCGACCGGTGGCCCGCCGGCCGCGTCATGGTCGCGGCCGACGTCGCGCGCGCCGGGCTGCTCGTGCCGCTCATGGTGATCGCGGTGACCGGGCCCACGCCCCTCGTGATCGCCGCCGTCATCACGACGCAGCTCCTCATCGGCTCCGTGTCGCAGCTCTTCGACCCGGCGCGCGCGGCCCTCGTGCAGGTCGTCGTGCCGGCGGATCGCCGCGCCGCCGCCGCGGGACGCTCGCTGCTCGCGAGCACGGGCGTCGGGATCCTCTCGGCCATGACCGGCCCGGCCGTGTACGCCGCGCTCGGGCCGCAGCCCGCGCTCGCGATGGACGCCGTGTCGTTCCTCGCGTCGGCGGCGCTGGTGCTCGCGGTGCGCGAACGCGGAGCCACGGCGGCGGGCGCGGGGGCCTTGGGCACGGACGCGGACGCCGACGCGCACGGCTCGGTCGCCTCCGCGCGCGCCCGCTTCCGCGCCGAGCTCGCCGCCGGGATCCGCATCGTGCGGGCGTCGCCACGCCTACGGATCCTCGTGGCCGGCCTCGCGGCCTACGGCGTGACCCTGGGCGTCAACAACGCGACCCTCGCGCTCGTCGCCCTCACCACGATGGGCCTGACGGCTGCGGAGTACGGCGTGGTCACGGCGATGTTCGCGGTCGGGGGCCTCGTCGGATCCTTCACGGCGCCCGCGCTCGTCGCCCGCATCCGCCCCGAGCGCGCGCTGCCCGCCTCGCTCGTCGCCCTCGGCGCCACCTATGCGGCCTACTCGACGGTGCGCGCGTTCCTGCCCGCCGCGATCCTCATGGGGCTGGCCGGCCTCGTCTTCGCGGTCTTCCTCGTCTCGCAGGGCCCGATCCTCCAGGCCGAGGCGCCCGTCGGGACCATGGGCCGGGTCTCCTCGCTCACGTCGACGGTGCTGGCCGGCTCGTCGTTCCTCGCCACGGTCGTGACGGCGCAGGTGCTCGCCCTCGTCCCCGCGTCCGCGCAGCCCGCCGCCTACCCCGCCGCCATCGCGACGGCGGCCGTCGTCATGGGATCCGCCGGCGTCGCGCTCGTCGCGGGCGGCCTCAGTCGAGGAAGAGGACCCGCAGCCGCCGCGTCGTGGAGACCAGGCCGATGGCCGTCATCACCGCGAAGTAGAGCACGTGGCCGACGACCGCGAACGAGAGCGCGCCCGTCGTGAACCCCCGCACGAGCTCCACCGCGTGCCAGAGCGGGAGCGCCTGGATCACCGTCTGGATCCACGCCGGGTACACGGACAGCGGGTAGAAGGTCGCCGAGAACAGGAACATGGGCAGCAGGATGAAGTTGATCCAGTCCATCTGCTGGAACGTCTTCATGTAGCTCGTCACGGCCATGCCGAAGCTCGCGAACGCCAGCGCGACGAGCACCACGGACGGCAGCGCGAGGATCGCCCACCACGACAGGTTGAGGCCGAGCACCTGCATCACGACGAGGAAGCCCGACGAGTAGACGACGCCGCGCAGCAGCGCCAGCGAGATCTCGCCGAACGCGACGTCGAGCGGCCCGAGCGAGGTCGCGAGCATGCCCTGGTACAGCTTCGAGTGGTTCATCTTGAAGAAGACGTTCCAGGTGGAGTCGTAGACGGCGCCGTTCATCGCCGAGACGGCGAGGAGGGCGGGCGCGATGTAGGCGGCGTACGGCACGGGCTGGCCGGTGCTCGTCGTCACGTCGCCCACGAGCGAGCCGAGGCCGATGCCCATCGCGAGCAGGTAGAAGACGGGCTCGAAGAAGCCGGAGAGCACGACGGTCCAGTTGGTGCTGCGGGTGGCGAGCAGGCCGCGGGACAGGACCGAGCGGGCGTTGCCGGCATAAAGGGAGCGGGGGCCGCCGCGGCTGCGGCGGGCGGCGGGCGCGGGGGCCGGGGCGTTCGCGGGCATCGTGGATCCGGTCATGCGCGCAGCCTCCTCGTCGCGACGCGGCGCGCGAGGGTCCAGCCCACCGCGAGCCACAGCAGCAGGTAGGCGACGTGCACGGCCGTGAGCCACAGCGGCTCCTGCATCCCGTAGGTGGCGACGCGGCCGAGCTCGGTGCCGTGCCAGAGCGGCGAGATCCAGCCGATCCACTGCAGCCAGACGGGGAACTGGGTGAGCGGGAAGAACGTGCCCGAGAACAGGGACAGCGGGGTGATCACGAAGCGCATGACCATGGCGATCTGGCCGGTGTCCTGCGTGAGGGTCGCGACGTAGGCCATGAGCATCACGCCGATCGCCATGCCCGTGAGCACCGCGGCGCCGATCGCGAGGAACCCCGTGCCGAGCGGCACCGCGCCGAACAGGAGCATGAAGGCGAAGTAGGCGATGCAGGTGGGCGCCATGCGGATCGCGACGCCGATGACCTGCCCGTCCATGATCTGGGCGGGGGTGAGCGGCGACGCGTTCATCGCCTGGAACACCGGGTTCCACTTGAAGCCGCCGAAGATCGGGTAGCTGAACTCCTCGCTGGCGACCGTCATGGCGCTCGTCGCGAGGAGCGCGGGTGCCACGAACACGAGGAAGCTCACGCCGAGCGCCTGGTTCGCGTCGGTGCCTCGGTCGACGACGGTGGCGAGGCCGACGCCGAGCGCGTAGAGGTAGGCGTAGGGGCTCGCGATGCCGGTCGCGAGCGCGGTGCCGAGGTAGGCGCGGATCCCGAGCAGCCGGTGCTCGGCCGCGTACCAGGCGCCGTAGCGGCGCGGGCGGACGCCGGCGGCGACGGCCTCGCGGGTGTCGACGGCGCTCACTCGACGAGGCTCCGGCCGGTGAGGCGGAGGAAGACGTCCTCGAGGCTGGAGCGGCGCACCAGTGTCGTGATGGGCTTCAGGCCCTGCTCGAGGATGCGGCTGAGCACGGCCTCGCCGTCGGACGCGTAGACGAGCACGCGGTCGGGCAGCACCTCGACGCGGTCGCCGTACCCGGCGATCTCGCGCGACGCGGACTCGTTGCGGTCGGATCCGAAGCGCACCTCGAGCACCTCGCGGCTGGAGTGGTCGCGGATGAGGGACGCGGGCGAGCCCTCCGCCATGATGCGGCCCTCGTCGACCACGACGATCCGGTCGCAGAGCTGCTCGGCCTCGTCCATGTAGTGCGTGGTGAGCACGAGCGTCGTGCCCTGCTCCTTGAGGCGGAACAGGCGGTCCCAGAGGATGTGGCGGGCCTGCGGGTCGAGGCCCGTCGTCGGCTCGTCGAGCAGCAGGATCCGCGGGTCGCTGATGAGGGCGCGCGCGATCGTGAGGCGGCGCTTCATGCCGCCGGACAGGTCGTCGACCTTCGCGTTCGCGCGGTCGCTGAGCTGCGCGAACTCGAGCAGCTCGTCGGCGCGGGCCGCGACCTGCTTGCGCGGCAGCCCGAAGTAGCGGCCGTAGACGATGAGGTTGTCGCGCGCCTTGAGCTCCAGGTCGAGGTTGTCGGCCTGCGGCACGACGCCCAGCTGCGAGCGGATCTCGGGCCCGTGCGTGTCGGGGTCGAGCCCGAGGATGTCGAGCGAGCCGCCCGTGCGCGACGAGACCGCGCCGATCATGCGCATGGTCGTGGACTTCCCGGCGCCGTTCGGCCCGAGCAGCCCGAAGGACTCGCCGGGCGCGACCTCGAAGGAGAGGCCGTCGACGGCGACGTGGTCGCCGTACTTCTTCACGAGGCGGTCGGCGGTGATGACGGGGGTGGGCACGAGACCACAGCCTAGGGACGGCCGGGGGTTTTCTCCACGAGCGGAAGCGCTCCCGGCGGCTGCGCGGCGGCCGGAGCGTAGAGTCGCCACGGCGATGCGACACGCGCGACGCCCGCCCGTCGACCGCCCGACCGCCGCCGGTCCTGCGCTCGGCTGACCGCGCGCAGCATCACGATCGCACCCACCACCGGGAGAACACGCATGAGCACCGCCCGCCCCGAGACCGCCGCCGCGCCGCGCGCCCGCTCCCGCAACCCGTTCGCCCGTCGCGACTCCGCCGACGACGGGCCCCGCGCGCGCTTCTCGGAGCTCCTCCCCTACATCCTCGAGCAGCGCGGGCTGATGGCCTTCGTCGTCGTGCTGAGCGTCCTCGGCGCCGCCGCGAGCCTCGGCCAGCCGCTCCTCGTGCAGCGCGTCGTCGGCGTCGTGCAGGAGGGCGGCCAGCTCGGCGTCCTCGTGTGGGCGCTCGTCGGCCTGGTCGTCGTGTCCGGCGTGCTGTCCGGCTACCAGCACTACCTGCTGCAGCGGATGGGCGAGGGCATCGTGCTCTCGTCGCGCCGCACGCTCGTGCGCCGGATCCTCCGCCTCCCCATCTCCGAGTTCGACACCCGCCGCACGGGCGACCTCGTCTCGCGCGTCGGCTCCGACACCACGCTCCTCCGCGCCGTGCTCACGCAGGGCCTCGTCGAGGCGATCGGCGGCGCGGTCACGTTCCTCGGCGCCATCATCGCGATGCTCATCATCGACCCCGTGCTCCTCAGCCTCACCGTGCTGGTCGTCGCCGTCTCGGTGGTCGCCGTCGTGGGCCTGTCCGGCCGGATCCGCGTGGCCAGCCAGCGCGCGCAGCGCAAGGTCGGCGACCTGGCCGCGAGCGTCGAGCGGGCCATCGGCGCGATCCGCACCGTCCGCGCCAGCAACCCGACCGACCGCGAGATCCGCGCCATCGAGGCCGACGCCGAGGGCGCCTGGGAGATGGGGATCAAGGTCGCGAAGGCGTCCGCCGTCGTCGTGCCCATCGCGGGCATCGCGCTGCAGGCGTCGTTCCTCGTGGTGGTCGGCGTCGGCGGCTACCGCGTCGCGGCCGGTGCCATCACGGTCGGCGACCTCGTGGCATTCATCCTGTTCCTCTTCCTGATGATCATGCCGCTCGGCCAGGCCTTCGGTGCCGTGACCGCCGTCAACCAGGCGCTCGGCGCGCTCGGCCGCATCCAGGAGATCGTGAAGCTACCGGTCGAGACCGACGGCGACGCCGACCTCGCCGCACGACTCCGCGACGACGCGCCCGCGGGCGACGACCGCACGGACGCACCCGCCGTGGAGCTCGTGGACGTGCGGTTCGCGTACCCGGTGGCGGCGGATGCGGACGCCACCGCAGACGGTGCCGCGACGACCGAGGCACCCGCTTCTCCGGCCGACTCCGCGGACGCCTCCCCCGGCGCCGACCGCACGGGCGGCGGCGTCCTGCAGGGCATCAGCTTCCGCGCCGAGCGGGGCACCCGGATCGCGCTCGTCGGCCCCTCGGGCGCGGGCAAGAGCACGATCCTCGCCCTGATCGAGCGCTTCTACGACCCGACCTCCGGCGTCGTCCGGGTCGGCGGCCGCGACATCCGCACGCTCGACCGCGAGGACCTCCGCCGCCAGATCGGCTACGTCGAGCAGGACGCCCCCGTCCTCGCCGGCACGCTCCGCGAGAACCTGACCCTCACCGCGTTCGACGCGACCGACGAGGACTGCGTCCAGGTGCTGCACGCGGTGAACCTCACCGAGGTGCTCGCGCGCAACGAGCTCGGCCTCGACGCGCCCGTCGGCGAAGACGGCATCATGCTGTCCGGCGGCGAGCGCCAGCGCCTCGCGATCGCGCGCACGCTGCTCTCGGCTCCCCCGATCCTGCTGCTCGACGAGTCCACGTCCAGCCTCGACGGCCTCAACGAGCAGCTGCTCCGCAAGGCGATCGACGCGGTCGCCGAGCACCGCACCCTCATCGTGATCGCGCACCGGCTCTCGACCGTCGTCGACAGCGACCTCATCGTGGTCGTCGAGAAGGGCCGCGTCGTCGGCACGGGCACGCACGCCGAGCTCGTCGTCTCGACGCCGCTCTACCGCGACCTCGCGAAGCACCAGCTGCTCGTGTAGCGGCGCTCCGACGGGATCACGCGCCCGGCGTCGGCTCCGTCCGCTCCGGCGCGCTCAGGTGCATCTCCCTGGCCGCGAGGAACAGCGGCAGGGCGAACGCGAACGCCACGAGCGGCGCCAGCAGCACGTAGACCCACACCCGCCGCATCCGGAGCCGCCGCCCCTCGACGACGATGAACACGACGCTCGCGACCGCCGCGATCAGGAGGTCCCACGACAGCGACGACACCGACGCGCCGCCGGCGGACAGGTCGGCGAGGAAGTCCCGGCCCTCCGTGACCACGCGGATGTTCGCGGACCACGTCAGCACGAGTCCGGCGGCCGCGAGCACCAGGTAGACGACGGCGAGGCGCGTGGGGCGCCGGCGCGCAGGACGCGTGCTCATGGGGACCCCTTCTCGTCGGTGAGGCCAGGCTAGGCGCTCGCAGCTCGGGGTACGCCATCCACGCGGGATCCGGCGCAGGGCGGCCCGCTTCCCGCCCGGTGAGGGACGGGCCGGCGGCATCAGCGCGTCGGTGCCGCCAGCGCGTACAGGGCGACGGCACTGGCCGCCGCGACGTTCAGCGAGTCGATGCCGTGCGCCATGGGGATCTGCACGACGGTGTCCGCCGACCGGATCGCCTCCGCCGACAGCCCCGGCCCCTCGGAGCCGAGCACGATTACGAGCTTCTCGTGGTCCTCGGCCGGGAAGTCGCGGATCGACACGGCGTCGGGCGTCAGGGCGAGCGCCGCGACGTGAAAGCCGGCGTCGGCGAGGGCGGCGCGCGTCTCCGGCCACTCCCCCGTGCGCGTCCACGGCACCTGCAGGACCGTGCCCATGCTGACGCGGATGGCGCGGCGGTAGAAGGGATCCGTGCAACGCGGGGTCACGAGCACCGCGTCGGCGCCGATCGCCCCGACCGAGCGGAAGATCGCGCCGACGTTGGTGGGATCCACGACGTCCTCGAGCACCACCACCCGCCGGGCGTCCGCGAGCAGCGACGCCACGGACGGCAGCGCCGGCCGGTCGAGCGACGCGACGACGCCGCGGTGCAGCACGTAGCCGGTGAGCTCCGCGAGCAGCTCGCCGGGCCCGGTGAACACCGGCACGTCCCGGTCGCCGACGAGCGCCAGCGCCTCGTCGACCGTGCCGCCGAGCGCGAGCACCGACCGGGGCGCGTGCCCCGCCTTCAGCGCCCGCTCGAGCACCAGCGCCGACTCCGCCAGGTAGATCCCGTGGCCCGCCCCCTCGGCCTTCCGGAGCGCGACGTCGGTGCGGTGGCTGTAGTCGGCGAGCCGCGGATCCGCGAGATCCTCGATCGGGACGACGTGCGCCACTACGACGCGAACGGGTCGGGCGTGAGCGTGTACTTCGTGTTCAGGTACTCGTGGATCCCCTCGAGCCCGCCCTCGCGGCCGAGCCCCGACTGCTTCACGCCGCCGAACGGCGCCGCCGCGTTGGAGATGACGCCCATGTTGAGGCCCGTCATGCCCGTCTCGAGCCGCTCGATCATGCGCTGACCGCGCGCGAGGTCGCGGGTGAAGACGTACGAGACGAGGCCGTACTCGGTGTCGTTGGCGAGACGAACGGCGTCGTCCTCGTCGTCGAACGGGACGATGGCGACCACCGGCCCGAAGATCTCCTCGCGCAGGATGTCGCTGCCCTCGGCCACGCCCGTGAGGAGGGTCGGCGGGTAGAAGTGGCCGGTGCCGTCCCCCGGCGTGCCGCCCGCGCGCACGGTCGCGCCGCGCTCCACGGCGTCGCGCACGAGCCGGTCGGCCTTGTCGACCGCGCGGCCGTCGATGAGCGGACCCACCGTGACGCCCTCCTCGGTGCCGCGCCCGATCCGCATCCCGTCGATGCGCTCCTGCAGCCGGTCGGCGAACGCATCCGCGATCGACGCCTCCACGATGAACCGGTTGGCCGCCGTGCACGCCTGCCCGACGTTGCGGAACTTCGCCGTCACGGCGCCCTCGACGGCCTTGTCGATGTCGGCGTCGGCGAAGATTACGAACGGCGCGTTGCCGCCGAGCTCGAGCGAGACGCGCAGCACGTTCTGCGCGGCCTGCGCGCCGAGCTGGCGGCCGACGGGCGTGGATCCGGTGAAGCTCAGCTTCCGCAGCCGCGGGTCCGCGATGAGCGGACCGGTGACGTCGGCGGCGGACGTGGTGGGGATCACGTTGAGGACGCCGGCGGGCAGCCCCGCCTCCGCCAGCAGCTCGGCGAAGCGGAGCGTGGTGAGCGGCGTGAGATCGGCCGGCTTGATGACCACGGTGCAGCCCGCGGCGAGCGCCGGAGCGATCTTGCGGGTCGCCATCGCGAGCGGGAAGTTCCACGGCGTAATGAGCAGGACCGGCCCGACCGGGTGCTGCGACACGATCATGCGGCCGGTGCCCTCGGGGTTCACGCCGTAGCGGCCCGTGATGCGCACGGCCTCCTCGGAGAACCAGCGGAGGAACTCGCCCCCGTAGGTCACCTCGCCGAGCGACTCGGCCAGCGGCTTGCCCATCTCGAGCGTCATGAGGAGCGCGAACTCGTCCTTCCGCTCCTGCAGGAGGTCGAACGCGCGGCGGAGGATCTCACCCCGGGCGCGCGGAGCCGTCGCGGCCCACGCGGCCTGCGCGTCGACGGCCGCGTCGAGCGCGCGCGCCCCGTCCGCGGGGCTCGCGTCGGCGACCCGCGCGATGACCTCGTCGGTCGCCGGATCCCGGACCTCGAACGTCGCCCCGCCTTCCGCGTCGATCCGCTCGCCCCCGATGAGCAGGGTGGTGGGCGTGCCCGACAGGAGGTCGGTCTCGGTGGATGCGCTCATGGTGTCCTCGGTTCTTCCGTGCTGTGCGGTGCTGGGTGGTGCTGCGTGCTGCGGTCTCGTGCGGGTGGACGGTCGGCCGTCAGTCGGCCGGGCCCTCCACGATCTCCGCCCCGGCGTCGCGCAGCCGGTCGAGGGCGGCGGCGCTGGTGGCCGGCGCCACGCCCGCGACGAGGTCGGCGAGGATCCGCACGCGCTTGCCCTGGTGCACCGCGTCGAGGGCCGACGCGAGCACGCAGTAGTCGGTCGCGAGGCCGACGACGTCGATGTCGGTGATCTCGTGCAGCGCCAGCAGGTCCGCCAGCGGCACGCCGTCCTCGGTCGTGCCCTCGAAGATCGAGTAGGCGGGCGCGCCCTGGCCCTTCCGGACGTGGAAGTCGACGGCGGTGACGTCGAGGTCGGGGTGGTACTCGGCGCCGTGCGTGCCCTGCACGCAGTGCTCGGGCCACGTGGTCGAGAAGTCGGGGACGACGCCCGCAGCGGCGAAGTGCCCGCCGTTGTCGCCCGTCGCCTCGTGCCAGTCGCGGGAGGCGATGACGTGGTCGTAGCGGTACGGCTCCGCGGCGAGGAGGCCGGTGATCCCCCGCGCGACGTCGCCGCCGCCCTCGACGCCGAGCGCGCCGCCCTCCGTGAAGTCGTTCTGCACGTCGATGATGAACAGAGCCCTGGTCATGCTCCGCTCCTTCCCCGGGCCGGGCCCGGTGCCGTGGATCCGCCGCCCGGGACCGGGCAGCGCCTCATTCGTCCCCCAGGTCCGCTCCGCAGCGGTACGTTCCCGCGGCCAGCGCGTCCAGGGCGATCTTCGCGTCGCCCGTCACGTTCCCGATGGCGTAGAAGGCAAAGGTGAGCTTGGTGCCGTCGGCCGCGTCGACGATGCCGGCGAGCGTGTAGCCCGTGTCGATCCAGCCGGTCTTGGCGACGACGTGCCCGCGGGCCACGGCGCTGTCGCCGGTGAATCGCCCCGCCAGCGTTCCGGTGCGCCCGGCGACTGGGAGCCCGTCGTGCAGGTAGCCGAGCGCCTGCTGACGCTGGTCGACCTGGATCATCAGCTGCGCGAGCAGCGACGGCGGCACGCGGTCGTCGGGGCTGAGCCCCTGGCCGTCGACGATGGTGAGCGTGGACGTGTCCAGCCCGTACGCCTGCAGGGCCTTCGGGATGCCCGCCGCCAGCGACTGCTGCGTGTTCCCGGCGCCGACCTGGATGCTCACGAGCCGCGCGAGGGACTCCGCGAGCACGTTGTCGGAGTTGATGAGCGCGGTCTGGATGAGGGACGACACCGGCTGCGACTCGACCTTGCCGAGCACGCGGGCGCCGGCGGGCGCCGCGCCCTGCGTGACGTCGGCCGACCCGCCCAGCATGGAGCGGAAGGTGCTGCCGACGCGCGCGAGCGGATCCTCGCTGCGGGCGGAGACGACGGCGGCCGGATCGGCGCGGTCGGCGTCGAGCTGCAGCGGCGTCATGAAGCTGGAGTAGCCCGCCTTCCGCTCGGAGGCGGCCCACGACGGGATCCAGGTGTCCCCGGAGAAGAGGGAGGTGTCGAGCACGATGCGGGTGATGGGGGTGCCGGCCGTCGAGGGATCCGCGGCCCACGCGGTGCGCACCTGCTGGGCGAGGTCGCTGAGGCGCGGCGCACCGGGGTAGACGGAGCTGCCGGAGGTGAGGCGCGACAGCGTCGGGTCCCCTCCGCCGACGAGCACCACGGTGCCGGGCTCGGAGCCACGGACCACCGTCGTGGCGATGCGCCGGTCGGGGCCGAGCGCCGCGAGGGCCGCGGCCGAGGTGATGACCTTCATGACGCTCGCCGTGCGCTCCGGCGTGCTGCCGTTGCGGTCGAAGAGCACGCGGCCGGTCGCGGCGTCGCGGACCTGGCCCTCGAAGGTGGCGAGGCGCGGATCCTGCGCGAGGGACGAGATCGAGCACATGCGGAGGTCGCGCGCGGCGGCCTCGTCGGCGGGCGCGGGACGCGGCGGCGCCTGCGTGGGGGTCGGGCTCGGGGTGGGCGTCGGATCGGCGGTGGCGGCGACGCTCGCGGAGGCGCTCCCGGCGCGACCGGTCAGCGCGCCCGCGCCGACGGCTCCGGCGGCGAGCAGCGCGACCACCGCGACGACGGCCGTCAGGGAGCGACCGCGGCGGCGGTCCCGGGCACGGGCGCGGGCGCGGGAGCGGGTCGTGGGGGCATCCGGATCGGTGCGGTCGGCGCGCGCGCGGTCGGGGCCGTCGGCAGGGGATCGCATGGGGCCATGTTAGACGCCGCACCCGGGCGCCGGTCCGGCCGCGGCGGTCCTCCGGATGCGGTCGACGACCGCGCCCTGTGAGGGACGTCCTGCGTGACTGCGCGACCCTCGGGAGGGAGCGAGCGCAACGAGGGGAGGGGAGGGGTGGTGGAGCCGCCTGTCAGAATCGAACTGACGACCTTCTCATTACGAGTGAGATGCTCTACCGACTGAGCTAAGGCGGCCCGGCCTGGACTCGAAGAGCACCGGGCACGAGTAGTGAGCATACCGGATGCGCGGGCCGCTCCCGCACACCGGCCGCGCGGGAGCCGCCCCGCCCGCGATCGGGCGGCGTCCGCTCAGCCGCAGGTCGTGCCGGCGGCCGGCGGATCCCCGCCGAGCAGGTAGCCGTCCACCGCGGACACGATGCACGGATCCCGCTCGTCGTAGGCGATGTGCCCCTCCCCCTCGTAGGTGAGGAGCACGCCCGACGAGAGCTGGCCCGCGAGCGCCTTGGCCCACGAGTACGGCGTCGCCGGATCGCCCGTCGTCCCGACGACGACGATGGGCGCTGCGCCCTCCGCCGACACGGGCGCCGGGGTGTCGCGGGCGGGATACGGCCAGTTGCCGCAGAGCGGGTCGGGCTCGCCGTCGCGGGAGGTGTCGTCGTCGGCCAGTTCGCCGGCTGCGGCGCGGAGCTCCGCCGCCTCCGTGACCAGCACCGCGGGATCCCGCTCCACGGGGTAGTCGATGCACTGGATCGCGAGGAACGCCTCGTAGAAGTTGCCGGAGTAGGTACCGTCCGGCTTCCGGCCGAAGTAGGAGTCCGCGAGCGAGAACGCCGTGGCGGACTCGCCGCGGAGCGCCTCGGTGAACGCGGTGGTGAGGGCTGGCCACCTCTGCTCGCTGTAGAGCGCGGAGTCGATGGCGCTGCGCATGACCTGCCCGTCGAGCTCGCGCCCGTCGCGGGCGCGCAGCGGGCTCTGGTCGAGGCGGTCGAGGAGGGTCGCCACCGTCTGCTCGCCGTCCTCGACGGATCCGTGGAACGGGCACCCCTGCCCCGCCAGGCACGCCGCCATGTACGACTCGAAGGACGTGCGGAAGCCCGTCGTCTGCGCGAGCACGACGTCGAACGAGCTCGCGGACGGGTCCGTCGCGCCGTCGAGCACCAAGCGCCCCACGTGCCCGGGGAAGTCCTGCGCGTACTGGGCGCCGATGCTCGTGCCGTACGAGTAGCCGAGGTAGTTCAGCTGCCTGTCCCCCACCAGAGCCCGCAGCATGTCGAGGTCGTGCACGGTGCTCTGGGTGTCGATGAACTGCTGCAGCGGGCCGGATCGCGCGGCGCAGGACTCCGCGAACGACTTCGACGCCTGCACCAGCTCCTCGTCGTGGGCGGGGGTGCCGGGCGGCGCCTCCGTCTCGCCGTAGAGGAAGGAATCGAGCTGGCTGTCGTCGACGCAGTCGACGGCGGTCGATGCCCCGACGCCGCGGGGGTCCCAGCCGACGATGTCGTACGCGTCCTGCAGGTCGCGCGAGACCGCGTAGTCGACCCTGGCCTTCACGAAGTCGACGCCGGACGCGCCCGGGCCACCCGGGTTGACGAAGAGCGACCCACGCGGCCCGTCGGCACCGCGCGCGGTGTGCCGCACCAGGGCGAGCTGGATGTCGGTGGCCGGGTCCGGCGCGGACCAGTCGAGCGGCGCCGTCGCGGTCGCGCACTGCGCGCCGTCCTCGCACGGGGACCACGTGAGCGCCTGCTCGTAGTACCGCGCGAGGTCGGGCGCGACGTCCTCCGTCGTCGGGCTCGACGTGGAGCTGCGCGGCTCGGGCACGGGGATGAGGCCGCAGCCGCTGAGCGCGACGGCCGCGGCGAGGAGGACCGCGCCCAGGGCTCCGGCCCGGCGCAGGGCTCGCGCCGGAGTCCTCCGGCGCGTCACGCCCGACCCGCCGTGCGCGTGCGGGTGATGGAGACGAGCATCGCCTCCAGGGCGAGCGCCGGCGACACGTTGCCGTCGATCCGACGACGCGCCACGCCCACCGCATCGAGGACCGCCAGCGACGCCGCCGCGGATCCGGCCTCGGCGGCCTCGGCGATCCGCGGGGCGATCGCCGCGTTGACTTGGGGCAGGTCCGCCCCCAACTGGTTCAGGAGCACGTCGCGGTGCAGGGACATGAGGTCGACGAGGATCCGGTCGATGCCGTCCCGGAGGCTCCGCGTCGCGCGCCGCTTCTGGTCCTCCTCGAGCTGCCGGATCTGCGAGCGCAGCTGCGGCGGGATGGACCCGCCCTCCTGCACGCCGAGCGACCGGAGCGCCCGCTCGCGCTCGTCGGCGTCGCGCTGCACCGTGAAGGCCTTGGCATCCTGGCCGGCCAGCTCGAGCATCGCGGCGGCCGCGCGCACGGCGTCGCCGACCGTGCGGATGCCGAGCGCGAGCTCCAAGGTGCGGCTGCGGCGCTCACGCGCCTCAGCGTCGGTCGCGAGCCGGTGCGCCATGCCGATGTGGCTCTGCGCCTCGCGGGCGGCCCGCAGCGCGACGGCCTCGTCGACGCCGTCGCGTCGCTGGATGAGCGCGGCCACGTCCTCGACGGACGGGATGCGCAGCCGCACGCTGCGGACGCGTGAGCGGATGGTGGGGATGAGGTCGGCCTCGCTGGGCGCGCAGAGGATCCAGATGGTGCGCTCCGGCGGCTCCTCGAGCGCCTTCAGCAGCAGGTTCGACGTGCGCTCGGTCATCCGGTCGGCGTCCTCGATGACCATGACCCGGTAGCGGCCGACCGACGGCGAGTACTGCGACGAGGTGACGAGCGCGCGCACCTCGTCGATGGCGATGATGACCCGCTCGGTGGCGAGCACGCCGAGGTCGGGGTGGCTGCGGGCCGCGACCTGGCGGGATGTCGCCGCGTCCCCCTCCGGCGTGCCGTCGCTGAGCAGCGCGGTCGCGAAGGCGTAGGCGAGGTTCGAGCGGCCGGACCCGGGGGGCCCGGTGATGAGCCACGAATGCGCCAGCGCCGTGCCGGCGGCGTCACGCGCGGTGGCCCGCGGGCTGCTGGCGGCGGCGAGGAGCGCGACGGCCTCGGACTGGCCGGTGAGCTCGTCCCAGATCGCGCGGCCGTCGGGGCTCGCGGGCGTCGCGTCTCCCCGGGCAACGGCGGCCTGCGTCGCGGCGGCGCGGTCGGTCTCCGCGTCGCTCACGCGGATGCTCCCGCCGCGATCAGTACGTGTGCCCGGGCGCGGATCTCCGCCGCGATCACCTCGCGCGGCCACCCGGCGTCGACGACCAGGAAGCGCTCCGGCTCCGCGGCCGCGAGCCCGAGGAACGCCTGGCGCACGCGCTCGTGGAAGTCGGCGCGCTCGGCCTCGAGCCGGTCGAAGCGGGTCCGCGCGGCGTCGAGGCGGATCCGGGCGGCGGCCTGGTCGAGGTCGAGCAGCACGGTCAGGTCGGGCAGGAGCCCCTGTGCGGCCCAGAGCGAGAGGTCGCGGATCTCGGCGGCGTCCAGCACACGGCCGGCGCCCTGGTAGGCGACGGACGAGTCGAGGTAGCGGTCCTGGAGGACGACCGCGCCCCGCTCGAGCGCAGGCCGGACGACCGTCTCGACGTGGTGCGCACGGTCGGCCGCGTACAGGAGAGCCTCGGCCCGCGGCGCGATGTGGCCACGCCGGTGCAGCACGATCTCGCGGATCTCCTGGCCGAGGTCGCTGCCGCCGGGCTCGCGGGTGACGACGACCTCGTGGCCCTGCTCCTCCAGCCATTCCCGGAGCAGCGCCGACTGCGTGGACTTCCCTACGCCGTCGCCGCCCTCCAGGGTGATGAAGACGCCGGTCACGTCGCGTCGGACGCGGTCGCCGCGGCAGCGGCCGCCTTGTTGGCGGCCCTCGTCGCCGCAGCCTTCGTGGCGGCGGCCGTCGTTCCCGTCGCCTTCGCGGCGGCGCCCGGCTTGGCCGGGGCCTTCGCCTTGGCGGGCGCCTTGGCCTTCGCCTTCGCCGGGGCCTTCGCCTTCGCCTTGGGCTTGGCGGGCCCCTTGGCGCGCTTGTCGGCCAGCAGCTCGACCGCCCGGTCGAAGTCGATGTCCTCGACGGACTCGCTCTTCGGGATCGTCGCGTTGGTCTCGCCGTCGGTGACGTACGGGCCGAAGCGGCCGTCCTTCACCTTGATGCCCTTACCGCTCACGGGATCCGCGTCGAACTCCTTGAGCGCGCTGGACGGACGGCGCGCACCGTATTTGGGCTGCGCGAACACCTCGAGGGCGCCGGGCAGGTCGATCTCGAAGATCTGCTCCTCGCTCGTGAGCGAACGCGAGTCCGTCCCCTTCTTCAGGTACGGGCCGTACTTCCCGTTCTGGGCCGTGATGGGCGTGGCCGTCTCCGGGTCCTCACCCACGACCCGCGGGAGGTCGAGGAGGCGCAGGGCCGTCTCGAGGTCGACCGTGGCGAGGTCCATCGACTTGAAGATGGAGGCCGTGCGCGGCTTCACGGCCGCCGCCTTCTTCGCCGCCGGCTTCTTGGCGGGCGCCTTCTTCGCGGGTGCCGCCGTGGTCGTCGTCGACGCGCTCTCGAGCACCTCGCCGGTCGCGGGATCGACGCCGTCCGCAGCGGCGGCGGGCGCGGCCTCGGGCTCGGGCTCGGGATCGAGCTCGGTGACGTAGGGGCCGTAGCGGCCGTCCTTCGCCACGACCTGCTTGCCGTTGTCGGGGTTGATGCCGATGACGCGGTCGGTGACGACCGGCGCGTCGATGAGCTCGCGGGCCTTGGCCGCCGTCAGCTCGTCCGGAGCGAGGTCCTCCGGCAGGTTGACGCGGCGGGGCGTCGCGTCCGCGGCGGCTCCCTCCTCGTGCACCTCCAGGTAGGGCCCGTACTTTCCGATGCGAAGGGTGATGTCGTCCGCGATGCGCAGCGAGTTGATCTCCTTGGCGTCGATCTCGCCGAGGTTGTCGATGGTGGGGCGGAGCCCCTTGTGCGCGTCGTTGCCGTAGTAGAAGCCCTTCAGCCAGTCGACGCGCTCGGCCGCCCCCTCCGCGATGCGGTCGAGGTCGTCCTCCATGCCCGCGGTGAAGTCGTACTGCACCAGCTCCGTGAAGAACTCCTCCAGCAGCCGCACCACCGAGAAGGCGATCCAGTTCGGGACGAGCGCGGTGCCCCGCGGCGTGACGTAGCCGCGGTCGACGATCGTCGAGATGATGGCCGCGTAGGTCGACGGACGACCGATGCCCAGCTCCTCGAGCGTCTTGACGAGGCTCGCCTCCGTGTAGCGCGGCGGCGGGCTGGTCTCGTGCCCCTTCGCGTCGACGTCGACGAGGCGCAGGTCCTGGCCCTTCTTGAGGTCGGGCAGCTTGGCCTCGCGTGGCTCGGCGGCGCCGTGGCGCTCCTCGTCGCGGCTCTCCTCGTAGGCCGCCAGGAAGCCGCGGAACGTGATGACCGTCCCCGAGGCGGCGAACTCGGCCACCTCGCCCGCGGACGTGGGTCCTGCGGCGATGACGACCGACGCGGTGGATCCCTTCGCGTCCGCCATCTGCGACGCGATGGTGCGCTTCCAGATGAGGTCGTAGAGCTTGTGGTCGTTGCCGCGCAGCGTGGAGGCGAGCTGCTGGGGAGTGCGGAAGGTCTCGCCGGCGGGGCGCACGGCCTCGTGGGCCTCCTGCGCGTTCTTGCTCTTGCCCGCGTAGAGGCGCGGCTTGTCCGGCACGGTCTCGGGCCCGTAGAGCTCCGCGGCCTGCTTGCGCGCCGCGTTGATCGCCTGCTGCGAGAGCGAGGGCGAGTCAGTGCGCATGTAGGTGATGTAGCCGTTCTCGTAGAGCGACTGCGCCACGCTCATCGTCTGCCGTGCGGAGAAGCGGAGCTTGCGCGCCGCCTCCTGCTGGAGAGTCGACGTGGTGAACGGCGCGGCAGGGCGACGCGTGTAGGGCTTCGACTCGACGCTCTGCACCTTCAGCGGCACCGAGGGGTCGCGGAGCGCCTCGGCGAGGGCCTCCGCGCTGCTGGCGTCGAGCGGGCGCGAGTCGTTCTTCAGCGCGCCCTTGTCGTCGAAGTCGCGACCCGTCGCGATGCGGGCGCCGTCGATGCGGACGAGCCGGGCATCGAACGGCAGCTCCTGCTCGAGCGGCGAGAGCGACGCCGTCAGATCCCAGTACGAGGCGGTGACGAAGGCCAGGCGCTCGCGCTCGCGGTCAACGACGAGCCGGGTCGCCGCGGACTGCACGCGGCCCGCCGACAGCCCGGGTCCGACCTTGCGCCAGAGCACGGGCGACACCTCGTAGCCGTAGAGGCGGTCGAGGATGCGTCGCGTCTCCTGCGCGTCGACGAGGGCCGTGTCGATGTCGCGCGTGCTGTCCCGTGCGCGCTCGATGGCCTCCTTGGTGATCTCGTGGAACACCATGCGCTTGACCGGCACCTTCGGCTTCAGCACCTGCAGCAGGTGCCATGCGATGGCCTCGCCCTCTCGGTCCTCATCCGTCGCGAGGAAGAGCTCGTCGGCGTCCTTGAGCGCCCGCTTGAGGTCGGCGACCGTCTTCTTCTTCTGATCGCTGACGACGTAGTACGGCTCGAAGCCGTTCTCCACGTCCACGGAGAACTTGCCGAGCGTGCCCTTCTTCAGCTCCGGCGGCAGGTTCTTGGGCTCGATGAGGTCGCGGATGTGACCCACGGAGGCCTGGACCTCGTAGCCGCTGCCCAGGTACTGGGCGATCGTCTTGGCCTTGGCCGGCGACTCGACGATGACCAACTTCTTCGTGCCGGGCACGTGACTCCTTATATATGCGTTCATGGGGACCGATGACCGGCCCGGTGTCCGGGATGCGTGCCCGCTCGGATCGGATCCGATCCGGGGCGACGTGCGGCGGGGTCCCCGACAAGGCACACCATACACACGCGCACCGACCGGCCACCTAATCGCGGTGCGGCCTGGACGCGACGCGTCTCGGCTCCTCGGCGGCCCGGCCGGAGCGCCTGTCCGAGGCCCGACCCGGACGCCCGACCCAGGCTCGTCCGCCCTCCTGGGCCGGCCGAGTGACGCTCTGGACCCGGCGCGTCCGGAGACGAACCGGAGGGCGTCGACGCCCGGCCGGGGCGCCCACGCCGGTCATCCCGGTGCCCGGGCCGGCGGCTGACCTGCTCGCGCACGCGCCGTCACCTGGATGCCCAGGGGACCGCCGCGCTCCGCCTCCACGACCGCCGTCGTGCCCGAGACCTCGCAGCCCGTGAGCGCCGCCCCGGCGGCGACCACGACCTCCTCGGCCGCCGCGCAGGGTGAGCCGACAGCGAACCCGGCCGCGACGTCCGCCGCGGCGAGCGCCCCGGAGTCCGCGGCCCCCGCCGCGGCCGCCCTCTCCACGAGCACGGACGAGACGGCGACCGTGGCGAGCGCGAGGGCCGTGACGGCGCCGAGCACGCCGACCGCGAGCGCGGTGCCCGAGCCGGTGTCGCCGTCACGGGGCACCCGGATCCTCCTGCCACGCGCAGCCCTTCGCCTGGACGCGGAGCCCGGCCGCGCCAGCGGGCGCGAACCGGCTGGGGGCGGTGAGCCGGACGCATACGGCGTGACCCGTCCGATCCACCGCCATGGACGCTCCCGCGGCGGCGCCCTCGATGCGCGCCGCCGCCGTGCCCGCATCTTCCCCGCGGCCGATGCTCCGGGCCGCCTCCTCCGCCGCGGACGTCAGCACGACCTGCTGGCCGACCGTCTGCACGGCCCCGAGGCACAGCCCGAGGACCAGCACGACCGCGGGCAGCACGACCGCCAGCTCCGCAGCCGCCGCCCCGCGATCCGCCACCGGGTGCGGATGCGGATCGCGGTGCGGATGCCCCTCCGCCGAGGTGAGCGCGATCACCGGTCGTAGGTCAGGGCGCGCCGCACGAGGTCGAGGAGCATCCCGCGGACCTCGTCGCTCTGCAGGATGACCACGAGCAGCCCGGCGAAGGCCACCGCCGCCATGGTCGCGATGGCGTACTCGGCGGTGGCCGCGCCCGCGTCGCCCGGTGCGCGGCAGAGGAGAGCACGACGCGCTGCCCGGACGACACGCGCTGACCGCGAGGGCACGAGCCCCGGGGAGGCCGTCACGACCTCTCCGCCGCAGATCCCCGCGCAGCTCGTGGCCCGCCCCGATGATCGCGTCGGAGCCGTTCGCGCGGCGGCCAGCGGCCAGACGGCGCGGCCCTCCGGCGCCATCGCTGCTCCGGTCATCCCGGATGCGGGCCCCCGAGCCGCCTCGGCGTCCGCGCCGCGCGCGTCGATCGCGTGCGTCCGCTCCTCGATTCGTCCCATGTCCTCGTCCTCTCCCTCTGACGGGCGATGCCCGCCGTCCTGTCCCCGCCGACCATCGACCGGGACGCCACCATGCCCCGTCCGCCGGGCTCGACCCGCGTCGGGACCCGCGACGGTGGACGCCGTCATCCGCGGCCGAGTGTTGAGGACACGACGGCCAGCAGCATCGGCACGACGCCCACCGCCAGGAACGCCGGCAGGACGCACACGCCCAGCGGCAGCATGAGCCGCGCGGCCAGACGCGCCGCAGCGCGTTCGGCCCATGTGGCGGCGTCCCTGCGGATCCGTTCCGCCTCGCTCGCCAGAAGCACCGCGACGGGTGCGCCCGTGCGTGCCGCCGCGTCCACGACCGGCCCGACGGCGTCGAGGTCGTCGGCCTCCCCCAGCCCGGCGCGCTCGCATGCACGGCGGACGACCGCGACGGCCCGAGGCACGGACGCCCCGCCGGACATGGCCATCGCCACGAGGTCGAGGACGAGCCCAGGTGCCGGCTCGTGCGGCGTGGCGCGTCTCACCAGGTCGCGGTTCCACCGCCACCCGATCGCCACGAGCGAGGAACCCACGCCGAGGCACGCCAACCCGGGCAGGGTCGTCACGAGGACGCGGAGCGGATCGAACCCGAGCCCTGCCGCCAGGAGCAGACCGGCACCGGGCATGAGGAGCACCGTGCGGCTGGTCGCCACCGGGCCGGCGAGCGCCGTCCCCGCGTCGCGGCGGACTCGGGCGATGTCGACGAGGGAGACGGCGAGCCGGTCGAGGGACCGCGCGAGCGGCGCTCCCGTGCGATCCGCGACCTCGAGCCCGGCGGCGAGCGCGCACCACGATCCCGCGGTGGCTCCGCCTGCCGGCTCGACCGCGGTGGCCGCCGCCACGACGCGCTCGGCGAGCGGAGCGGATCCTGCCCCCGAGGCCACCCGGCGGACCAGGGCGGGCACCGCGCGCTCGCCGCGTCGGGCCCGTCCGCCCGGCGGCGCCAGCTGCGACCACGCGCGCTCGAGGTGCAGCCCCGCGCCCAGCAGGACCGCGAGGCGTCGCACGAACGTGGCGATCTCCTCCGTCTCCTCGACGACCGCCTCGTCGCCTGCGCCCCGGAGACGCGACCGGAGGGCGTGTGCGCGCCGGATCACGCGCGGCTCCCGTGCGCGTCGGTCGCCGACGCAGCCACGGCGGCCCGCGCCACCGGGACCGTCGCGGGATCCCATCGCACCGGCATGACGCGAAGGCGACCATCGACGCCGGTCACGAGGCGCCCGGCGGCCGTCACCCGACGCCCCTGCGTCGTGCGTGCGAGGTGGATCACGAGACCGATCGCGCTCACCGCCTGCCGTGCCGTCGTGACGGCGTCCATGCCGGCGAGCGCGCCCAGCGCCTCGAGTCGGGCGGGGACGTCGGCGACGCCGTTGGCGTGCAGGGTGCCTGCGCCTCCGTCGTGCCCGGTGTTCAGCGCTCCGAGCAGCTCCCGGATCTCGCTGCCCCGGCACTCCCCCACGACCAGTCGGTCCGGCCGCATCCGAAGCGCCTCCCGAACCAGGCGCGGCAGCGACAGCTCCCCTGCCCCCTCGATGTTCGCCTGCCTGGCCTCGAGCGACACGACGTGCGCGTGCCGCACCCGCAGCTCGGCGACGTCCTCCACGATCACGATGCGCTCCCGTGGATCCGCACGGGCGAGGAGCGCGCCGAGCAGGGTCGTCTTCCCGCTGCCGCCCGCCCCCGTGATCAGGAGGTTCGTGCGCCGCCGCACCGCCTCCTCCAGCAGTGCGCGACAGCCGGGCGGGAACGCACCCGCCGCGTCGAGCGCGTCGAGCGTCGGCCTCGCCCGCGAGGGGAGCCGGATCGAGAGCAGCGTGCCGCGCGTCGACACGGGCGGCAGGACCGCGTGGATGCGCATCCCGTCGCCCAGCCGGACGTCGACGCACGGCGCTGCCTCGTCCAGGTGCCGCCCGCCCTCCGCTGCCAGCCGCACGGCGAGCGCCCGCACGGACGGCTCGCCGCCGAGGTCGACGTCGGGTCGGCGCTCGGGCCCGGATCCGCGGTCCACCCAGACCTCGCCGTCCCCGTTGACGAACACGTCGGTCGTCCGAGGATCCCGGGCCAGAGGGGCGAGGGGACCGAGGGCGGACGGGACCCGGCGCGAGGGCGGGGTCGATGCGGCCTCGGCGGCGCGATCGCCCCCGGGCAGCCGGAGGGCCACGCCGGCGTCAGATCCTCCGACGATGGACGGGTCCGCCCCGGGGACGGTCCCGCCCGGCGTCCGTGCCCGGGGGACGAACGCCGCGGCGGCGACGAGCGGACGCGCGCTCGCGCCCGGACCCGCGCCCCCTGCGGACCTGTGCCGCGACGCCTCCCCCGGGAGGACGCCCCGACCGACGACGGATGCCTGCCACTCGACCATGCGCGGAGGCTATGCGCGGGCGTGCGGAGCGATACCGGGCGCACCCGACGCGGGGAGGAGGCGTCGCCGTCACGTGCTGGGGAGGAGGAGAGGGGCGGCGCCCATCGGGGGAACGGGCGCCGCCACGTGACGAAGGATCGGGGGAATCCTGGATCCGCCACACGCCGGGCTTGGCCCGACGGCATGAGCATACGCCGCACGCCTCCCGCCACGGGAGGGTTCGGCGCGTTCTGGCCGTTCCCCCACCGGACTCCCGGCCAAGGACTTCGCCACGTCCACCACCCGTCGCCCGCGGTGCCGAGGTGCCCACCCGCTAACGTGGGTCGCGGAGAGGATGACGATGACGATGTCCACGAACCCCCGATCGACCGAGCACGGAGCCCCGAGGCCCGCCGCGCGCGAACAGGACGAGGAGGGGACGACCGCTCCCCCGCCGTCGCCCGACCCGGGGCCCGTCCACCCGCCGTCGGAGGCCTTCTGCGCGACCCGGGTCGCCGACGAGTCCCTCGCCGCATCCGCCGCCGCAGACCGCCTCGGCTTCTGGGCCGACCGGGCCCGCGAGCTCGTCACCTGGGAGACCCCGTTCGAGACGGTGCTCGACTGGTCGGACGCCCCCGTGGCCCGCTGGTTCCCCGAGGGCCGCCTCAACGTGGCCTACAACTGCCTCGACCGGCACGTGCTCGCCGGGCACGGTGACCGCGTCGCGCTGCACTGGGAGGGCGAGCCCGGCGACACCCGCGACCTCACCTACGCCGAGCTCACCGCGGAGGTCAAGCGCGCGGCGAACGCCCTGCGCGACCTGGGCGTCGTCGCGGGAGACCGCGTCGCGATCTACCTCCCGATGATCCCGGAGGCCGTGATCGCGATGCTGGCCGTGGCTCGCATCGGCGCCGTCCACTCGGTCGTGTTCGGCGGGTTCAGCGCCGAGAGCCTGCGGGCGCGCATCGACGACGCCGCGGCGCGCATCGTGATCACCGCGGACGGCGGCTGGCGCAAGGGCAAGGTCTTCCCGCTGAAGTCCGCGGTAGACGCCGCGCTCGTGGGATCCGCCGGATCCGTCGAACACGTCCTCGTCGTGCGGCGCGGCGAGAACGAGGTGGAGTGGGACGACGCCCGCGACCTCTGGTGGCACGAACGCGTCGCCGCCGCGGATCCGGAGCACGTGGCGGAGGCGTTCGAGGCCGAGCACCCGCTCTTCATCCTTTACACGAGCGGCACGACCGGGAAGCCGAAGGGCATCCTGCACACCTCGGGCGGCTACCTCACGCAGGTCGCGTACACCCACCGCAACGTCTTCGACCTGCACCCCGAGACCGACGTCTACTGGTGCACGGCCGACGTCGGCTGGATCACCGGCCACAGCTACGTGGTCTACGGCCCGCTCGCCAACGGCGCCACCCAGGTCATCTACGAGGGCACGCCCGACTCCCCCGCGCCCGGCCGCTGGTGGGACATCGTCGAGAGGCACGGGGTGACGATCCTCTACGCGGCGCCCACCGCCATCCGCTCCTTCATGAAGACCGGCCGCGAGATCCCGGACGCGCGCGACCTCTCCTCCATCCGGCTGCTCGGCTCGGTCGGCGAGCCCATCAACCCGGAGGCGTGGCGCTGGTACCGCGACGTGATCGGCGGCGGCGACGTGCCCGTCGTCGACACGTGGTGGCAGACGGAGACCGGCGGCATCATGATCTCCGCGCTCCCCGGGGTCACCGCCACGAAGCCCGGGTCCGCGCAGTCCCCCATCCCCGGCATCCAGGTCGCCGTGGTCGACGACCAGGGCGAGCCCGTGGCCCGCGGCGAGAGCGGCCTCCTCGTGGTCACCGAGCCGTGGCCCGGCATGCTCCGCGGCATCTGGGGCGATCCCGAGCGGTACCGCGAGACGTACTGGGACCGCTTCGGCGACCGCTACTTCGCGGGCGACGGCGCGCGGCTCGACGAGGACGGCGACATCTGGCTGCTCGGCCGGGTCGACGACGTGATGAACGTCTCCGGGCACCGCCTCTCGACCGCGGAGATCGAGTCCTCGCTCGTCGCCCATCCGTACGTCGCGGAGGCCGCCGTGGTGGGCGCGTCCGATGAGGCGACCGGCCAGGCCGTCGTGGCCTTCGTGATCCTCCGCTCGGCCGAGGCGAGCGCGCTCGGCGATGAGGACCCGAACGAGGTCCTCCGCAAGCACGTGTCCGACCAGATCGGTGCCATCGCCAAGCCGCGCCGCGTGTTCGTGGTGCAGGAGCTGCCGAAGACGCGCTCGGGCAAGATCATGCGCCGGCTGCTGCGCGACGTGGCCGAGGGCCGGGCGATCGGCGACACGACCACGCTGGCCGACACGCAGGTGATGCAGGTCATCAGCGACCGGATGAGCGCGGGCTGACCCGACACCACGACGGGGACGGCAGGAGGGACGGGTGCGCTGCGCACCCGGCCCTCCTCACGTGCCCGCTCCGGCGGGAGGCGGCTACTCGACGAGCGCCACCACGAGCTCGACCTCGACGGGCGAGCCGAGCGGCAGCTCCGCGACGCCGACGGCGGAGCGCGCGTGGATCCCCGCGCGCCCGAGGATCTCCCCCAGCACCTCGCTCGCGCCGTTGATGACGCCGGGCTGCCCGGTGAAGCCCTCGGCCGAGGCGACGAAGCCGGTGACCTTGATCACGCGCGCGATGCGGTCGATGCCGCCGGCCGCGGCCGCCGCCGCCGCGAGCCCGTTGAGCGCGCACGTGCGGGCGTGCGCCTTGGCGTCCTCGGCGGACACCTCGGCGCCGACCTTGCCGGTCGCAGCGAGCGCGCCGTCGACGAACGGCAGCTGGCCGCTCGTGTAGACGAGGCCGCCGTGCACGACAGCGGGGACGTAGGCGGCGACGGGCGCCGCGACCGCGGGCAGCTCGATGCCGAGCTCGGCCAGCCGCTCGGAGATCGCGCCCATCAGGCGCCGTGCTCTGCGCCGGCGACCGGGCGCTTCATGTACGCGACGAGCCCGCCCTCGGGGCCGGTGACGACCTGCACGAGCTCCCAGCCCTGCGACCCCCAGGTGTTGAGGATGGCGGCCGTATTGTGGATCATCAGCGGCGTGGTGAGGTACTCCCACTGCGCGGGCGTTGCGGTCATCTCGGCTCCTTGCCGGTCGGGTCTGGATGCATGACGGGACGGGCGCGGGCGGCCGGCGCACAGGTCTCACGGGATCCCGTACACCCTTCCCGTACTCTGGAGTCTATGTCTGCTTCCAAGAACACGCCCGGCCGCGTCGCCGCCGCGCTCACGGGTGTCCTCGGCATGAGCGCCGTGGCCGGCGTGCTGGTCGCCGCGATGGTCACCCCCGCCATCGCCGTCACGAGCCTGGCCGCCAACAACACGATCGGCCTCTTCGAGGACCTGCCGGACTACCTGCAGATCGACAACCTCGCCCAGAAGACCGAGCTGTACGCCACGCAGGGCGGCCAGCCGGTCAAGTTCGCCGAGTTCTACGCGCAGAACCGCCAGGAGGTGAGCTGGGACGAGGTCTCCGACAACGCGAAGGCCGCAGCCGTCGACACGGAGGACCCCCGCTTCTACGAGCACGGCGGCGTCGACGTGCAGTCCACGTTCCGCGCGCTCGCCCAGAACGTCATCGGCGGCGGCGTCGAGTCGGGCGCGAGCACCATCACCATGCAGTACGTGAAGAACGTGCTCGTGCAGAAGGCGGAGACGCTCGCCGAGACGGATCCCGACGCCGGGAAGAAGGCGTACGCGGAGGCGACGCAGGAGTCGACCGCCCGCAAGCTCAAGGAGATGCGGCTCGCGATCGGGCTGGAGAAGAAGTTCGCGAAGAACGACATCCTGCTCGGCTACCTCAACATCGCGAACTACGGCGGCAGCGTCTACGGCATCCAGTCGGCCGCGAAGTACTACTACAACGTCGACGCCAAGGACCTGAGCATCGCCCAGGCGGCGAGCCTCGTCGCGACGGTGAACTACCCGACCGCCCTGCGGATCGACGAGCCGGGGAACGTCAAGGCGAACCAGGAGCGCCGCGACATCCTCATCGACAACATGCTCAAGCACCACAGCATCACGCAGCAGCAGCACGACGAGGCGATCGCCACCCCCGTGACACCGGCGATCACGCCCTCGGTCAGCGGCTGCAACGCCGCGCAGCCCGCCAGCGCCGCGTACTTCTGCGACGCGGTGAAGTACACCGTCGAGAACTCCAAGGAATTCGGTGCCAGTCCCGACGAGGCCCGCCGCAACCTCAACCGCAACGGCTACAAGATCTACACGACGCTGAACCTCGACCTGCAGGCCAAGGCCACGGACGACATGCGCAAGCAGATCCCCACGACGATGAACAGCATCCCGGAGCTCGGATCGGCGATGACGAGCGTGGAAGCGAAGACCGGTCGCGTCATCGCCATGGTCCAGAACACCGACTACGGCAACAACGCGGGCGCCGGTGTGCAGAGCGTCAACTTCAACACCGACCAGGACATGGGCGGGTCACGGGGATTCCAGGTGGGATCGACGTACAAGCTCGTCACCCTGCTCGAGTGGCTCAAGGAGGGGCACTCGGTCAACGAGGTCGTCAACTCCTCCAAGGGGACGTGGTCCGGGAGCGACTTCCGGGATTCCTGCACAGGTGGGACTCTCAGCTCGAAGCCGCTGGTCGTCACGAACGACGGCGCGGCTCCGGGCGCGAATCGCACTGTGATGTCAGGCACGGCGAACTCGACCAACACCGCGTTCATGGCCATGGCGTCAGAGCTCGACATGTGCGGCATCGTGCAGACCGCGAAGGACATCGGGATCCACCAGGCGGACAAGAGCAAGCCGCTCTCCGGTCTCGTCTCCGACATCATCGGTTCCGGTGGCAACAACATCGCACCCCTCACGATGGCCTCGGCTTACGCCACGGTCGCGAACAACGGGACCACGTGCACGCCGATCCTGATCGACAAGGTCGTGCTCCCCGATGACACCGAGGTCACACCGCCGTCGGCGAATTGCACGGAGACCGTCAGCCCGGATGTCGCCCACACGGCCGCGTACGCGCTCGCGGGTGTCATGGGCGCCACCGGTGCCGCCGCCAACACGAACGACGGAACGCCGCTCATCGGCAAGACGGGCACCACGGATCGCGCCAAGGACACCTGGTTCGTCGGATCCAGCAGCGAGGTCACCACCGCGATCTGGGTGGGGAGCTACGGCGGACAGGACATCCGCCAGCGCACCACCAATCTCCCGAACGGCCAGCTCATGTCCACCGCCCGCTTCGCCGTGTGGAAGCCGTTCATGCAGTCCGTGAACGCGGTCTACAAGGGATCGGCCTTCCCCGGCCCGGCAGCGGACCTCACCCGCACGCCGACGGTCCAGGTGCCGGACGTGTCGGGCATGTCGCCCGCTGACGCCCAGTCGGCCATCGAGGGAGCGGGCCTGTCCTTCGCCCAGGGCGGCGCGCGCGCCTCCTCCGTATCCGCCGGCCAGGTCGCCGGATCCGACCCGGGCGCCGGCGCCAACGCCGCGCGCGGATCCACCGTCACGGTCTTCATCAGCAGCGGGCCCGGCCAGAGCCTGCAGCAGGGCACCCCGGGCACCGTCCCGGACGTGCGCGGTCAGGACATGACGAGCGCTCGCCAGACCCTGCGCGCGGCCGGCTTCGACGTGACCATGGCGCAGGAGCAGGTGCAGGACAACTCGCAGATCGGCAAGGCGACCCGAACGGATCCCGCCGCCGGCCAGCAGAGCGGCGGCCCCGTGACGCTCTACATCGGACGCAGCTGATGGGCGTCGTGGGCACGATCGCGCGCACCGTCGGCGGCGTCGCAGCCGCCGGCGCGGCGGTCTTCGCGTACGCGTCGTTCTACGAGCGACGCCGCTTCACCCTCCGCGAGGTGACGGTGCCGGTGCTCCCCGTCGGCGCCGACCCCATCCGCGTGCTCCACCTCTCGGACATGCACATGGCCCCGTGGCAGCACAAGAAGCAGCGTTGGGTGCGCGAGCTCGCGGAGCTCAAGCCCGACCTCGTCGTCGACACCGGTGACAACACGGGGCACGAGCAGGGCATCGTCGCGGTCGAGGAGACGCTCGAGGCCTTCCGCGGGATCCCCGGCGTCTTCGTGCACGGCTCGAACGACTACTACGGGCCGATGATGAAGAACCCGTTCAAGTACTTCACCGCCAACACGCACGCCACGCAGCGCCCCGCGGACCTCGACCTCGCACGGCTCGAGCGGCTCTACGCGTCGCTCGGCTGGGTCGACCTCAACAACGCCGCGGGCGCGATCGAGGTCAACGGCACGCTGCTCGAGTTCTTCGGCGTGAACGACCCGCACCGCGACTTCGACCACCTCGAGGCGCTCCCCGGCGCGCTCGACGCGCTGCGCGAGGACGGGGACGCCTACCAGGGCGCCTCGGACGCGCCGGTCGTCTCGATGGGCGTGGCGCACGCACCCTACCGCCGGGTGCTCGACTCGTTCGTCACCAACGGCGCCCGGATGATCTTCGCCGGGCACACCCATGGCGGCCAGGTCTGCGTCCCCGGCTACGGCGCGCTCGTCACCAACTGCGACATCCCGCGTCGCCAGGTGAAGGGCCTCAGCGTCTGGCCGCATGCCGAGCGCGCCGCGTTCCTGCACGTGAGCGCGGGCCTCGGCGCGTCGATCTACGCGCCCGTGCGCTTCGCCTGCTACCCCGAGGCGACGCTGCTCACGCTCACGGCGGTCTGACCGCCCGCGGCGTACTCGGGACGCGTGAACATCGGGTATCGTAGAGCCCGGCCCTCGGGCCATCGGGGTGTGGCGCAGTTTGGTAGCGCGCTTCGTTCGGGACGAAGAGGTCGCAGGTTCAAATCCTGTTACCCCGACACACCGCCTCCTCCGGGAGGCACAGCACGACAGCCATGAACGACCAAGGGCCGCTCCCCCAGGAGCGGCCCTTCGTCGTTCGGACGCCGTGCGACCTGCGCCGGGCGTCACCCCACGTGCCGCTCACGCACGCGGAGGACGACGTGGAGGAGCACGAGGATCACGGCGGCCGGCAGAGCGGGCCCCGACCAGAGGACGAGCAGCACCGGTCGCGGCAGCTCGGACAGCCAGTACCCGTACGGACCTGCCGAGAGCGGGAACTGGGCTGCGGCGACGAGGGCGCCCGCGACGACCAGGACGGGGAACGCCCACGCGGACCTCACGATCCCGAAGTGGCGGAAGCACAGCACGCTGACCGAGAAGGCCGCGATCACCGCGATGCCCAGGGGGACGACGACGATGACGGTGGCGTCCCTCTCGTCTTCGGTCGGCGACGACGCCAGGGAGATGAAGATGATCTCGTGGAACGAGAGCGCGACGCCGATGCACCACCACGCTCCCGCCGAGGTGAGCGCGAGCCCCGTCCGCCGCATCCGCGGGCCCGTCGGGATCTCCGGCGTCACCGCAGGCCATCCCGTGAGGACGCCCACGGGCTCTCGGAGGTCACGGCCTCCTCCGGGCGTCGGCGCGCGATCGACGGTCCACGTCCTTCAGCCGGAGCGCCGGCCGCTCGATCGCGTAGTAGGTCGCTGCGGAGAGCACGAGCGTCACCGCGCCCACCACGAGCGTGTTGAGGGCGAAGCCGGCGAGCGTGTCCGGGAGCACCAGGCCCGCGCGGCGGAGGAACCGGATCACGGGCAGGTGCCACAGGTAGACGCTGAAGGAGATCGTGCCGAGCCAGGCGATCCACCGCAGCTCGAGGAAGCGCGTGACCGGGCCGAGGGATCCGCCGCGCCGCGGCAGCGCCACCAGGAGCAGGAGCGTGGCGCACGAGAAGGCCACGATGCTCTCCTCGAACGCGCCCACCGGCGCCTCGGAGGCGACGACGATGAGCGCGGCGGCGACGATCCCGGCGGGCACGCGCCAGGCCGCGACGCGATCGCGCAGGCCCGCGTCCGCGGACAGGGTGAGCAGGATCATCGCCGCCGCCATGCCGTAGGCGAAGAGGTCCGCGTGCACGAGGATGCTGCGGTTCGCGACCGCCTCCCACGTCACGCCCCACTCGCTCGCGAGGCGGCCCCGGTGGCCGAGCGGGGCCTGCGCGATCATGGACCAGACCTTCCCGGCCACGCCGATCAGCAGGAGCACCGCCGCGGGGGTCAGGGCACGGATCCACGTGGCCCGCCCCCGCAGCAGCCGCGCCGCGAGGAGCGCGACGATGGGCAGGAGCACGTAGAAGGACACCTCCACGGCGAGCGTCCACGCGACCTCGATGCCGCTGCGGAGCGTGCGCGGCGCGTAGCCCTGCAGCAGGAGGGCGTTGAGGACGGTGTCGAGCGGACCGAGCGTGCCCACCAAGATCCCGGCGTCGCGGGTCTCGCGCGGCAGGATCGCGACGCGCAGCACGAGGCTCACGAGCAGCAGCACCACGATGTAGCCGGGGAAGACGCGGAGCGCGCGGTTGAGGGCGTAGCGCGACAGGCGCGGCATCGGGACGCCGTCGACGAGGCCGCGGGCGAACGGCAGGAACAGCAGGAATCCGCTCAGCACGAAGAACAGCGTCACGCCGTGGCTGAAGAAGGCGACCTCCCCGACGAGCGGGATGTCGGTTGTCGGCCGGGCCAGCTGGCGCTGCACGTGGTACAGCAGGACGGCGACGGCGGCGATCCCGCGGAGCCCCTCGATGCCGGGCAGGAGCGTGCGCACGCGAGCCGGTGCGGACGTCGGGGTCCCGGTCATGATGGCCTTCCCGGGTCGGTGGATCGGCGGTCGTCCAGTCTACGAGGCGCCCGATCCGCGTGAGCCGCGGGAAGCGGGACCGGGCCACGCACAGCACGACGGCCGCCGCCCGGAGGCGACGGCCGTCGGCGCGCGCTCCCCATCGAGCGCGGGCTCATCCCTCCGCGGGAGGGGCGGGCTCGGCGGGTGCCGCCGGAGCAGCGGGTGCCTCCGGTGCCGTGGGCGCCGCCGACTGGCTGGGCTTCGGTGCCGGCGGCACGTAGGGCTTCTTCGTCAGCGTGCTGCTCGGAGCGGGGAAGCCCTCCGCCGGGTAGCGGTCGTCGATGAAGGTCTGCAACGGCTTGAAGATCCGGTGACGCGCGCTGTCCGCGGCCGAGCCGTTGAGGACGTTGCGGCGCATGGACGCGAAGCCCTCGACGTTGCCCACCCAGACGGCCGTGGTGACCTCCGTGGAGGATCCGACGAACCAGGTGTCCTTCGAGCGGTCGGTCGTGCCCGTCTTGCCCATGATCTCGGTGCCGTCGCGCGGGTTCGATGCGGCTCCGGTGCCGCCCATGACCGCCTTGAGCGTGAAGGCGGCGGTGTTGGCGACCTCGGGGCTCATGGCCTGCGCGCACTCGCTCTTGGGCGTGACGAGCTCCGACTCGTCCGGGAGGACGACCTTGTCGATCGCGATGGGCGGGCACATGTTGCCCTGGTTCGCGACCGAGGAGAACGCGGTCGCCATCTGGAGCGGGGCGACGGTGTTGCCGCCCGAGCCGACCACGTCGGACGGGAAGCTCGAGAGGTCGCGCTTGTCCGCGTTGTAGGCGCCCATTTCGGTGGCCGTCTTGCTGATGTCGCAGAGGTCGAGCTGGCTGGCCATCGCGACGAACGCCGAGTTCACGGACGCCACCGTCGCCGCGAGCACGTTCTGGTTCGACGTGGCGCCGGTGTTGGTGTCGTTCGTCACCTTGTAGTCCGGCGATCCGGCGAGGTTGTCGCCGCAGCGGGTGAACTCACTGGCGGACCAGGTGGTCTTCGACGCGTTCACCGTCTGGTAGATCGACTTCCCGCTCTTCAGCCAGTCGACGAGCGTGAAGATCTTGTACGTCGATCCGACCTGGAACCCGGCGGAGCCGCCGTGCGCCTTGTCGGCCGAGTAGTTGATCTCGGTGACGCCCGGCTGGTCCGCCGCGACGCCGTAGTCCGTGTTCTGCGCCATCGCGATGATGCGGCCGGTCTTCACCTCGCGGGAGACCACGGATCCGCCGATCTTCGTGAAGCGCGCGGTCGTGGGCACCTGCTTGCGCATCTGCTCCGCGGCGTTCCCCTGGATGTCGAGGTCGAGGGTCGTGTAGACCTGCATGCCACCGCGCTTGAGCACGGCGTCGCGCTCCGCCGGCGTCGCGCCGAACTCCGGGTTCGTGAGGATCTCGTTCTTCACGTAGTCGCAGAAGTACGCGGCCGAGATCGGGTTGGCCTGGATGCAGCCGCTCGTGGAGGGCGTGATCGTCGGCGTGATCGCCGCGGCAGAGGCGGTGTCGTACTGCTCCTGCGTGATCTTCTGCTCCTTGAGCATGTTCCGCAGCAGCAGGTCGCGGCGCTCCTTGTTGCGCTCGAGGTTGTCCGGGTTGTCGATCTTGAAGACCTCGGGCGCATTGACCGTCGCGATGAGGCTCGCGGCCTGCTCGAGCGTGAGGTCGGCGGCGGAGACGTTGAAGTAGTAGCGCGCCGCCGACTCGATGCCGTAGACCCGGCTGCCGAAGTTCGCGATGTTGAGGTATGCGAGGAGGATCTCGTTCTTGGAGTACTTCTTCTCCACCCCGATCGCCATCCGCATCTCCTTGAGCTTGCGGGGCATGTCGGGCTGGGTGGCCTCGGTGAAGGCCTTCCGGCCCTCGGCCTGCGTGGCCTCGTCGGAGGAGTCGACCATGTTCTGGGCCTTCTGGACCAGGACGTTGCGGACGTACTGCATGGTGATCGTGGAGGCGCCCGACTGGACCTCCTTGTTCAGCACGTTCTGCGCGAGGGCGCGGGCGGCCGACAGCACGTCGACGCCGCCGTGCTCGTAGTAGCGGGGGTCCTCGGTCGCGATCGCGGCGTCCTTCGCGAACGACGACACGGCGTCCCACGGGACCTCCTCGCGGTCCTGCGAGAAGAACTCGGCGAAGGGCACCTGGTTGTCGCCCTGCTTGGCGTAAAGGACCGTCTTCTGCGCGAGGTTGTCGATCTGCAGGTTGTCGGGGATGTCCTCGAACACGCCGATGGTGCTGTTGGCCGCGATGCCGGAGACGGCGATGGCCGGGGTCACCATGGCGGCGACGAGCACGCCGGCGATCGTGCTCATGCCGACGAGTCCGAGGAACGCGCCCAACCGGGTCGAGATGGTCAGGTCAGTTTTCCTCATGGTACGAATCTAACCCGCGCCCTGAGCGGCGGCGTCCGCCGCAGGTATGGTCCCAGCTCCCCGTGGCCGAAATGTGATGAGTGCACTCGCAATCAGGCCGCGCGGGCCTCCCCGATGGCCAGATCGCGCACAGTGCGGAGCGTCTGGATGCGGTGGTCGAGCGTCGTGGACGACGGCGCGACGATGAGTTCGTCTGCCCCCGTGCTCGTGAGCAGGCGCTCGAGGCCGATCCGGACCGCGTCGGGCGAGCCGATGGCCTGGCGGCGGTCGCGCGCCCCGATGATCTCGCGCTCGAGGTCGCTGAACTCGTACGCGGCGGCCTCGGCGGGATCCACGGGCTGCGGCTTCCCGCCCTGGCGCATGCGCAGCCACGTGATGCGGCCGGCGCGCGCCTCGCGCTCGACGACGTCCGGGTCCTCGTCGGCGATGACGCTCACGGCGATGGCGCTGTGCGGCGCGGCGAGGTCCTCGCTCGGCTGGAAGCGCGCGCGGTACGTCGCGAGCGCCTGCTCGGTGCGGTCGCCGGCGAAGTGGTGCGCGAAGGCGAAGCGGATCCCGAGGGCCGCGGCGACCTGCGCCGAGTAGCCGCTGGATCCGAGGAGCCACATCTGCGGGACGTCGCCGAGCCCCGGCACGGCCGTGATGCCGCGCAGCGGGTTGTCGTCGGCCATGCCGCCGCGGAAGAAGCCGATGAGGTCGAGGAGCTGCTGCGGGAAGTCGTCGGCGCCGAGGCCCGCCTCGGGGCGGCGGAGCGCGAGCGCGGTCGCGCCGTCTGTGCCCGGGGCACGGCCGATGCCGAGGTCGACGCGGTCGCCGTAGAGGGCGCGGAGGGTCCCGAACTGCTCGGCGACGACGAGCGGCGTGTGGTTCGGCAGCATGACGCCGCCGCTGCCGACGCGGATGGTGGACGTGCGCCCGGCGATGCCCGCGAGGAGGACGGCCGGGGCGGAGCTCGCGATCCCGGGCATGCCGTGGTGCTCGGCGACCCAGAACCTCGAGTACCCCGCGGTCTCGGCGGCCTGGGCGAGGCGGATGCTGCCCGCGACGGCGTCGGCGTTGGTGCCGCCGAACGGGCGGGGCGCGAGGTCGAGGACGTCCAGGGGCACGCGTTCGAGGTGGGTCACGCCGGGGAGAACGGGCGGGGTCGGCGATGCATTCCCCGGCCGGGGCGCGTTGCTAGGCTGCGGCCCTCATGGATTCCGCCGCCCCCGCTCCCGCCCCGGGCGCGACCGCGGACGGCCCCGTGCCCGGGCGGTCGACATGGGGCGCACGTCGGGATCGCGAGCGCCGCCGGATCCGCCGTCGGCAGGCCGCAGTGCTCCTCGTGGCGTACGTCGCCCTGATCGGGCTGGTGACGCTCACGCCCGACAGCGTCGACCGCGGCGTGTACCCGCACCTCATGCGCGGCGTGGTGTTCGTGCAGCACCACGGCATCCTCTGGTTCCGCTACTCGATGATCGAGGAGGTCGCCAACGTCGCGCTGTTCGCGCCGCTGGGCATGCTCGGCGTGCTGGCGTCCGGGGCTCCGCGCTGGTGGATCGTCGTGCTCGCGGGGACGGCGCTGTCGGCATCGGTGGAGCTCGCGCAGGGCGCGTTCCTGCCGGCGCGCGTGGCGTCCGTCACCGACGTGGCGGCCAACGGCGCCGGTGCTCTCGTCGGGGCGACGACCGCGGCGCTCGTCGCCGCCCGGACGCGACGACGCGGGCGGATCCGGTCGTGATCGGATCCGCCCGCGTCGGGTCGGGAGCGGTGTCGCGCGTCAGGAGGCGCGGCGACGGCGGGCGGTCGCGATGCCCGCGGCCGCGGCGCCGGCGAGGAGCAGCCCGCCGCCGGTGATCGCGAGGCCGGTGGGCAGGGTGCCGCCCGTGATGGGCAGCGTGCCGCTGGCCGCGGCCGTGCCGGCGCTGGCCGGGACGACGGAGACGAGGCCGCACCAGTGGTCGCCGGACGCAGCGGTCTCGTTGGCGCGCCACGTGCCGGTCGCCGCCGTCGGGACGACGAGCGTGCCGGTGACGGATCCGTCGGCCGCGGCCGTGACGGAGGCGGACGGGTCGCCCGCGGCGGCCGACGCACCGGCCGTGGCGGCGAGGCGGACGGCGACCGTCTCCCCCGCGGTGAAGGATCCCGCCGCGCCGGTGATCGTGACGGACCCGCCGGGCGCGACGGCGGCCGGCGTGACGGACATGCCGCCGCACGCGAGGGCGGAGTCCTTGGGGACGTAGTTCTCCGCCTGGGCGGCGAGGGGGACGGAAACGGTGATCGCGAGCGCGACGAACGCGCCCGCCAGGGTCTTGGCGAGCATCTCGGGTGTGCCTTCTCTGATGCGCCCGGGACGGACGTGCGGGGGGGCACGACGGGTATCGCCTCGGGGCGGTGGTGTCCGCGGCGCGCGATTTCGGGTCGACGCCTCAGGCAGACAGCGGGTCGGGTAAACCCACATCGGCGATGCTAGCCGCGTCTCCGGTCCGCGCGGAGGTGCACGGGCGGGATCCGCCCCGGACTGGGGCCAACCGACACCCGAATCCGGCCCCGGAGACGGCGGAAGGCCCCGAGGCGGATGCCTCGGGGCCTTCCGCCGCCCGGCTCCCGAGGGAGTCAGGCGACGCGGGTCGTGATGCGGATCAGGCCGTGGCGCGCTGGCGACGGACGGTCGCGAACACCGCCACGAGGGCGGCGCCGAGCAGCAGCAGGCCGCCGCCGGTCCAGATGAGCACGACGGGCAGCTGGCCGCCCGTGACGGGGAGGCCCGCGGCGCCGTCGGCGGTGGAGCCACCGGTCGCGGTGCCGTTGCCGGCCGCCGCGACGACCGAGATCGTCGTCGACACCGTGTTGCCGAGCGTGTCGGTGCCGGCGATGGCGTAGGAGCCGGTGGCAGTACCCGCGGGGAGCGTGACGGTGACGCGGAGGCCGCCGGCGCTGGTCGAGTTCTTGGTGATGGAGGATCTCGTCACGGCCATGGGGGCCGTGCGGAAGGAGGCGAGCGTGGCGTTGGCCGCGTCCTCGCCGCTGATGGTGATCGTGACGGGGACGACCGGAGCGAAGGAGCCGTCCGCGAAGGTCAGGGTCGTGCTCTGGCCCGGCGCGACGGTCGGGTCGCTGACGGTGACGCCGCCCTCGGGCGTGTACGGGTCCGCGTTCGCGGCGGTGGCGACGCTGAACGTCGCGGCGAGGGCGATGGCCGCCCCGGCGATGATCTTCTTGAACAAGTGATTCCCCCAGATGTGAGCTTTGCGTGGTGCACAGGGGCCACTAGCGGACTCGGGTCCGCCGTCGATCATTCCCCCACTGAGGAGACTACCGGGATGCCTCGCAGGGCAGTGAGCGGAACTCTGTCGCGATCGTGTCAATTACCGGAGTGGTCACGATCGAGAGGGGGGTGTCGGTCCTTTTGTCCCCCAGGGTGTCCACCGAAATGCGGACCTCCTGACCGGGTTTCAGGGTCACCTCGACCTGCGCGACGGCCCGACCGCCGACGATCTCCGGCTGGAACTGCGTCTCCTGGCCGTCGATCCGAACGCGCAACGGTACCGTGCCGGGCGGCCCGTAGACCGCCACGCGCGTCTTGACGTCGCCGGGCGCCACCCCGTACACGCCGCCGCCCGTGACCACGAACGGCAGGGAGGCAGCGTCGGCCGGGGCCGTGGATCCGAGGATCACCTCGGTGCGGTAGTCCGGCCTGCCGTCGTCCCGGCACATGGCCATCCCGAGCGTGGTCCGCAGCGAGAGGAAGTAGTCCATCTTCGCGCCGGTCGAGTCGTTGAGGAACACGCCGAAGACCGTCGACTCGTCGTTGTCGGTCGGCAGCGAGCCCTGGAACGTCGTGCCGTCGAGGGTCGCCTGCTCGTCGGCGCGCGAGTTCCAGATCAGGATGCGGCGCTCCTCGGCGGCGTGCCCCAGCGCCTTCACCAGGGCGGCCGGGTCGACGTCCCCGGACGAGACCTTCGCGAACACCGAGTCGGCGACGCTCGCGAAGACCGCGTCCTGGATGTCCGGGTTCGGGTAGCGCAGGTACACGTCATGCAGGAGCAGGTCGACGGCGTCGTCGGAGCGGAGCACGTCGCCCGTCGCGAGCGTGATGGGGCCGGTGGCCTCGAGCAGGTACGAGAGCGCGACCGGGTCGATGCTGATCACGCCGTCGACCGCCTCGCCGTGCTTGAGCCGCCACATCTCGGCGGCGAGCGGCGCGGCCTGGGGGAACTCGGGCGTCAGCGTCACGTCCTGCATGTAGCGGCCCGTGATGGTGCCGTAGAGGCCGGCGGTTTGGGGATCCAGCGGCAGGGCGGGCTCGGCGAGCCGCGGGAACGCGCGCGCCGAGTCCTGGCCGGCGAGCGAGAACCCGCCGCCCCCCGTGCGGACGAGCGCCAGGGCGCCGGGGATCCCGCCCGTGGATCGCACCTCGGCGTTGTTCTGGAACATGAGCAGGTAGCTGCGGTCGCCGTCGGCGCCGAGCATGGCGGGCGCGAGGTCCGTCACGTGGCGCACGACCGCCAGGGTCTCCGCGGCCTTCCCCACCGTCTCCTCCAGGCGCGCGACCGCGTCGGCGACCGGTCGGATGGTGCTGCCGGTGTCGATGGCCTTCACGTCGCCGAGCGCGGCGTCGAGCGCGTCGTCGGCCTGGCGGACGGGCTCCTGGGCGGCCACGATCGGGGCGAGGTCGAGCCGTCCGTCCTTCGGCGTGAGGCTCGAGACGTCGAGGGTGCCCGCGATCCCGACGACGGGCTGCAGCGCGTCGCCGCCGATGCGGTCGACGACGCTCGAGATCTCGCGGAAGGCGCGCAGGTTCGGACCGACGAAGGGCACGTGCTCGGTGACGGCCCAGACCGGATCGCCCGTGAGCGACACCGCGCGCGAGGAGTGCTCGCGCAGCTGGGTGACGCCGGACGAGGCTCCTGCCGTGTCGCCCGCCAGGAGGTCGCGCTGCACGGAGGACGCGAGCGGCACGGCCTGCTCGAGCTCGCCGCGGGCGAGGAGGGCGCGGGCGGCGATCCACACGATCCAGATCACGAGGATGACCGCGATCGCGGCGCCGGCGACCGTAAGGATGCGGCGCCGCGTCCAGGGGCGTCGTGCCCGGCGGCGACGCGGCGACGGCGCGACGCCCGCCGTCGAGGTCACCAGGTGGCCCCGCCGTCGGAGGAGATGCTGACCGAATCGCCGGTGAGCAGCCAGACGTCGCGACCCGCGGCCGAGAGGGCCACGGATCCGCTGGTGGGCACGGCGGTCGCGCAGCCAAGGACGCTCACGGCGCCGGAGGCCGGGACGATGCGGCCGACGCTCGTGCCGGCGCAGGACCCGGCGGTGCCCGCGGTGAGGATGCCGTCCGTGCCGAGCGCGAGCGCGAGGACGCCCGGGGCGTCGATCAGGCGGAAGTCGCCGCTGCCCGAGCGGACGTGCAGCGCGCCCGATCCGCAGAGCACCGCGGCGGCCTGTCCGCTGTCGACGACCTGGACGGCGTCGTCGCACGGCGCGTCCCGGGGGCCCTGCACGAGCTGGACCGTGCCGGGCGTCGCCGGGTCGACGTACGCGGTCGTCGCGGTGAGCGCGGGCGCGTCGCGCCAGAACTCGCCGCCCGTGAAGCTCTGGAGCGTGGTGCGCGTGCACGCGGCGGTGACGTCGGCGACGACGCTGCCGACGTCCGGGCTCTCGACCTGGAGGGCGAGGATCCGGCGCGCGTCGAAGGAGCCCGTCGAGCGGGTGTCCCAGGTGCGGCCCTCGTCGATGGTGGTCTGGATGCGGGCGGGCTCGCCCGTGCAGGAGCCGCTCGTGGTGCGCCAGGCGACCTCGGCGTTCCCGGCCGCGAGGAAGACGGTGGGCTCGGCCACCGTCGTGCTCGCGGTGGCGCTCGGCGCGGGCGTCGGCGTCGCAGCGGCGTCGGTGCTGGAGGCGGAGGGCGCGGGGGCGGCCGTTCCCTCGCCGCCGGAGCCCCCGCCGGTGCGGGTCACGGCGGCCGAGACGAGGATCAGGTCGATGACGAGGAAGGCGACCGCGGCGGTGACGCCGACACCGGGGATGAGGCGTCCGAGCGACGGACGGCGACGCCGGGCGCGTCCCGTGACGGCCATGGGCTTACGGCCGTCCGGCGCCGACCTAGCCACGCGCGGCTCCCGCGGATCGAGGTGCGCGGTGGTCGAACGGGCGTCCTCGCAGGCGGCGCGGTGGCGCCTCGGCGTGAGCCGACATGGTGTCTCCCGGTGTGGCGGGCATCGTGCGGCGCGCGGGCGGCGCTCCCTCGCGGGCGGCCGGATCCGGTCCGCGCCCCGCCGACGAGCCGGGACCCGCTCCTCCGGTGGAGCACGGGCCCCCGGTCCGCGCAACGGGAGATGCGGGGTCGAGCGGTGGTGTCACCCGGATCGTACAGGCCGACGCCTGGCCCGCCGGGACGACACGGATCGGCGGCGCATCAGGCGACCGCACGGGCGGCCGGTCAGGAGGCGGCGGGACTCGTGGTGTCGGCGCTCTCGGGACGCACGTACGAGTAGCCGTACTGGCCGTACCCGTACGCGTCGGGCCCCTTGGTCGGGAGCATGGTCAGCACGACGCCCAGCACCTCGGCGCCGACGCTGTTCAGCGACTCGATGGCCGCGTGGACCTGGCCCCGGTGCGCCCGACCGGACGAGACGATCAGGATCGCCCCGCCCGCGCTCTTCGACAGCACGGCGCTGTCGGTGACGGGGAGGAGGGGCGGCGCGTCGATGAGCACGGTGTCGAAGTCCGCCTCGAGCTCCTTGAGGAGCGCGACCATCGTGCGGGAGCCGAGCAGCTCGCTCGGGTTCGGCGGGATCTGCCCGGCCGGCAGCACGAACATGTTGCGGTTGCCCCACGGCTGAAGCACGTCCTTCAGCTCCGCGCGGCCGATGAGCACGTCGGTGAGACCCACCGCGCCCTCGAGCCCGAGGTACGACGCGAGCTTGGGACGGCGCAGGTCGGCGTCGATGACCGCGACCCGCGCGCCCGCGTCGCTCAGCGCGATGGCGAGGTTGGCGCTGGTGGTGGACTTGCCCTCGGACTCCACCGCGCTCGTGATGACGAAGCTGCGCGCGCGGCCGCCGAAGTCGAGGAACTGCAGGTTGGTGCGGAGGCTGCGGAAGGACTCGGCGCGCGGGCTGCGCGGATCCGACTGCACGATGAGGGGGCGCTCCTTGGCCTTCGGGTCGAACGCGATGCCGCCGAGGATGGGCACGTGCGTGACGAGGCGCAGGTCGCGCTCGCCGCGGATCCGCGTGTCGAGCGTGGCGCGCAGCACGGCGGCCGCGACGCCGAGCGCGAGGCCGATGAGTCCGCCCAGCGCCAGGTTCAGCGGGACCTGCGGGGAGACGGGCGACGCCGGGATCCGCGCCTCCTGCAGGGTGGTGATCTTCACCTGGGGCTGGCCGTTGACGTCGAGCGGCGTGAGCTCGGCGACGAAGTCGGTGAAGCTCCGGGCCACCGCGTTCGCGATGGTGGCGGCCGACTCGGCCTGCTCGTCCTCGACGGAGATCTGGATGATGACGGTGTCGGCCGCCGCGGTCGCGGTGATCTTCGGCGCCAGCGACTCCGCGGTCGCGTCGAGGCCCAGCTGGGCGATGACCGGCTCGAGCACCGCGGGCGTCGCCACCACGTCGGCGTAGCTCTTGACCGCCTGCTGCGTGAACGTGTTGCCCTGGCTCAGGTCCTGCACGGTGCCGGCCGACTGCGTCGAGACGAACACCTTGGACGATGCCCGGTACTCGGGCGTCTGCACGAGCGAGTAGCCGGCCGCGGCACCCACTCCGAGCAGCAGGACCAGCAGGATGAGCACCCACGATCGTCGCAGGATCCGGATGTATTCACGCAGTTCCACAGGCGATCCCCCTCGTCGATGGAGCGCCCCCCCAGCGGCGCCCGAGCCCCATGCTCCCACAGGCGCGGACCCGCTCCCGTTCCCTGGGGCGGGGAATGACGCCCTGCGGATGGCGCCCCAGCATCTGGGGCGGCCGCCCGGCACGACGGTCGGTCTAGCCTGGACGCGGGGATCGGCCACTCACCTTCCCCGGACGTGCATCGCCCGCCCATCCGAAGACGAGGTCAGCACCCCCATGCTCGACGCCTGCGCCGCCCTCGCACCGCTCGCCACCCTGGTAATCACGGGAGCGCTCACCGCCTGCGGCCTCCGCTACCTGCGCGACTGACGGGGCGCGCCCGCTGCCCGACCGGCGGTGCCGAGCCGCCGGCTCAGGTCAGGCGAAGTCCGCGTCGGGACCCGCCGGGTAGCCGAAGGCCGACGCGCTCGCCTCGACGGGCCGGCCGCTCGTGAGCACTCCCCCGCTCTCCGCGAGGTAGCAGGCGCCGCAGAGCGACATGTAGGTGACGTCCTCGCCGTCGATCGCGACCTGGTCACCGGCGAAGATGAACCGCTCGCCGACCTGGCGTGCGTTGAAGACCGCCTTCCGGCCGCAGCGGCAGATGGTCTTCATCTCCTCCAGGCTGTGCGCGATCTCCAGCAGCCGCCGGCTCCCGGGGAACGCGACCGTCTGGAAGTCGGTGCGGATCCCGTAGGCGATGACGGGCACGTCCTGCAGGATCGCGATGCGCAGCAGGTCGTCGACCTGCGACTCGCGGAGGAACTGCGCCTCGTCCACGAGGAGGCACGCCGTGGGGCCGCCCTTGTCCTGCAGCACGCGCTCGCGGTGGATCCCGAACTCCTGCCAGACGTCCGCGTCCGGCTCGAGCAGGAAGTCGACCGGGCGCCGGACGCCGAGGCGGGACACGATGTCGCGGTCGCCCTTGGTGTCGATCACGGGCTTCGTGAGCAGCACGTGCTGCCCGCGCTCCTCGTAGTTGTAGGCGGCCTGGAGCATCGAGGTGCTCTTGCCGCTGTTCATCGCACCGAAACGGTAGTAGAGCTTGGCCATCTACCGAAGGTAGCCGTCCTCGGTGGCGCGATCGATCAGGTCGGCCCGTCGACCGGCGATCCTCCCGACGAGGCGGTACTTCGCGCGGACGCGACGGAGATAGGTCTTCGCGGTCTCGTACTGCACGTTCATCGCCGTGGCGACGGCCAGGGTCGACCGGCCCGTCACGTAGAGGCGGAGCGCCTGCTCCTCGCCCTGGCTGAGGCGGGGATCCGCAAAGGCGCGTGCCGCATGCCCGTCCTCCGCGCGGTTCGTCTCGTCGGCGCGCTGCTGCGCCGATCGCGCGCCGGCCGCGACCGCGCGGACCGCGGCCACGATGTCCGCGGCGGGCACCGGGCCTGTCAGGAGCGCGGCGGCCCCCGCGTCGACCACGCGCCGGCGGACCTCCTCCGTGCCCGACCGCGACAGGACCACGACCGCCGCGCCCGCCGCACGGCAGGATCGGATGCGCCCCTCGAGGCTGACGGCGTCGGCGAGGTCGTAGTCGACCACCACGACGTCCGTCGGGAACCGGGGCGAGCGCACCAGCTGGAGCCAACCGGTCGTGCCCACCACGACGGCGATCTCGGGAGCCTGGCGGCGCAGGATCGCGCAGACCTCGTCCAGGGCGGACTCGTGTCCCATGAGCACGCCGACGCGCACGGGCGGTGTCGTCGACCGCTGGGAGGCGTCTCGCGTGCCCGCCCCGGGGTCGCGCAGGGTGGTCATGTCAGCACCTTAGCCAGGGGGCGCGCCGCGACGGCGCACGGGGGCGTTCGGTGGACACCCGCGCGCCCGTGTCAGAACAGCGTGGCCTGGGTCGCGGATGCGGCCGGCAGCGCCGCGGCGACGAGCGGTCCCGGTTCTCGGACGGGGGCCCGGGTCCAGCTGCCGCGACCGCGTGCGGTGGTCGCGCGGCTGTCCGCGCCCTCCTGGCTCCAGCCGGGACGCGGGCGGTGGCCGTCCGGCGCGCGGGCCCCCTCGACGCCCGGCAGGTCCGCCCGCGACAGCACGCCGCCGGTGCGGGGATCCACCCGCCCGCCGCCGAGCCCGTGCCGCCGGACGAGCGGATCCATGCGCGCCTTCAACCACGACCGGTACGCCTGCGGCGCGTAGGCACCGCGCGCGTAGAGGTCGAGGTAGCGGCCCACGAGCTCCGGGCGCTCGCGCTCGAGCCACTGGAGGTACCACTCCTTCACGCCGGGCTTCAGGTACAGCGCGGAGTAGAGGACGCGCGTGCCACCGGCCTCGCGGATGCGGGTGAGCGCGTGGTCGAGGTGCTCCACGGAGTCCGTGAGCATGGGCAGGATCGGCATCATGAAGACGGTGCAGTCGAGGCCCGCCTCGCGGATGGCCGTGACGGTCGCGAGCCGCGCGGCGGTCGTGGGGGTGCCGGGCTCCACCGACTGCTGCAGGTCGTCGTCGAGCACGGCGATGCTCATCGCCAGGTCCACCGGCACGCTGGAGGACGCCTCGGCGAGCAGCGGGAGGTCGCGGCGCAGGAGCGTGCCCTTGGTGAGGATGGACAGCGGGGTGCCCGACGAGGCGAGCGCCGCGATGATCCCGGGCATGAGCGCGTAGCGGCCCTCGGCCCGCTGGTACGGATCCGTGTTCGTGCCGAGCGCCACGGCGTCGTGCGTCCACGTGGGCTTCGCGAGCTCGCGGGCCAGCACCTCGGCGACGTTGACCTTCACGACGATCTGGTCGTCGAAGTCGCGGCCGCCGTCGAGGTCGAGGTACTCGTGCGTCGGGCGCGCGAAGCAGTAGACGCAGGCGTGCGTGCATCCGCGTTAGGGGTTGATGGTCCAGCCGTACGGCATGACCTTCGACTCCCCCGGCACGCGGTTGAGCGCGGACTTGGCGAGCACCTCATGGAAGGTGACGCCCTGGAACTCCGGGGTGCGGACGCTCTGCACGAGGTTGCTCAGTCGGGCCAGCCCGGGGAGCGCATCGGCGCTCGCGTCGGACAGCCTCTGCGCGCTCCATCTCATGCGCCCATTCGAACACACATTCGAACGGAAGGCGAACGGGCGGCCGCTGATGTGGCGGCCGCCCGGCTCGTCAGTGCTGGAGCTCGAGGACCTCGGCGGTCTCCCGGATGATCTTCGGCGTCTTCTTCGGGTCGGACGCGACGAGGGTGCCGTAGTTCGGGATCATGCGGGTGAGGGGCTTCTTCCAGCCGGCGATGCAGTCGGGGAAGCAGCGCTCGAGGACGTCGAGCATGATCGGGACGGCCGTGGACGCGCCGGGCGATGCGCCGAGGAGGCCCGCGATGCTGCCGTCGGCCGCCGCGACGACCTCGGTGCCGAACTGCAGCACGCCGCCCTTCTCCGCGTCCTTCTTCATGACCTGGACGCGCTGGCCGGCCGTGACCTGGTACCAGTCCTTCGGGTCGGCCGTGGGCATGAACTCGCGGAGCGCGTCGAACTTCGTCTCCTTGGAGGCGAGGAGCTGGCTGACGAGGTACTTGATGAGGCTCATGTTGTCCTTCGCGACCGCGAGCATCGGGATGATGTTGTGCGGGCGGATCGACGCGAACAGGTCGAGCAGCGAGCCCTTCTTGAGGAACCGCGGGCTGAAGCCCGCGTAGGGCCCGAAGAGCAGCGAGGTCTCGCCGCCCACCACGCGGGTGTCGAGGTGCGGGACCGACATGGGCGGGGATCCGATGGCGGCCTTGCCGTAGACCTTCGCCCGGTGCTTCGCGACGATCTCGGGGTCGTCCGTGCGGAACCACTCGCCGCTGATGGGGAACCCGCCGAAGCCCTTGATCTCGGGGATGCCCGACTTCTGCAGGAGGGGCAGCGCGCCGCCGCCCGCGCCGATGAAGACGAACTTCGCATCCACCTCCACGGTCGAGCGGCCGACGTCGTTGCGGACGCGGAGGTGCCAGGTGCCGTCGGCGTTCTTCGACAGGCCGCGGACCTCGTGGTTGAGGTGCAGCGCCGCGCCGTGCTCCATGAGGTAGTCGACGAGCTTGTTAGTGAGCGCGCCGAAGTCGACGTCGGTGCCTCCCTCGAAGCGCGTGGCCGCGATGACCTCGTCCTTGTCGCGCTGGAGCACGAGGAGCGGGGCCCAGGAATGGATGACCGCGGGGTCCTCCGTGTACTCCATCGCGTCGAAGAGGGGATGCGCGCGCAGGGCGTCGAACCGACGGCGGAGGTACTCGGCGTTCTCCTTGCCGCGCACGAACGTCATGTGCGGCGTGGGGTTGATGAACTCCTTCGGCTCCGGCACGGCGCCCGCGGTGACGAGGTGGGCCCAGAACTGGCGGGAGAGCTGGAACTGCTCGTTGATGCGGGTGGCGGACCCGATCTCGATCTTCCCGTCCTTCTCCGGCGTGTAGTTCAGCTCGCAGAGGGCCGCATGGCCCGTGCCCGCGTTGTTCCACGGGTTGCTGGACTCCATGGCGACCTCGCCGAGCCGCTCGAAGATCTGGATGGTCCAGTCGGGTTCGAGCTGCTTGATGAGGGTGCCGAGCGTGGCGCTCATGATGCCCCCGCCGACGAGGACGACGTCTACCGATTCCGCTGTATCGCTCACCGGGCAAGTGTACGCCCGCTCCTCAGGGCCCCCTCGGGAGCGCGAGGAGTGGTACGGGCACCCTTCCGCTCCCCCGCCGGGGAGGGATCAGCGACGGGCCGCGACGACCTCGGCGATCTGCACGGCGTTCAGCGCGGCGCCCTTGCGGAGGTTGTCGTTGCTGATGAAGAAGGCGAGGCCGCGGCCCTCGGGCGCGCCCTCGTCGGCGCGGATCCGGCCGACGTAGCTGGGGTCGGTGCCGGCCGCCTGGAGCGGGGTGGGGATGTCGGACAGCTCGACGCCGGGCGCGGTCGAGAGCAGCTCGAGGGCGCGGGCGACGCTCAGCGGCGACGCGAACTCGGCGTTGACGGAGAGCGAGTGCCCGGTGAAGACGGGGACGCGGACGCACGTGCCGCTGACGAGGAGGTCGGGCAGCCCGAGGATCTTGCGGCTCTCGTTGCGGAGCTTCTTCTCCTCGTCGGTCTCGAACAGGCCGTCGTCGACGATGCTGCCGGCCAGCGGGATCACGTCGAAGGCGATGGGGCGCTGGTACACGGCGGGCTCGGCGAGCTCGACGGCGCGGCCGTCGTGGACGAGGCGGCGGAGGGCCTCGGGGCCCGCGGCGACGGCGGCCTCGGTCTGGCCCGCGAGCTCCTCGGCGCCGACGAGCCCGGATCCGGAGACGGCCTGGTACGTGCTGACGACGAGGCGGGTGAGCCCGGCCTCCTCGTGCAGCACCTTGAGCACGGGCATCGCGGCCATGGTGGTGCAGTTCGGGTTCGCGATGATGCCGCGGCGTGCGTCGGCGATGGCCTCGGGGTTGACCTCGGAGACGACGAGCGGGACATCGGGGTCCATGCGCCAGGCGCTCGAGTTGTCGATGACGAGCACGCCCGCCTCGGCGAAGCGGGGCGCCTGGGCGCGGGAGGTGGTGGCACCCGCGGAGAAGAGCGCGATGTCGAGGCCCGTGGGGTCGGCGGTCGCGGCATCCTCGACGACGACGTCGCGGCCCGCGAAGGGGAGAGTCGTGCCGGCGGAGCGGGCCGAGGCGAAGAAGCGGATCTCCGCGATCGGGAACGCGCGCTCCTCGAGGAGGCGGCGCATGACCGCCCCGACCTGGCCGGTGGCGCCGACGACGCCGACGCGGAGGCCGGGGGTCTCCGGGGTGGTGGCGGCGGATCCGGCGGGTGCGGTCTCGGTCACGGGTGTCTCCTCCTGCGGTGCGCGGGCGTGCGGGTCGGGCGTTCGGATCGGGCCGGGCGGGTCAGCGGCCGGTGCCGGCGTGGACGACGGCGACGTCGTCCGCGTCGAGACCGAACGCGTGGTGGACCACGCGGACGGCCTCGTCGATGGTGTCGGCGCGCGTGACGACCGAGATGCGGATCTCGCTGGTCGAGATCATCTCGATGTTGATGCCGGCGTCGGACAGCGCGGTGAACAGCTGCGCCGAGACGCCCGCGTTGGTGCGCATGCCGGCGCCGACGAGCGCGAGCTTGCCGATCTGGTCGTCGTGCTGCAGCCCGGTGAAGCCGACCTCGTCCTTCTCGGCGGCGAGGACCGTGAGGACGCGCTGCGCGTCCGACTTCGGGAGGGTGAACGAGATGTCGGTGAGGCTCGTGGCGGCGGCCGACACGTTCTGCACGATCATGTCGATGTTGGCGCCGGTCTTGGCGACGATGGTGAAGATCTGCGCGGCCTTGCCCGGCACGTCGGGGACCCCGACCACCGTGACCTTGGCCTCGCTGAGGTCGGCGGCGACGCCGACGATGACGGGCTCTTCCACATTCTCTCCATCCGTGGGGTTGTAGACGATGGTGCCCTCGTTGTGCGTGAACGAGGAGCGGACGTGCAGCAGGACGCCGTGCCGGCGGGCGTACTCGACGGCGCGGATGTAGAGGACCTTGGCGCCGGACGCCGCGAGCTCGAGCATCTCCTCGCTCGTGATCCGGTCGATCTTGCGGGCCAGCGGGACGACGCGCGGGTCGGCCGTGAAGATGCCGTCGACGTCGGTGTAGATCTCGCAGACGTCGGCGCCGAGGGCCGCGGCGAGCGCGACCGCCGTGGTGTCGGATCCGCCGCGGCCGAGGGTGGTGATGTCGCCCGTGCCGCGGTTGAAGCCCTGGAAGCCGGCGACGATGGCGATCGCGCCCTCCCCGAGCGCATCGCGGACGCGGCCGGGGGTGACGTCGACGATGCGCGCGGCGCCGTGCTGCGCGTCGGTGATCATGCCGGCCTGGCTGCCCGTGAAGGAGCGGGCGTCGTAGCCCATGCTCTTGATGGCCATGGCGAGCAGCGCCATGGAGATGCGCTCGCCCGCGGTGAGGAGCATGTCGAGCTCGCGCGGCGCGGGGATGGGCGTGACCTCGTGGGCCAGGTCGAGCAGCTCGTCCGTCGAGTCGCCCATGGCCGAGACGGCGACGACCACGTCGTTGCCGGCCTTCCGCGTGGCGACGATGCGCTTCGCGACGCGCTTGATGCTCTCGGCATCGGCCACGGACGATCCGCCGAACTTCTGCACGATGAGGCTCACGGGCGACTCCTGGGGTTCGGGTGGGCGCGGGAGGCCCGGATGACGATTCTAGAGCGGGGCTCCCGGTGGGCCCGCCGTGTGACGGGCCGCGCCCGGCGGCCTGCCGCCGTGCTCACTCCCCCACGAGGCGCCGGCCCTCGAAGGCGCGGCCGAGGGTGACCTCGTCGGCGTACTCGAGGTCGCCGCCGACGGGGAGGCCGGAGGCGAGGCGCGTGACGCGGATGTCGAAGGTGGAGAGCAGCCGCGAGAGGTAGGTGGCGGTCGCCTCGCCCTCCAGGTTCGGATCGGTGGCGATGATGACCTCGGTGACCGTGGCGTCGGCGAGGCGCTGCATGAGCTGGCGGATGCGGAGGTCGTCCGGTCCGATGCCGTCGATGGGGCTGATGGCCCCGCCGAGCACATGGTAGAGCCCGCGGAACTCGCGCGTGCGCTCGATGGCGACGACGTCCTTGGCCTCCTCGACCACGCAGATGGTGGCGGGGCTGCGGCGGGGATCCCGGCAGATGCCGCAGGTCTCCTCCTCGCTGACGTTGCCGCAGATGGCGCAGAAGCGCACCTTGTCGCGGACGACGGTGAGCACCTCGGCCAGGCGCGAGACGTCGAACGTCTCGGTCTGGAGGATGTGGAACGCGATGCGCTGGGCGGACTTCGGGCCGATGCCCGGCAGGCGGCCGAGCTCGTCGATGAGCTCCTGGACGATTCCCTCGTACATGCGGCGCTAGTCCTGACCTGTGGGGCGGATGGTGGGGCGGGCCTTCCGCTCGATGGGCTTCTCCTCGATGAAGCTCGCCTGCAGGATCTCGCGGACGACGGACTCGCCGTAGCGCTGCGGCGCGGCGGCCGGAGGCGCGGCCTTGGCGGGGGCTGCGGGAGCGGTGTCCGGCCGTGAGGCGGGACCGGATGCGGCTGGCGGCTGCTGCGCGGGGGCGGATCGGGCGACGGGCGGGGCCGAGTCGGGAGACGCGCCGCCGGTGGCCCAGCCGGGCTCCGCGGGGCCGAACTCGTCGGGCTCGGGCTCCTCGAAGTCGGGGACGTGCGCGTCCGGCACCACCGAGGATCCGCGGGCGGGCGCGCTCGGGGTCGAGGCGCGCGGGGCGGCCGCGGATGCCGTCGGCGCGGTCGCGGGGCCGGCGTTCGCGGAGCGCTCGGGACGGGAGGCGGGGGCCCGGACGGCAGGCGCCTCGGACGCGCCGGGGTCGGACGTGGGGATGGCGACGGTGGCCCAGCCGCCACCGGCCGGCGTGGTCTTCGCAGGCGACGCCGACCCCGCGGCCGGTGCCGTCCCCGCGGCCGGTGCCGTCTTCGCGGTCGAGGCCGATGACGCGGGCGGAGTCGCCGGGGCGGACGTGGTGGCGGCGTTCCCGCCCTTCGGGCGCGTGGGAGCCGACGACGGTGCGGACGCCGCCGGGCGGGAGGCGTCGGGCGCGGGCGACGCGGATCCGCCGCCGGTCGGAGCCGAGGTGCCCGTGGGGGCGGCGCTGCCGCCGTGCGGCTCGACGCGCGCAATGAACTTCACGCGGATGCCGAGCACGTCGAGGATGGCGGTGCGCAGGATGTCGCTCACGCCCTGCCCGGGTGCGCCGCGCTCCTTGAACCGCTCCGCGTCGTTGGCGCTGACGAAGGACAGCGTGAGCACGTCGTCCGTGAGCGCGCGCGGCGTCGCGGTGACGGCGACGAGCCAGGCGCTGCGCTTGGCCTTCTCGACCGCCTCGACGACCGACGGCCAGGAGTCGCGCAGCTGCTCGAAGGTGACCGGCCCGACGGGCGCGGTCGGCGCGGGCGCGGAGGGCGCCTCCGCCGCGGGGGCGCCCGTCCCGGACGACGACGGGGAGGACTCGTCGGGAGCGGATGCGGCCGGGGTCTGGGTGGTGGCACCGGTCTCCGTCGACTTCGCCGCGGGGGCCGGATCGGGAGTCGGGGCCGGATCGGGAGCGGCGACGGGAGCCGACGTGGCGGCGGGAGCGGGAGCCGATGCGGGCGCGGGAGCTGCTGCCGGCGCAGCTGCGGCGACGGGCGTGGCGGGCGCCGGATCCGCCCCCGCGTCGGCCACGCCGACCCGGCGCTCGAGGCGCTCGACCCGGGCGAGGGCGCCGCGGTGCGTGTCGTCGCTCGCGGGCACGAGCACGCGCGCCACCAGCAGCTCGAGGTGGAGGCGCGGCGAGGTGGCGCCGGTCATCTCGGTGAGGGCGGCGTTGACCACGTCGGCTGCACGGGACAGCTCGACGGCGCCGAAGGCCACGGCCTGGGCGCGCATGCGCTCGAGCTCGTCCTCCGGGGTGCCGCGCAGCACGGCGGCGGCGCCCTCGACGGAGGTGGCGCCCACGATGATGAGGTCGCGCAGGCGCTCGAGCAGGTCCTCCACGAAGCGCCGCGGATCCTGGCCGGTCTGGATGACCCGGTCGACCCCCGCGAAGGCGGCGGCCGCGTCGTGGCGGGCGATCGCGTCGATGACCTCGTCGAGCAGCGCCGCGTGCGTGTAGCCGAGGAGCGCGACGGCGCGCTCGTACTCCACGCTCTCGTCCTCCGACCCGGCGATGAGCTGGTCGAGCAGGGAGAGCGTGTCGCGCACGGATCCCCCGCCGGCGCGGACGACGAGCGGCAGGACGCCGGGCGCGACCTGCACGCTCTCCTCGCGCGACAGGTGCTCCACGTAGTCGAGCATCTGCGCGGGCGGCACGAGCCGGAACGGGTAGTGGTGCGTACGGGAGCGGATGGTGCCGATGACCTTGTCGGGCTCCGTGGTGGCGAAGATGAACTTCACGTGCTCCGGCGGCTCCTCCACGATCTTCAGCAGGGCGTTGAAGCCCTGCGGCGTGACCATGTGGGCCTCGTCGAGGATGAAGATCTTGTAGCGGTCGCGCGCCGGCGCGAAGACCGCGCGCTCCCGGATGTCGCGGGCGTCGTCTACGCCGTTGTGGCTCGCGGCGTCGATCTCGACCACGTCGAGGGATCCGCTGCCGTCGCGGCTGAGCTCGACGCAGCTGGGGCAGACGCCGCACGGGGTGTCGGTGGGGCCCTCGGCGCAGTTGAGGCAGCGGGCGAGGATGCGGGCCGACGTGGTCTTGCCGCAGCCGCGCGGGCCGCTGAAGAGGTACGCGTGGTTGACGCGGTTGGTGCGGAGGGCGGTGCGCAGCGGATCCGTCACCTGCGTCTGGCCGATGAGCTCGGCGAAGTTCTCTGGCCGATAACGGCGATACAGGGCGGTGACCACGGTCCTGAGGATACCGGGCACCCCCGACCGTCCGGCCGCCGCGGGTCAGCTCTCCGCGGGGACCTCGGCCGGCGCGGCTGGGGAGGAGCGGCGCTCGCGCAGCTCGCGGAGCCGGCCGGGCGCCTCCGCCCGCGCGCGGCGGGCGAGCGCGAGGCCCTCGCGCCAGGTCGCGTCCCGGATGAAGAGGAAGTCGAGCGCGATCATCGCGAGGGAGAACGGCCAGAGCCCGAGCAGGATCCCGATCATCACGTGCATGCCCGTGATGACCACGAGCGCGACGATGCGGGTCGGCCGCCACAGGATGAGGAGCGGGAACAGGCCCTGGAACGCGACCGCCAGGAAGCTCGCGAGCACCACGCCGACGCTGGCCTGGGTGAGGAGGTCGCTCAGCCACGGCCACGGCCGGTAGCCCTCGATGACGAGCGAGTAGTAGGTCGCGGATCCGTCGCGCCACTCCGGCCCCTGCAGCTTGAGGATCGCGGAGTTCACGTACACGAGCATGATCTGGTACGCGCAGAGCACCAGCGCGGTGTTGTGCAGGAGCACGCGCACGAGCCGCGGGATCCGGTCGACGAGCGTCCGCGCCGCCTCGACGTGCTGGGGCGGGCGCCGGCGCACGATCCCCGCCTCGGCCGCCTCGCGCTCGCGGCGCCGTCGGACCGCGTCCAGCGACAGGTGCCGGGACAGGTCGGCGAAGAGCACGAAGAAGAGGGTGAGGCGCAGCACGGTGTCGCCGCCGTTGGTGAGCAGCGTGCTGTTGGTCGACAGGCCGATCCAGAACAGGAGCAGGAAGGGCGTCACGATGCGCGTCCGCCAGCCGAGCGTGAACAGCGCGGCGAGCACGACGAGGAGGAGGTAGGAGAGGTCGAACAGGGTGGCGTCGGTCTTCGAGAAGAGGCCGGTGAAGATCGGCAGCCAGCCGCGGCGCGACGCCTCGGGATCGATGAAGCGGGATCCGACGCCCCACAGGTAGTGGCGGTCGGCGAAGCAGGTGACGAGCACCATCAGGATCACGGCGCCGAGCGTGATGCGGAGCGCGGCGAAGCTGAAGGTGGCGTGCTCGCGCTCGGTCATCCAGGTCGCGATGCCGCGGGGCCAGCCGCGCGGATCCCGGAGCGCGGTGAGGAGCTCGCGGTCCTGCAGCAGCCGGCGGACGCGGGCGGCGCGGGCGGAGGGGACGGCGCGAGCGGTCCGGGGGCGTCCCGCCCAGGATCCCGCGGCCGCGGCCTTCGGCGTCGACGTGGTCTCGTGCGTTCTCGCGCTCATCGTGCGTACCTCTCCACGATCCCCTGGTAGACGCTGAGCGCCTGGGGGTCGATCACGTCGTCCGCCTCGCGCCACCCGAAGGTGCGCGTGGAGGGGGTGAACTGCTGCTGCTCGTCGGACCGGTGGGCGAAGTCGTTGGGCCGCTCGGTCGCCACGCGCCAGCGGACCCGCTCGATGTCGCGCCCGAACCAGGCCGTGGCCCAGTAGGTCGTGAACTCCTTGAGCACGTAGTCGGCGCGGAGCATGGTGATCACTCGGCCGCGGCTGCCCTCGTCCAGCGCCTGGAGCTGGTCGATGAGGGAGACGGCCGTCTTGGCCGCGAAGCCGGAGTCGGTGTCGGCGCGGCGGATGAAGGTGTCCTGCACGATCGCCTGCTGCTCCCGCGTGAGACCCCGGAACCGCTCCGTGTACGTCTTCAGCAGGTTCGCGCTCTGCTTCACGGTGCGGGAGGACTGGATCCGGCCCTCCCCCGCCTCGTACTCGGCGCGGGTGATGTCCACCCACTCGCTCTTCACGAGGGCGCCCGAGTCGTCGCGCCACTGCGCCTGCATCTCGAGGTAGCGGTTGGTCTTCTGGATCGAGGGCGCGAACACGTTCCACTGCTGGCCGAAGTAGGGGCGGGCGGCGGCCGTGAGGGCGCGGGTGGCGTCGCTCTGCGGGACAACCATGAGGATCGAGGTGGCCACGTAGATCACGACGACGAGCGCCGCGATGGCCGTGCCGATGCGGGCGGCGCGGGTGAGGGCGGGTGGGGTGGGGTCGGCGGGGTCGACCGGCGAGGCGCCCTCGTCCGCGACCCCGGCGGGGTCGTGGTCGGTCGACTCGGAGGCGTCGACGGCGACGTCCTCGGTGGCGTCGTGCTCGACGTCGTGGTCGTGGGTCGTGTCGGTCATCGTCAGCCGTCCCCCTCGTGCGTCGGGTGGGTCTTCGTGGTGCGGGGCGTGCGGGTCGAGCTGGTCATGCGGTCGTACGGGTCGTGCGGTCGTGCGGGTCGTGCGGGTCATGCGGGTCATGCGGGTCATGCGGTCGTACGGGTCGGCCCGGGAGCGGATCCGGCGGGCGGCCCGGCTCTCGCCGGACCGCCCGCCTTCCTCGCATTCAGGCCGTGCGGATCACGCCCGTCGGCTGCGGCCTCGGTGCAGGGCACCGGCGCCGGTCAGCATCATCAGGAGCGCGATGCCGCCGAGCAGCAGCATCCCGTCGGCGTCGCCGCCCGTGACCGGGAGGATGCCGCCGCCGTATCCGCCGCCGTTGCCGCCGCTGATCGGCGTGCCGGGCTGGCCCGCCGGGACGGTGGATCCGAGGACCCGGAATCGCGTGTCCATCTCGTCGGCCATGCCGGACTGGACTCCGCTCACCTCGACGCGGTGGTCCCCCATCTCGAAGTCCGGACCGATCTCGAACACGAACGTCGCACGTCCATCGGCGTCCGCGATCATCGGCGCCAGCGGCTTCGGCGTGGAGAACACCGTCGCGTTGAGCGTCTCACCGGGGATGAAGCCGGAGGCGTCGACCATCTGCATCGAGCCGCTGCCACGGACGATCTCCGTGAAGCGGACGACGGCCCGGGTGGGGGCGTCGCTGCCGTCGGTGGATCCGTCGGTGGCGTCGGCCGCGTCCGTGCCAGCGGCGTCCGTCGCGTCGGTACCGGCAGCGTCGGTCGCGTCGGCGCCAGCGGCGTCGGTCGCATCGGTACCAGCGGCATCCGTCGCGTCAGCACCAGCAGCATCCGTCGCATCAGCGCCAGCGGCATCAGTGTCCGCATCGTTGTCGCCATCGGCATCCGCCGCGTCAGCGCCAGCAGCATCCGTCGCATCAGCGCCAGCGGCATCAGTGTCCGCATCGTTGTCGCCAGCAGCATCCGTCGCATCCGTACCGGCAGCATCCGCCGCGTCGGCGCCAGCAGCATCCGTCGCGTCAGCGCCAGCAGCATCGGTCGCGTCGGTTCCGGCTGCATCGGTGCCAGCGGCGTCCGTCGCATCCGTTCCCGCAGCATCCGTCGCATCGGTGCCTGCGGCATCGGTCGCATCCGTTCCCGCAGCATCCGTCGCATCGGTGCCTGCGGCATCGGTCGCATCCGTTCCCGCAGCATCCGCCGAATCCGTCGCATCCGTGCCGGCGGCGTCAACGCCGCCACCGTCCACGTCCACCGCGGCCGCGGATCCGTCGGCATCGGAGTCGGTGCCCTCGCCGCCGTCCACGCCCACGTCGAACGTGACCGTGTCCTCGCCGGCAGGGGCGCCGCCGATGGTCTGCGTCGCGGTCACGTCGTACGTGCCGCGCTCCAGGCCGAAGAACGTCACCGTCCAGTTTCCGTCGGCGTCCACCTCCGTCGTGATCGGGTCGAGACCCAGGGTCGAGACCGTGATCGTCCCCAGCGGGTCGGCCGTGCCGGAGACCGGTACGTCACGCGTGGTCGCCCCGCCGGTGAGCGGGAAGACCTGGAAGTCGAACGGCGAGACGATGACCACCGGCACGCCGATCGTGAAGGTCACGGTGTCGGTGCCGACGGCGACGCCGTCGATCGTCTGCGTGACGGTGCCCGTGTAGGTGCCGGAGGGCAGATCGGGCGTCGCCAGCGAGAAGCCGCCGTCGTCGTCCACCTCCGCCGGAGCCGTCGTCGTGTCGCCGACCGTCAGCGTGACGGTGGCGTCGGGGTCGGCCGTGCCCGTCACCGGGACGGAGACGGTGGTGTCGCCGTCGGGCAGCGGCACGAAGTCGCCGTCTTCGGGCGTCAGGATGACGACCTGGTCGACGCCGGCCACGGAGATGGTGAAGTCGGCCGTGTCCGAACCGGCAGCAGCGCCGCCGATGGTCTGCGTCACCGTGACGGTGTACTCCGCGGCGGAGAGACCGGGGAACGTCGCCTCGAAGCGGCCGTCGTCCCCGACCACCTGCGTGACGGGCGTCTGGCCCGTGACCGCGATGAGCACGGATCCGCGGACGTCGGCGCTGCCGCTCACGGTCACGGGCACCGCGGTGCCGCCGGCCGGGACGACGAAGTCCTGCCCGTCGGTCGGGGTGTCGATGACCACGGCGACCGCCGGGGCGATGACGGAGAAGGTGACCGTGGCCGATCCTGCGGCGGTGCCGCCGATCGTCTGGGTCGCCGTCGCCGTGTAGTCGCCGACCGGGAGGTCGGCGAATGTCACGTCGTAGACCCCGTCGTCGCCGACGAGCTCCGTCTGCGGGTCCTGGCCGGGGATCGTCACCGTGACGGTGGCGCGCGGGTCGGCGGCGCCGGTCACGGGGACGTCGGCCGTCGGCACGGTGCCGGCGCTGAGGATCTGGTCACCGGTCGACGGAGACGTGATCGTCACCGCGGCGGCGGGGGCGCCGACCGTGAAGGTCACCGTCGCCGTCCCGCGGACCACGCCGTCGATCGTCTGGGTGGCGGTCGCCGTGTACGTGCCGACCGGGAGGTCGGCGAACGCCACGTCGTAGAGGCCGTCGGCGCCGACCAGCTCGGTCTGCGCGGTCTGGCCGGGGATCGTCACGGTGACCGAGGCGCGCACGTCGGCCGCGCCCTCCACGGGCACGTCGACCGTCGGGTCCGCCGCGGTGGTCAGGAAGACCTGGTCCGCCGTGGGCGTCGTGATCGTGATGTCCGTGGCCGCCGCCGCGATGGTAAAGGTCACCGTCGCGGAGCCCGCGGCCTGCCCGTCGATCGTCTGGGTGACGGTGGCCGTGTAGTTGCCGGCCGGGAGGGCGGTCGGTGTGAGCGTGTAGGTGCCACCGGGTCCGACCTCGACCGGACCGACCGTCTGGCCGCCGACGGTCAGCGTGACCTCGGCGTCCGGATCGGCGGTGCCGGTGACGGGGACGACCACGGTCGTCTGCCCGTCGGCCAGCTCGATCACCTGGTCCGGCGTCGGCGACGTGATGGTCACGTCGTCGGCGACGGGGGCGGGCACGGCGCGTACGGTGGAGCGGGCCAGGTCGATGGTCGGCCCTCCGTTCCCGAGCAGCCGCACGCGCAGGGCCGTCACCGACGAGGATCCGGCGTCCACGCCGTCCCCGTCGATGAAGGCGTCCGGCGTCTGCTCGTTGACCGTGAGGCGCACGACCTGGTCGACGACCGCGAGCGCCGGCGCGAGTGCCGTGATCACGCCCGTGCTGACGCCGGCAAGCGCGTCGCCGATGGCCGGCAGGAGATCCGTGTCGGCGTTCGACCCGAGGAGCCCGGTCACCAGGTCATCGAAGAGCGGCGTGAGGACCGCCAGGGACACCGGGATGCCGATGAGGTTCGTCCCATCGAGGCTCACCGTGGGGGCCGTGCCGGTCGTCCCGCCGAGGAGGCGGTCGAGCGACACGTCGACGTTGACGACGAGATCACCCGCGTCCGTGTTGAGCAGGCCGACCGTGAGCGGCGCGGTGACCGCGATGTCCACCGTGGTGGAGGCGCGGAGCGCGGTCACGAGGCGGTTCGGCAGCACGTCCGTGAAGATGTTCGTGATCGCCGAGTCGACGACGTCCGCGAGAATGGCCGAGGTCAGGATCGACGCTCCGGGATCCCGGTCGTTGAGCGCCTGGATCCGGTCGAGATCCACCGTGATGGAGCCGGCGGACACGTCGATCGAGACCGTCCCGTCGGCGTTCGTGAGCGGCTCGGCGAGCGCGGCCTGCACGACGGCCGCCGTGTTCACGTTCGCCGTGGCGGTGACCGTGGGGGTCCCGACCTCGAGGGCCGCGGTGAGGACGTTCTCCCCGAGGATCCCCTCGAGGAGCGGGCCCGTTGCGGCCGAGACGTCGATGTCGGCGGCGATCTCGGGGGCGATCCCGTTGACGGCCGCCGTGAGCCGGGAGCTGATCTGCGCGACCAGCGGGCTCGTGAGCACGGCCTCGGCCGAGGCGATGTCGTAGTCCGACGTCGGCGTCCCCGTCCCCGTCGACGTGGTGGTGGAGGAGATGGCCCCGAACCGCAGCGACAGATCGGAGAGGGCGCCCTCGGCACCGATGGACTCGATGGTCGAGCCGAGATCGATGACCGTCTGCTGTCCGGCGCCCTGGCCGACCTGGATGGCGCCGGTGTCGGACACGGCGCCGGCCGCGCCCGTCGCTCCGGCCGGTCCGCTCGAGGCGTACTGCTGGAGGACGCCCGCACCCGCGGCCTGGTCCAGGTCGAGGAGCGAGCCGAGCGTGACGCCGGCGGCGAGCTGCGCGTTCGCGAGCCCGTTCAGGACGTCCACGTCCAGCGGCGCGTTCTCCACCTGCGCGGCGGTGTCGCCGGGTCCGTAGGAGGTGTACGCGCCATCGAGGGCGATCACCTGCGGGACGTTCGTGAGGGTCAGGAAGCGCCCTTCGGCCTCCGCCGTGTCCCCCGGTGCGGCGTTCGCGGGCGCGGTGCCCCCGAACGCGACGATCGCCGCGGCGAGCCCGAAGGCCGTCGCGGTCGCCAGCCTGCTTCTGCGGCTGGGCATGTGTAGTGCCATCTGCGTTCCCCTCGATTGCATGGCCGGCCGCGCTCGTGGACGCGGCCGTGCGTCACCGCGGGGCGGCCCCCACCACTCCCACGGTCGTCTGAGGCTCGCATCCGGTCGCAGGGGGGACAACACTGCGGGGCACTGGTCTGCGCGGGAGGGGACCACGCAGTCGGATCAGTAGGCGTCCCAGTGGCGCTACTGGTCCGCACGGCCGTCCGGCACGACGCGAGGCCCGCGATCCGGTCGGATCGCGGGCCTCGGGGGTCCCAGCGGGGGAGCGCCGGCGGAGGGACCGGCGGGTCAGTTCCCGGTGGCCGCGAGCGACTGGCGCGCGATCTCGAGCTCCTCGTCGGTGGGGATCACGAGCACGGCCACGGGCGATCCGTCGGGGCTCACGAAGCGCGCCTCGGAGCTGATCAGCTCGTTGCGGTCGTCGTCGATCCCGATCCCCATGAACTCGAGCCCGGCGAGCGAGCGCCGCCGCACGAGCGGGTTGTTCTCGCCGACGCCGGCCGTGAACACGACGGCGTCGACGCCGCCGAGCTGCGCCGCGTAGGCGCCGACGTAGTGGCGGATCCGGTGCCGGTACACGCCGAGCGCCGTCTGCGCGTCCTCGTCGCCGTCGGCGGCGGCGCGCTGCACGTCGCGCATGTCGCCGAGGCCGGTGAGCCCGAGCAGGCCGCTCTTCCGGTTGAGGAGGGTCTCGAGGTCGTCGAGCCCGAGGTCGGTGTGCCGGGCGAGGTGGAAGAGGATCGCGGGGTCGATGTCGCCGGAGCGGGTCCCCATGACGAGGCCCTCGAGCGGGGTGAGCCCCATGGACGTGTCGATGGACCGCCCGCCCTGCACCGCCGCCGCGGACGCGCCGTTGCCGAGGTGCAGCACGATGATCCGCGTCTCCTCCAGCGGCTTGCCGAGCAGGCGCGCGGCGGCCTCCGAGACGTACTTGTGGCTCGTGCCGTGGAACCCGTAGCGGCGGATGCGGTGCGCGGCCGCGAGCTCCCGGTCGATCGCGTACGTGTACGCCTCGGCCGGCAGCGTCTGATGGAACGCGGTGTCGAACACGGCCACGTGCGCCACGTCGGGGAACGCGGTCTGGGCCGCCTGGATCCCCTGCAGCGCACCCGGGTTGTGCAGCGGCGCGAGCGCCGAGAGGTCGTCGATGTCGGCCTTCACCTTCTCGGTGACGACGGTCGGCTCGACGAACACGTCGCCGCCGTGCACGACGCGGTGGCCGATCGCGACGGGCGGCCCCTCCTCGAGCGACGGCCCGTGATCCGCGAACGCGTCGAGCATCGCCTGGAAGCCGGCGGTGTGGTCGGCGATGGGCAGCTCGCGCTCCCACGAGTCGCCGCCCGCCTTGTGGCGCGTGGATCCGACCTCCTCGCCGATGCGCTCGACGAGGCCGGAGGCGAGCACGGTCTCGGTGTCCATCTCGATGAGCTGGTACTTGAAGGACGACGATCCGGAGTTGACGACGAGGACGACGGGCACGGGTGGGCTCCTGACGGGTGCGGCGGGTGGGAAGACGACGGGACGGACGGGCGCTCAGCCCGCCTCGATCCCCTCGGCCTGGATGGCGGTGATGGCGACGGTGTTGACGATGTCCTGCACGAGCGCGCCGCGCGAGAGGTCGTTGATGGGCTTGCGGAGCCCCTGCAGCACGGGCCCGATGGCGACCGCGCCGGCCGAGCGCTGCACGGCCTTGTACGTGTTGTTGCCCGTGTTGAGGTCCGGGAAGATGAACACCGTCGCGCGGCCGGCGACCTCGGAGCCGGGCATCTTCGTGGCCGCGACCGCCGCGTCCGCCGCCGCGTCGTACTGGATGGGTCCCTCGACCGCGAGGTCGGGCCGCAGCTCCCGCACGCGCGCCGTGGCCTGGCGCACCTTCTCCACGTCGGCACCCGCGCCCGACTCCCCCGTCGAGTACGACAGCATCGCGATGCGCGGCTCGATGCCGAACTGCGCCGCGGTCCCCGCCGACGAGATGGCGATGTCGGCGAGCTGGTCGGCGGTGGGATCCGGGTTCACGGCGCAGTCGCCGTAGACGAGCACCCGGTCGGCGAGCGCCATGAGGAAGACCGACGAGACGACGGAGACGCCGTCCGTGGTCTTGATGATCTCGAAGCCCGGCCGGATGGTGTGCGCCGTCGTGTGCGCGGCGCCCGACACCATGCCGTCGGCGAGCCCGAGCTGCACCATCATCGTGCCGAAGTACGAGACGTCGGTGACGGTCTCGCGCGCGATGTCGAGCACCATGCCCTTGTGGGCGCGCAAGCGCACGTACTCCTCGGCGAAGCGCTCGCGCAGCACGGCGTCGAAGGGGCTGAGCACGGTGGCGCGCCCGATGTCGATGCCGAGGCCGATGGCCCGCGAGCGCACCTCGATCTCCTCGCCGAGGATCGTGACGTCGGCGATGCCGCGGCTGAGGATCGTGCCGGCCGCCCGCAACACGCGGTCGTCGGTGCCCTCGGGCAGCACGATGCGCTTGCCGGCCTTCCTGGCCCGCTCGATGAGCCCGTACTCGAACATGAGCGGGGTGACCACGTCGGAGCGGCTGACGTCGAGCAGCTCGAGGAGCCGCGACGTGTCGACGTGCTGCTCGAAGGCGGCGAGCGCCGTGTCCATCTTGCGGCTGGACTCGGGCGAGAGCCGGCCGCGGGTCTGCGTGATGCGCTTCGCGGTCTCGTACGTGCCGAGCTCGGTGGAGATGATCGGCAGCGTCTCGTCGAGCCCGGAGACGAGGCGCTCGATGGTGGGCGACAGCGCGAAGCCGCCGTTCAGCACGATGCCCGCGACCGTGGGGAAGGTCTCGGAGGCGTGCGCCGTGAGCACGCCGAGGAGGACCTCGCTGCGGTCGCCGGGGATCACGACGATGGCGCCCTCGGTGAGGCGCGCGAGCACGTTCTCCATCGACATGGCGGAGACGACCACGCCGAGCGCTTCCCGGCTGAGGAGCGCCGCGTCGCCCTTGACGAGCGTGCCGTCGACCGCGTCGAGGAGCTCGGCGACGGTGGGGGCGACGAGGAACGCGTCCTCGGGGATCGCCCAGACCGGCACGTGCGGGGCCTGCGCCTGGAGCGATGCGGGGACGGCGGCGGGGATCGCGGCCGTGATGGCGTCGAGCTGCTCGGGGTCGGCGCGGTTCACGACGACGCCCAGGAGGCCCGCGTGCGCGGTCACCAGCTCGGGGATCGCGAGGTCGGCGATCTGGCGCATCTCGTCGGGGCTGCGGCCGCCGGTCTCGTCCGTGCGGCGGCCCGTGAGCACGAGGAGCACGGGGGCGCCGAGGTTCGCCGCGATGCGCGCGTTGAACGACAGCTCCGTGGGGCTGCCGACGTCGGTGTAGTCGCTGCCGACGATGACGACGGCGTCGCACTTGGCCTCGACGGCCTTGTAGCGCTCGACGATGCGGGAGAGCGCGGCCTCGGGATCCGCGTGCACGTCGTCGTAGGTGACGCCCACGCACTCGTCGTAGTCGAGGTCCACGCCGTCGTGCGACAGCAGCGCCTCGAGCACGTAGTCGCGCTCGACGATGGAGCGCGCGATGGGACGGAACACGCCCACGCGCTGGATCTGGTGGGTCAGGGTGTCGAGCACCCCCAGCGCGACCGTCGACTTGCCCGAGTGCCCTTCGGCGGACGTGATGTAGATGCTCCGAGCCATGCCCGCAAGCCTATGGGCGTCGCCTGCGCGGACACCTGCGTCTGTTAAAAGGAGAAGACCCCTCGCGCACCTGCCAGAGCCCGGCTGCCCTTGCTGCGTCTCCGCCCTGGGGGAGTTCACCTGGATGGCACCACGCGAGGAGCCGACACCGAGTGTACCCGACGCGGGACGCCCGACGGTCGGCAGCGGCCCGCCCAGCAGCCGCTCACCGGGCCGGGCGTAGCGTGGACGCCATGCGCATCATCATCGCCGGAGGACACGGCCAGATCGCCCGACTGCTCGAACGACGACTCGCTGACCAGGGCCACCAGCCCGTCGGCATCGTCCGCAACCCCGACCACGCGTCCGACCTCGCCGACGCCGGGGCGGAGGCGCTCGTGCTCGACCTGGAGCAGAGCGACGTCGACCAGGTCGCCGAGGCGCTTCAGGGCGCCGACGCCGTGGTCTTCGCGGCCGGAGGCGGGCCCGACTCCGGCCCGGAGCGCAAGCTCACCATCGACCGCGACGGCGCGATCCTGCTCGCCGACGCCGCCGAGAAGGCCGGCGTCACCCGCTACGTGATGATCTCGGCCATGGCCGTCGACGGCTTCGACCCCGACAGCGACGACACCTACGAGATCTACCAGCGCGCGAAGTCCGAGGCGGACGCCGACCTCCGGGCCCGCGACATCGACTGGACCATCGTCCGCCCCGGCGGCCTCACCGACGACCCCGGCACCGGCCGGATCCATGTGGGCACCTCCACGGGCCGCGGCACCATCCCCCGCGCCGACGTCGCCGAGATCGTGGCGACCGCGCTCGTCGACGGCACGGGCGTGCGCGTCCAGTTCGAGGCGATCTCGGGCGAGGAGCCCGTCGCCGAGGCCATCGCGGGCCTGCGCTACTAGCGGCACCCGCACGACGCGCGACCCGCGCGGACCTGGATGACGGCCCCCTCCGCCCCGGAGGGGGCCGTCATCCGCTTCCGGGCTGCTGAGGCACCCGGGTCGTGCCGCGGGCGACGCGTCGGGTCGACGGCACCCGAAGCCGTCGTGCTCCCGTGCATCGCACGCATGGTGCGCCGGAGCGCACCGTCCGGAGCATCCCCATGCCCGGACATGAGGGACACGCTAGGAGCGCCCCGAGGCGTCCCCCACAGTGCCGACTACTTATTTCCGTGACGCATCGGATAAGTAACAGTCGGTGCGCCTGGCCGGAACCCCGGTTTCCGCGCAAGATGGGGTCACAGGGACCGCGCGGCCTCGGGGGATGCGGCGCGGACCACCGCTTTCACGACGGGGGTCACATGAAGCAGATGACGCACACCCACATCCGGTCGGGCAGTCGGGTGGAGAGCCCGGCTCCCGGCCGCGGCGGCCGCGCCCGCGACCTCGAGACGCTCGAGCGCTGGCTGGCGGCGGGCACGAGCGCCGTCGTCACCGGCAGCGTCGGCTCGGGTCGCAGCCACGTGGCCGGTCGCGTGGCGGACGCCCTCACGCGCAACGGCCTGACCGTGATCCGCGCCCACGCGTCCACGCCCGACCTCCCGGACGTCCTCCGCCGCGTCATCGACCAGGTCCCCGGGATCCGCGCCGCGCGCCCGCTCCCCGCCGTGCGACCCGTGGTGGTGATCGACGACGGGCACCTCATGGCGCCCGATGTCCGCGCCGCGCTCGTCGACGCACGCGCGAGCGAGCGCTGCACGCTGCTCGTCACGGTCGACGACACGGGCGGCGACGCCCGCCACCTCCGCGCCCGCGAACCCGAGCCGGGCACCGAGCAGGCCGTGCGCGCGGCGCAGGCGGCCCACGAGATCCTCGGCCTGTGGCGGAACGGCTACGCCGAGCGGCTCGACCTCTCCCCGCTCGACGCGGCGGAGGTCGACGCGATGATCGACTCGATCGCGGGGCAGGTGGCGCTCGACCAGGCGACGCGGGTGCAGATCCAGCGTCGCAGCGGCGGCCGCCCGTTCCTCGTCCGGGAGCTGACCTTCGAGGCGCTCGAGTCGGACGGCACGGAGCGGACCGTCACGGGCTACGCCTTCCCGAGCCCGCACGCGCCGCGCGCCCGGATCCTCGAGCTGGTCTCCTCGCGCGTGTCGATGCTCGACGACGACGAGCGCAGCACGCTCGTGCTCCTCGCCCGCCTCGACGGCGTGCCGTACCAGCGCGCCGCCCGCCTGTTCGGCGAGACGATCCTGCGGGTGCTCGGCGCGCGCGGCCTCGCCCGCGTGCAGGGCCAGGGCGACCGGATCCTCCGCGCCGACCTGCTGGAGGCCGAGGCCGCGCTCGCCCGCACCGACCCGGAGGCCGTCGACGCCCTCACGCGCCGCGTCGTCGGGTCCCTCCTGCAGGAGGCGTCGCACGGCGTCCCGCTCAGCCCGAAGGAGAGCCTGCTGATCGCGCGCACGCTCACGGTCGACGGGCGCCGCGACGCCGTCGAGCGATTCGGCGCGGACACCCTCGCCGCCGTGCACCTCGTCGCAGCGCGGCTGGCGAACGACGTCGGCATGACGCACGACGCGCTCGCGTTCGCGGAGATCGCGAGCGACGGCGGCTCGGTCGCGTACGCGGCCTGCGAGCAGGCTCGCGCCCTGACCGTGCTCGGCAACCCGGCGCGCGCGATGGAGACGATGGATGCCCTGGACACCGCGGCGCTCATGCCGGGCGAGCGCGTCGAGGCGCTCCGCTGGTGCGTCCTCGCGACGCAGGCCGCGCTGCCGGGGACCGACCACGTCCGTCGTCTTCTCGACGGGATCGGGCACGGAGCGGAGGCCCACTCGGACGCGTGCGCGGAGGCAGCCGCCATCGGCGCGGCCATGGCGCTCGGGCAGATGGAATGGGAGACGGCGCTCACCACCGCACGGGATGCGGGGGCGCGCGCGTCGAGCCCGCTCGTGCGCCTGCGCGCCCAGCGCTCGGTGGTCCTCGCGCTCGGCCACCTGGGTCGCGGTGCCGAGCTCGGCGAGGCCATCGACGACGGGCTCGGGCTCGTGTCCCGCCGCCCCGACCGCCGCGGGACCTACGACGACATCCTGCTCGAGGAGGCGCGCCTCGAGATGCTCTCGGCGAGCGCGTTCAGCCGTCGGCTCTGCCGCCTCGACATCCCCGACCTCGAGCGCGAGCTGGATGCGTGGGTGGAGTCGGCGATCGCGCAGGACGCGCAGTGGTTCATCCCCGTCCTCGGCGCCATCACGGGCGGCGTCGCCCTCGACCTCGGGCGGCTCGACCGCGCGGAAGCGGAGCTGAGCCTCGCCGACGACCGCCTCATCGGGCCGGACACCGGCACGTGGCGGCTCTGGATCGGGATGCAGCGCGCCCGCGTGCTCGCGCTCCGCGGCTGCACCGAGGAGGCCGAGCGCATCGCGACGGACATCGCGCATCGCGCCGACCCGCGCTACCCGTACCAGCGCATGCTCGCCGAGGGCGTGCGCGTGGAGATCCTCGCGTCACGCGGCCGGCCGGAGGAGGCGGCGACGCTCCTCCTCGACGTCGGCGACCTCAGCGGCGAGGCGCATGCGCTCCGGGCGGGCATGCTGTTCCGCGCCTGGACGCTCGGATCCACGGACCCCCGCCTCGTCGAGGGCGCCCGACTCGTGCGCGAGCGCACCGACGTGCCCGCGCTGCACGGCATGGCCGAGGTGGTGGAGGGATCCCGCACCTCGGACGCGGCGCTCGTCGCGCAGGGCGTGCGCACGCTGGAGGAGTCCGGGCTGCACCAGCAGGCCCTCGCCGCGTGCGAGGACCTCCTGCGCATGCTGGCGGGCGACGCAGCAGGACCCGCCCTCACCGACGCGCGGGCGACGCTCGCGCGGATCCAGACGCGCATCGACCGCGGTGCGCCCGCCACCGCCGCGGCCTCGGTCACGCCCGTCCTCGACGTCAGCATGCTGACGCGCCGGGAGCTCGAGATCGGCGTGCTCGCGGCGCAGGGGCTGAGCAACCGGGAGATCGCCGGACGCCTGTTCCTCTCCGTCCGCACGGTCGAGTCGCACCTCTACCAGGCGCGCGCGAAGCTCGGCGCGCCCTCGCGTCGGGCCCTCGCGGGGCTGCTCGACACCCCGGGTGCATCGGGCCTCGTCGCGGGCAGGTAGTATCGACGGGTGCCGCCGCGTTCCTGACGCCGCGGCACGCGTCATGGAGGATTCGCCTAGTGGCCTATGGCGCACGCTTGGAAAGCGTGTTGGGTGAAAGCCCTCAGGGGTTCGAATCCCCTATCCTCCGCCAGTCGCACGAGAGCCCCGACGGACACCGGTCCGGCGGGGCTCTCGTGTCCCCCATAGCGCCCCTGCCCGCCGGGCCGGCACCCGCCTAGGCTGGAACGGTCGTCCCGCCCGCACCCGCGGGAGCCGCCCGTCCCGAGATGCGCGCGGCACGCCGGACGACGGCAGACGCGAGGACGGCGTCGGACGACGACCGGAGGCGACGTGCAGGACGACGGCGACGCGCCCCGTGACGGCGCGAGCACGATCATCCGCCCCCGCGCGGCCCTCCTGCGGCAGCTCGCCCTCGCCACGCTCGCGCTCGTCGTGCCCCTGGGGGCGGCGCTCCTGGTGCTCGCCATCCCCACGGGGAACGCGGCGGCCGTGATCCTCGGCGTCGCGGTGGTCGGCCTGCTCAGCGCGCTTCTCGCCGCCCTGTACCGCACCTCGTACGTGCGGATCTCGCACACCACGGGCGACGTCGAGTCCCGCTTCCTGCTGCGCCGCACGCGCGTCCGCCGCAGCAGCGTGCACGACCTCCTGGTGGCGCACGTCTACCAGGGCCTCACGCTCGACACGCAGCCGCGCCTGTTCGTCATGGACGTCGACGGCCGGCTCCTCCTCCGCCTCAGCGGCCACGTGTACGACCTGTGGACCATGCGCTCGATGGCCGGCGACCTCGACCTGCCGCTGACGGAGCAGGCGAAGGTGCTCACCATGGCGGAGCTGCGCGGTGCCCGCCGAGGGGTCCTGCCCTGGTACGAGCGGTCGCGGCTCGCCCTGGCCGGGGCGCTCGTCCTCCTGGGCATGGGCGTGATCGGCGCCGTGGTCGGCATCATGGCGCTCACGGGCGTGCCCGTGTCGATCCGGCTGTGATCGACGCGGACGCGGACGCGGCCCTCGTGGACCTCGCGATGCTCGGGCCGCTCCTCGAGCGCTGGCGGCTGGATCCCGACGGCCCGGCCGTCCGCACCCCCAGCAGCGTGCTCGCCCCGGTCCGCCGCGACGGCGCCCGCCTGATGCTCAAGGTGCCCCTCGTGGAGGAGGAGCGGCGCGGCGGACGCCTGATGGCCGCGTGGGCCGGCCGCGGTGCCGCGCCCGTGCTCGCGTCCGACGCCGACGGCACCGTGGTCATGGCGCGCGCGGACGACACGGGGATCCTCGTGCGCGAGGCATCGGCCGAGGGGCCGGACGCGGACGCGCGCGACGACCGGGCCACGCGGATCCTCGCCCGCGCCGCCACGCGGCTGCACGGCGTGCCGCTGGACCCGCGCACGTGCGCCGAGGCCGTGCCCCTCGCCGTCTGGTTCCGCGAGCTGGTCGAGCCCGCGCGGCCGCTCCCCCGGTCCCTGGACCGCGGTGCGGCGGTCGCCCGCGAGCTGCTGGCCGGATCCGGCCCGACCGCGGTGCTGCACGGCGACGTCCACCACGGCAACGTCCTGCGCTTCGGCGGCGGCGGTCACGACGACGACGACGCGTGGCGCGCCATCGACCCCAAGGCCCTCGTGGGCGACCCCGGCTTCGACACGGCCAACATCCTCGCGAACCCGACGCCCGGGATCGCGCTGCGTCCTGGACGGCTGGCCCGGCGCGCGCGGGTGGTCGCCGAGGAGACGGGCATCGACCGGGACGCCGTGCTCGCCTGGGCCGAGGCGGGTTGCGCGCTGTCGGCGGCGTGGGATGCGGCCGACGCCGCACGCCTGCCGCGCCTCGAGGCGCTCGCCCGGCTCGGGGCGGCCGCGCGCGACGCCCGCCCGGGATCCGGCCGACCCCTCTAGCGGACGCCCTCCGGGGCCCGCTCCCGGGATCCGCGCGGCGCGAGGTCCGACGCCCACCCCGCGACCGCGCCCAGCGCGCGCTCGAGCGGCCCGCGCCCGATGGTCCGCGTCCAGAGCAGCGAGAGCACGACCGTCACGAGGAGGAACGCCAGGTACGCGCCGTCGTCCGCGATGAGGTCGCCCTCGGGCGCGACGAGGTCGATCACCACGATGTGCACCGCGTACACGGTGAGCGCGAGCTGCCCCACCGCCTCCAGCGGCACCAGCACGGCCGGCAGGAGGGCGGCGACGCGCAGGCACAGGCCGATGACCGCGATGGCGAACCCGCCGGATCCCACGACCTCGAACGGCGACCCCTCGTGCGGCGTCGTCGACAGGATGAACTCCCACCCGGGCGGCGGCGCGGGCACGGCCGCCTCGACCAGCGCCGACCCGCCGTACGCCAGCACGGCGAGACCCGCGCCCACCGTCATGAGCAGCAGCTGCACGCGCGCGGAGCCGAGCGCGAGCCGGCCGATCCCGAGGCCCGCGATCGCGAACACCACCCAGGTGAGCGCCGGGTAGTGGCCGGTGACGACGAGGACCACGAACGGATCCGGCCGCATGAGCGCGCCGTCGAAGTGGATGGCGAGCGCGGTCGTCGCGACCGGCAGCGCGACGGCGGCGACCGCGGCGAGCGCGAGCAGGCGTGACGCCCGCCAGCGCAGCAGCGGCAGCACGGCCACGAACAGCACGGCGTAGACCTCGAGGATCACGGCGACGTACGTCTGCAGCGCCGCCAGCAGCCCGCCGAGGAGGAACAGGCATGCGGCGCGCACGAGGATCCTCAGGCGCACGCGCGCGAGGTCGCTCCCGTCGAGCGGCCGCTCGCGCCCCGACATCAGCGCGATGGAGAGCCCGGCCAGCGTGGCGAAGAGGATGGACGACCGGCCGTCGGCGATGGCGAGCCAGGTCGACGGCTCGTCGAGCTCGAGGGTGCGCGGCACCGCGACGTGCGCCGCCATCATGCCGAGGACCGCGAGCCCGCGCGCCGCGTCGACCCCCCGGAGGCGGGCCGGGTCGCGGGCGGGGCTCATGGCCTCACCCTACCCAGCGCTCCCCCGCGGCCCGCGGCCGTCAGTTGGTGAGGGCCGGCACCGTCCGCGGCTGGACGATGAGCCACATCGAGAGGATCGAGACGACTGCGCACGCGCCCATGACGACGGCCATGGGCACGCCCGAGGTGATGCCGATCAGGCCGACGATGGGCGAGATCGCGCCCGCGAGTCCGAAGTTCACCGCGCCCAGGAGCGATGCCGCCGTGCCGGCCTCGTGCCCGTGGTTGACGAGCCCGAGCACCTGCACGCAGGGGAAGCCGAAGCCGCACGCGAGGATGAAGAAGAACAGCGGGATCAGCGTGCCGAGGAGCCCGGCGTCGGTGAAGGTGCCGAGCAGCACGATCGTCGCCGACGACAGGAACTGCACGGTGACGACGCCCGCGAGGATCCACTGCGGCCCGATGACCTTCGTGAGCCGCGCGGCGATCTGGTTGCCGATCACGACGCCCAGCGAGTTGATACCGAACAGGATCCCGAACTGCTGCGCGTCGAACCCGTACACGTCCTGGAACAGGAACGACGAGCTGGAGAGGTAGGAGAACAGCCCCGCGAACTGCATCCCGCCGATGAGCGCGACGCCGACGAACACGCGGTCGCCCAGCACCGAGCGGTAGCGGCGGAGGAGCGTCCCCTTCTCCTCGATGCGCACGCGGTCCTTGGGCAGCGTCTCGACGATGAAGAAGGTGACCGCGATCACGACGAGGATCGCGTAGGCGGTGAGCGCGTAGAACACGCCGCGCCAGTCGACGAAGCGCAGCAGCTGCGAGCCGATGACGGGCGCGAGGATCGGCGCGAGCCCGGTCACGAGGGCGAGCCGCGAGAGCATGCGCACGAGCGGGCGGCCGCCGAAGAGGTCGCGCACCATGGCCATGGCGACGACGGCGCCGCCCGCGGCACCCGCGCCCTGGAGGATGCGGAAGACGAGCAGCACCGTGACGTCGGGCGCGAGCGCGGCACCGAGCGACGCCAGGATGTGCAGGCTCGTGGCGACGATCAGCGGCAGTCGGCGCCCCACGCGGTCGCTCCACGGTCCGACCACGAGTTGGCCGAGCGCGAACCCGACGGTCGTGCCCGTGAGGGTGAGCTGCACGGCCGCGTCCGAGACGCCGAACTGCTCCTTGATCACCGGGAAGGCCGGCAGGTAGAGGTCGATCGTGAACGGGCCGAGGCCGACGAGGGCGCCCAGCACGATGATGTAGACGATGCGCTCCCGGCGGGAGAGCGCGTCGCCGGGGTGGAGGACGGCAGACGACACGGAGCGTTCCTTCGAGATGAGGGGGGCGCGGGGCGCCGGAGGACTCAGGGCGCGCGGATGGCGCGCCTCGATGTCCAACTGCCATGCGCCCGGCTTATTCCCAGCCGAGGGAATCCCAGCGCGTCGGCGCGTAAGGCGCCGCAGCGTCAGGCGGCGCAGCGGGTCAGGCGCGCAGCGCCCGGACCACGCGTTCCACGTCGTCCTCGTCGTTCCAGAGGTGGAAGGCGATGCGCGCGCGGCCCGCGCGGCCCGAGGCGACGATCCCCGCGGCGCCCAGCCGGGCGAGGTCGGCGCCGTCCGCGTCCGGCCACGTGACGATGGCCTGTCCGCGCGGCTCGATGCCGAGCCCCGCGCTCACGAGGTCGCCCAGCTCGACGTTCCTCCGGTGCACGGCGTGGAGGTCGAGGCGCGCGAACAGCGCGATCGCCGGAGCCGCGCCGACCCACGCGCCGAAGGCGGGCGACACGTCGAACGCGCGCGCGTCCTCGGCGAGCGCCATCGCGGGTCCGTAGCAGGACGCCCACACGTCGGCGCCCGCGTACCAGTTCGCCTGCACGGGCACGAGCGTCCGCCGGTAGCGGTCCGACAGCGTGAGGAACGCCGCGCCGCGCGGTGCGCAGAGCCACTTGTACGCGTGGCAGGCGGTGGCGTCGAACAGGCTCGCGTCGATCGGCATGGCGCCGGCCGCCTGCGTCGTGTCGCAGAGGGTGAAGGCGTCGTGGATCCGGGCGGCCTCGCGGATCGCGGCGACGTCCGCGACCCGGCCGTCGGCGGACTGCACGAGTGAGAACGCCACGAGGTGCGTGCGCGGGCCGATCTCGCCCGCGAGCTCCTCGAGCGGCACGTGCCGCACGACGACGCCGCGCGCCTCCGCCACGACGAACGGGTAGGTGAGCGAGCTGAAGTCGCCCGACACGCACAGCACCTCGGCGCCCGCGGGCACGGCGGCGGCGAGCACGCTCACGAAGGAGGCGGTCTGCGAGCCCACGGCGACGGATCCCACGGGTACGCCCACGAGCGACGCGTACGACGCACGCACGCCCTCGACGACGCCGCCGTAGCCGTGCGCGGTGGATCCCCCGGCCGACCAGGTCGTGAGGTCGGCCCGCAGGCGCTCGACCGTCGCGCGCGTCGGCAGGCCCATGGTGCAGGCGGAGAGGTAGCCGGGCCCGGCCTCGAACAGGTCGCGGAGGTCGGCGGGCAGCGGCGCCGGCGCGGCGTCAGCGGGGGCGGGCGTCGGGTTCCGGGTCGGCATGCCTCCAGCGTGCCGAGCACGGATCCATCGAGCAAGAGCCCTCCCGGTATGCGTCCCATAACCGCACGTTATGATCCGCGGATGACCGACGCGCCCTCGACCGCACGCGACCTCGACTCGGCGGCCCTCGCCGCCGTGCACGCCCTGGCCGTGCGGGGGTCCATCACGGCCGCCGCCGCGGCGCTCGGCGTCAGCCAGCCGGCCCTGTCGCAGACGCTCCGCCGCCTGGAGGCGCGGATCGGCGTGCCCGTCACCGCGCGCGCCGGACGCGGCGTCGTCCTCACCGAGGCCGGCCGCGTCCTCGCCCGGCACGCCGAGACCGTGGTGCACGCCATCGACGCGGCGGCCGACGAGCTCGACGACCTGCGCGGCCTCCGGGCCGGCACCGTGCGCGTCGCGGCGTTCCCGTCCGCGTCGTCCACGGTCGTGCCGCGACTCCTCGGCGGTCTCGCGGCGGCGCATCCGGGCCTGGGGTTCGGCTACCTCGAGGCCGAGCCGCCCGAGGCCGTCGCGGCGGTCCGCGCCCGCGAGGCCGACGTCGCGGTCACCTTCGCGTACCCGGACGACCCGGACGACCACGCCGCCCGCTCCCTCGACGACCTCGATGCCCGGCCGCTCTGGCGCGAGACGCTCTGGGCCGTGCTGCCGGAGGCGCGGGCGCTGCGGCACCGCGGCCCGCTCGCGCTCCGCGACCTCGCCGACGACAGGTGGATCGCGGGCTGCGTCCGGTGCCGCCGCCACCTCGTGAGCGCCTGCGCCCGCAGCGGCTTCGCGCCGGCCACGTCGTTCGAGACGGACAACGCGGCGGCGGCCGTCGGCATGGTGCAGGCGGGGCTCGGGGTCGCGCTCCTGCCGTCGCTGGCCCTCGCGAGCGCGCCGCTCCCCCGCGGCGTCGTGCGGCGGCGGATCTCGGGCGTCGGCGAGCGCGTGGTCCACGTCGTCACGGCGCCGGGCGGATCCGCCTCGCCCGCCGCGCACGCCGCCGTCCAGGCGCTCGCCCGACTCCGCGTGGGCGACTGGGAGCTCCGCCGCGCGTGACCGCCCGGTGATGACGCGCGCCTCCGCGCGGGCTGTACGTGCGATCCCCGGTCGCGCCGCTGCTCGATCTCGGGAGTAGCGTCCGAAGAGATCAGGCCGTCGGGGGACGCGTCTCGCAGACGGCCAGGAGGACACATGACGGACCACGACGGAGCTCTCCTCGACCGCGACATGGGGCTGCTGCTGGCGGCCGCGTCCCGGGCGGTGATCTCGCTCTACAGGCCGTTGCTCAAGCCGTACCACCTGACGCACCCGCAGTACCTCGTGATGCTCGCCCTGCAGGAGAAGGACCCCCGTCGGGCCGGCGACCTGAGCGACGCCGTGCAGCTCACGCCCGGCACGCTGTCGCCGCTATTCAAGCGCCTCGAGCTCCTCGGCTACATCACGCGCCAGCGCGACCTGGCCGACGAGCGCCGCCTCCTCATCGCCCTCACGGAGCGCGGGCGCGGCATCCTGCCCGACCTCCTGCGGGTCGCCGAGCGGGTGCACGACGATGTCGTCCGGCGCAGCGGGGCCGACCCGAGCGCCCAGGCGCGCCTGCGGAGCATGACCGAGCTGCTCCTCGACGCCTGAGCGGCGACGCCTGAGCGCCGACGGCGCCGCCCGCGGGACGACCAGGCTCAGCGCGCCCCGTCGACCACCCGCTGCCAGAGCGTGTGGTCGCGCCACTCGCCGTCGATCCGCAGGTACGCCGGCGCGACCCCGATGGCCGCGAACCCGGCGCGCGTGAGCACCTCCTCGGATCCGCCGTTCCCCACCAGCGTCGACGCCTCCAGCCGGTGCAGCCCGGCGGCCCGCGCGATGCGCACCGCCTCCCGGGCCGCCGCCGTCGCGAGGCCGGCGCCCTGCCGCTCCCGGTCGATCCAGTAGCCGAGGCTCGCGCTCTGCGCCGCTCCGCGCTTCACCGCGAAGAGGTCGCAGCGGCCGATGACGCGGTCGCCCTCCACGATGAGGTACGGCAGGCCGGATCCGGTCGCGCGCTCGGCGACGCGCCCCGCGAGCTGCGCCCGCTGCCCCGCCGACGTGAAGAACGCGTCGGTGCGCGCCGGCTCGAACGGGCGGAGGTGCTCCCGGTTCGCGCGGTACGCCTCGGCGAGCGCGGCCGCGTCGGTGATCCGCGCGGGCCGCATCACGACGCCGTCGGCGAGCGCCGCCCGCTCGTCCGTGCCGGGCGGGGGCCCGCTCACGCCCCGGGGCGCACGTGCCGCTCGGGGCGCGCGTCGACCGCCGGGATGGCGCGGTCGGCGATGAGCCGCGCGTACCAGAGCGCACTGTCCTTTGGCGTCCGCTCCTGCGTCGCGTAGTCCACGTGCACGATGCCGAACCGCTTCGAGTACCCGAAGGCCCACTCGAAGTTGTCCATGAGCGACCACACCTGGTAGCCGCGGAGGTCGACGCCGCGGGCCATCGCCCGGTGCGCGGCGGCGAAGTGCCGCGACAGGTAGTCGATCCGCTCGGGGTCGTGCACGGCGCGCGTGCCGGCGTCGTCCACGGACACCTCGTCGTCGAAGGCGGCGCCGTTCTCCGTGACCATGAGCGGCAGGTCGGGGAACTCCTCGTGCAGCGACACGAGCAGGTCCTCCAGGCCCTGCGGCTCGATGTTCCAGCCCATCGCCGTGTACGGGCCGGGCTGCTCCAGGAACTCGACGTCGTCGGTGCCGGGGAACGGGGTCGCGGCCACGTCGCCGTGGATGGAGGTGCCGCCGCCGGCGACGGCGCCGTCCCGCATCCGCACCCGGCTGGTGTTGTAGTAGTTGACGCCCAGCAGGTGCAGCGGCTGGCGGATGAGCTCGGTGTCCCCGGGCAGCACGAACGACCAGTCGGTGATCCCGGCGGTGTCCGCCATCACGTCCGCCGGGTACCGGCCGTGCAGCAGCGGGTCGAGGAACACGCGGTTGCCCACGCCGTCGACGCGGCGCACGGCCTCCGGACCCGTGTCGCCTTCGCCGCGGATCACGTGCAGGTTGAGCGTGATGGAGAAGCGCGCGTCCGCCGGCACGACTTCCTGGAGCGCGCTCACCGCGAGGCCGTGCGCGAGGTTCAGGTGGTGCACGGCCTGGAACGAGGCCTCCGCGTCCGTGCGGCCCGGCGCGTGCACGCCGGCCGCGTAGCCGAGGTACGCCGAGCACCACGGCTCGTTGAGCGTGGTCCAGGTGCCGACGCGGTCGCCGAGCGCCTCGCCCATGATCCGCGCGTAGTCCGCGAACGCGTACGCCGTGTCGCGGTTCGTCCAGCCGCCCTCGTCCTCGAGCGCCTGCGGCAGGTCCCAGTGGTAGAGCGTCGCGATGGGGGTGATCCCCCGCGCCACGAGCCCGTCGACCAGCCGCCCGTAGAACGCGAGGCCCTCGACGTTGGCGGGCCCGCGACCGGTCGGCTGGATGCGCGGCCACGCGATCGAGAAGCGGTACGCCTCGAGCCCGAGCGCCTGCATCATGTCGAGGTCGGACTCGAGCCGGTGGTAGTGGTCGTCGGCGACGTCGCCCGTGTCGCCGTCGAGCACCTTGCCCGGCGTGCGGCTGAACGTGTCCCAGATGGAGGGGCCGCGCCCGCCCTCGTCGACCGCGCCCTCGATCTGGTAGGCGGCGGTGGCGGATCCGAAGAGGAAGCCGGGAGGGAACTCGAGGCCCTCCCCCCGGTCGTCGGCGGGGTCTCCGCTGGATCCGGCTGCGGCGGGCGATGCGTCGGTCATGGGATTCGGGGACCTCTCCGTCGGGGTGGGCGGCCGCCCGACGGGCGCTCGCGCGCACGACGGCCTCGGCCTCCCGCCATCCTGCCCGGGCCCCGGCGACGCGTCCAGCCGACCGCCCCCCGCGGCCGTGTCGGCGTTGCGCGCGAGCCGCCCGCCGATTAGGTTGTAGCTAGCAACAAATCACCGACGACGCTGACAGGAGACACCATGGCGCTCACCCCCACCCGCGAGGACAAGTTCTCGTTCGGACTCTGGACCATCGGATACACGGGGGCCGATCCCTTCGGCGGCCCCACCCGCTCCGACCTCGACGTGGTCGAGGGCGTCGAGCGCATCTCGGAGCTGGGCGCCTACGGCCTCACCTTCCACGACGACGACCTCTTCGCGTTCGGATCCACCGACGCCGAGCGCCAGACGCAGATCGACCGCCTCAAGGGTGCGCTCAGCGACACCGGCATCGTCGTGCCGATGGTCACCACGAACCTCTTCTCCGCGCCCGTCTTCAAGGACGGCGGCTTCACCTCGAACGACCGCGCCGTCCGCCGGTTCGCGATCCGCAAGGTGCTCCGCAACATCGATCTCGCCGCTGAGCTCGGCGCGAAGACGTTCGTCATGTGGGGCGGCCGCGAGGGCGCCGAGTACGACTCCGCGAAGGACGTCCGCGGCGCGCTCGAGCGCTACCGCGAGGCCGTCAACCTGCTCGGCGACTACGTCACCGACAAGGGCTACGACATCCGCTTCGCGATCGAGCCGAAGCCCAACGAGCCCCGCGGCGACATCCTGCTGCCCACCCTCGGCCACGCGCTCGCGTTCATCGAGACCCTCGAGCGCCCCGAGCTCGTCGGCGTGAACCCCGAGGTCGGCCACGAGCAGATGGCGGGCCTCAACTTCACCGCCGGCATCATGCAGGCGCTGTACCAGGGCAAGCTGTTCCACATCGACCTCAACGGCCAGCGCGGCATCAAGTACGACCAGGACCTCGTCTTCGGCCACGGCGACCTGCAGAACGCGTTCTCGCTCGTCGACCTGCTGGAGAACGGCGGCGTGGGCGGCGGCCGCTCCTACGACGGCCCGCGCCACTTCGACTACAAGCCCAGCCGCACCGAGGACATCACGGGCGTGTGGGACTCCGCCGCCGCGAACATGCGCATGTACCTGCTCCTCAAGGAGCGCGCGCAGGCGTTCCGCGCCGACCCCGAGGTTCAGGAGGCGCTCGCCGCCGCTAAGGTCGCCGAGATCGACACCCCGACGCTCAACGAGGGCGAGTCCTACGACGACATCCTCGCGGACCGCTCCTCGTACGAGGACTTCGCGGCCGACGAGTACTTCGACGCGAAGGGCTTCGGCTTCGTCCGCCTCAACCAGCTGGCGCTCGAGCACCTGATGGGCGCGCGCTCCTAGATGTACTCGGCCATGACGTTGGTGACACTTCGGGGCGTGTGAAGAGGCCTCCTGGCTTGATGGAGCTGTTCAGTTCAACCATCGCCAGGAGGCCTCGATGTCCCACGGTAATGCTCGTCTGACGGTTCACGGGAGGGTTCTCCTCGTGCGGCGGGTGGTGGAGGATCGTCGGCCGGTCGCGCACGTCGCGCGGGAGCTGGGGGTGTCGCGGCAGTGCGCGCATCGATGGGTGAACCGGTTCCGTGCCGAGGGGCTGCGAGGGCTGACGGATCGGTCATCGCGGCCCCGGTCAGTACCGAGGCGAACGAGCCCGGAGCGGGAACGGGCCGTGCTGGAAGCGCGGGCCCAGTTGCGGGCGGGTCCTGCGCGGCTGGCGCCGGTGACAGGTGTTCCATCCCGTACGATCTCCCGCATCCTGCGCCGGCACGGGGCGCCGCCGTTGGCATGGTTGGACCCCGTCACCGGGGCCGTGATCCGGGCATCCCGGTCAACGGCGCACCGGTATGAGCACGAGCATCCGGGTGATCTGATCCACGTGGACGTGAAGAAGCTCGGGAGGATCCCGGACGGAGGCGGCTGGCGGGTCCACGGGCGCAGCGAGCAGGTCCGCGGCCGCGGGATCGGGTTCGATTACGTCCATGCCGCGGTCGATGACCACACCCGTCTCGCCTACGCGGAGATCCATCCCGATGAGAAAGGCGCGACCGCGGCCGGGTTCCTGACCCGCGCAGCGGCGTACTTCGCCGGGCGCGGGATCACCCGGATCGAGCGGGTCATCACGGACAACGCGTTCGCCTACCGGCACTCGACCGCGTTCAAGAACGCCGTCCAGGACCTGGGCGCGCGGCAGAAGTTCATCCGCCCGCACTGCCCCTGGCAGAACGGCAAGGTCGAGCGCTTCAACCGGACCCTCGCGACCGAGTGGGCCTACCGGCAACCCTTCACCAGCAACCAACACCGCGCCGACGCGCTTGACCCCTTCATCGAGCACTACAACACTGAACGAATCCACTCAAGCCACGGGCTCACGCCCGCGGCCCGAGTGTCACCAACGTCATGACCCAGTACACCTAGAGCCCGCACCCGCACGACCGGAGGGCCCGGCATCCACGTGGATGCCGGGCCCTCCGTCTGTCCCGTCCGCTCCCCGTCATGCTCCCGACATGCTGCCGGGGAAGAGCCGCGCGACGGGGACGCCGAGCTCGATCGCGATCGCTCGCGCGAGCACCACGCCGGGCTCGTGGCGGCCGTTCTCGATGGCGACCACCGTGCGATCGCTCACGCCGGTCGCCCGCGCGAGGTCCTCCGCCGCCATTCGGGCCGCGACCCGATACGCGCCGAGGTCGTTCGTGCCCGGCCCCGGCTGGAGGCAGGCGCGCAGCCGCGCGTCGTAGCGGAAGCCGTAGTCGGCGAGCGCGAAGACCATGAGCATCAGGGACGTCATGATCGGCGGCTGGCCGGGGCGCAGCAGCTGGAGCAGCGCGGCGGCCGGGATCGCGATCAACAGGTCGCGGAAGACGGCCGCCTGGGTGCACGCGACGATCGCCCGCTCCACGCTGCCGGACGCGGCCGCGCGGGACCGGCCATCGCGACGGTGCCGGATGGCGAGGCCGATCGGTCCGCTGGAGAGGACCACGAGCGCGGACACCACGGCGGCGACGGGGTCGCGCCCGTGCTGCACGGCGAGGACGGCGGCGAGCACGGACACCCCCACTCCGACCGCAGCCCAGGGGATCACGAACCTCCGCATGCTGCGCTCCCCCTCTCCTGGATGGACCGCGCGACACGGCACTCGACGCGGCGGCGGACTGCGTGGACGTTACGCGGATCCGGGCGCGCGCGAGCGACCGGCCCCCACCCCTCGAGCTGCACACGCCGAAGGGCCCGGCATCCATGCGGATGCCGGGCCCCTCGTTGCGCGTCAGCGCGGGTGGCGCGGGTGGATCAGGTCGCGGACTTGGATCCGCGGCTCTTGTCGAACATGCCGAACGCCTCGTCAGCCCATCACCAGACCGCCGAACAGCGCGCCAAGGGCAAACCTTTGGGCATCAATCGTCTCGAGCCAGCGAGAAAAGCTCTTCCAAGGAAGCGCCGAATACGCGCGCAAGCGAAAATGCTAATGAAAGCGTCGGCTCATGTCTGCCCTGTTCGATGGAGATAATCGTGCGTCTGCTGACACCGACCTCCTCCGCGAGGCCCTGCTGGGTGAGCCCCAGAGCCGTGCGTCGCTCGCGGATCTGATTCTCGACTGTCATGAACGGACGGCTCGCCTCAAGGCCAAAACGTACCTCAGCCAGAAGTCGACCAACAGGATGAGTAGAATCCCGAAAACCGTCGTCGCCGACGTGAGCTTTGGAATGACCACGCTCACTAAAAACGCCACAGGGAGAGCGATGACGACATCTCGGAAGACAGTCGCTTGAACATCCCGCGCGAGTGCCATCTCCACGCTGCCAGGCCTATCCGACCGGGAAGACCTGGCACGCCTTCCTTTGACGACCATGGCCGTCACCGGCCCCGCAAACGCGATTGCAGCCACGATGACCCCCCTGGCTATGTCGCCTGGACCCTGAGTCGCTTCATACAGACCCACGCCCAACACGACGGCGCAGACGAGAGCGGTGACTATGGTGCTCTGCTTCATGACGGAAACCCCCTCTAGGTGAAGTAGACTTCACACTAGGGTGTTGAGCCCGACGCGATCTGTGCTGTGCACAGCCCTAGGTACGCTCGTCCTACTGGCACTCGGGGTAGCCCAGCAGCTGCAGGTAGATGCGCAGCTCTCTGCCACCGCCGCACACCCCATTCGCGCCGATGTAATAGGTAGCGGCAGCGATAACGGACCCGACAACGACGCATGCCGCCTGACCGACGCCAGGCAAAGCGCATAGCGCCGCTCCCACCGCATAGCCCGCCCCGGCCGCGATGGCGCCCTGATCAGTCGAGTTGAGGCTGATGAAGAGCCCTTGGTCCCCATACCCGCCGCCGATGAGGGAACCAGACACCGGATCGCCGCTGGCAGCGTCCACCCGGAAGGCGAATGTCGCCCCTTCCGGCAGGGCGTAGACCTCATAGCGGGCGCCGTTCTCTTGCTCGAATCGAGGAACGATGTTCCCCGCCCGGAATTCCGCCAGAGCGCGAGCCGATTGAACATCGTCCACCGCGTGTTCGGCCGCATTTGGCAAACCCTGAGTCACGACACTGGCGTCGCTTGGGCCTCCGTGGAAGCTCATGGAGCTGGCACTAGCCGGGCTGGCCCCCGCGACGACGAATATCACTGCTGTCAGGCCAGTCAGCCATTTGGCCGCTCGGTGGCGGTGGGCAGAGTTTCGAGCGGATTTCGGCAGGGACATCGTTCCTCCAGAGGGGATCAGTGTCGACACGCTAGGGCTGCAACTGGGTACCTCGTCAGAGACATGCACCGCTGGAACTCGAGGCCGCGCGGCAGACACCTATCCACAGCTCCACGCCGACTGCGATCCTTTACGACGAAGGGGCCCTGCATCCATGCGGATGCCGGGCCCCTCGGTGCGCGTCAGCGCGGGTGACGCGGGTGGATCAGGTCGCGGACTTGGATCCGCGGCTCTTGTTGAACACGTCGAACGCGACCGCCAGCAGGAGCACGAGGCCCTTGATGAGCTGCTGGTACTCCGTGCCGAGGCCGAGCAGCGACATGCCGTTGTTGAGCACGCCCATGATCAGACCACCGATCATGGCGCCGGTCACGGTGCCGATGCCGCCGGTGACGGCCGCGCCGCCGATGAACACCGCGGCGATCGCGTCGAGCTCGAAGCCGTTGCCGGCAGACGGGAGCGCCGAGTTGCTGCGCGCGGTGAAGGCGATGCCGGCGAGCGCGGCCAGGAAGCCCATGTTCACGAAGAGCAGGAAGTCCACGCGCTTCGTGTTGATGCCGGACAGCTGCGCCGCGTTGAGGTTGCCGCCTCGGGCGTAGATGTGGCGGCCGAAGATGCTGCGGTTCATCACCGCCGTGTAGACGAGGACGAGGACCGCGAGGATGAGCAGCACGATCGGCGTGCCCTGGTAGCTCGCGAGCAGGTACGTGATGCCGAGCACGAGGATCGCGATGGTGGCGAGCTTCGTGATGAACCAGGCGAAGGGCTCGTCCTCGAGGTTGAGCTTGACGCGGGCGCGACGCTCGCGGAGCTGCTGCGCGACCAGGAAGATCGCGGCCAGGACGCCCAGCGTGACGGTGACCCACTCCAGGTAGGAGTTACCGCCCGAGGGGTCCGGCAGGAAGCCCGCGCCGACCGAGACGTACTCGTCCGGGAAGGGCGTGATGGGGCGGTTCTGCAGGACGATCTGCGCGAGGCCGCGGAACGTGAGCATGCCGGCGAGGGTCACGATGAACGCGGGGATGCCGACGTACGCCACCCAGAAGCCCTGCCAGGCGCCGATGAGGCCGCCGATGACGAGGCTCGCGATGATGGACGCCCACCACGGCCAGCCCCAGCTCACGGCGAACACACCCGAGACGGCGCCGATGAGGGCCACCACGGAGCCGACCGACAGGTCGATGTGGCCGGCGATGATGATCATCACCATGCCGATGGCGAGGATCAGGATGTAGGCGTTCTGGACGACGATGCTCGTGACGTTGCGGGGCTCGAGGAGCGTCCCGTCGGTGAGGATCTGGAACAGCACCACGATCGCGATCAGCGCGATGAAGATGCCGATCTGCCTGAGGCGACTGACGAGGAAACCCGCCACACTGCTGAGACTGGACATGGTGACTATTCCTTTTCCTTGGTCATGTAGGACATGAGGCTCTCGGGGGTCGCCTCGGCGATCGGCAGCTGGCCCGTGATCCGCCCGGCGGAGAGGGCGTAGATCCGGTCGCAGATGCCGAGGAGCTCGGGCAGCTCGCTGGAGATGACGATGATCGCCTTCCCCTGGGCGGCGAGCGCGTTGATGATCGTGTAGATCTCGTACTTGGCGCCGACGTCGATGCCGCGGGTGGGCTCGTCGAGGATCAGCACGTCCGGGTCGGAGAACATCCACTTCGAGAGGACGACCTTCTGCTGGTTGCCGCCGGAGAGCTTGCCGGTGATGGCGCCCACGCTCGGGGCCTTGATGTTCATCGACTTGCGGTAGCCGTCGGCCACCACGTACTCCTGGTTCGCGTCGACCCAGCCGGCCTTCGCGAGCTTCTCGAGCGCGGCGCCGGAGATGTTGCGCTTGATGTCGTCGATGAGGTTCAGGCCGTAGTGCTTGCGGTCCTCCGTGGCGTAGGCGAGGCCGTTCTTGATGGCCTCACCGACCGTCTTGGCCTGGATCTCCTTGCCGCGCTTGTAGAGCTTGCCGGAGATGTTCGCGCCGTAGGAGCGGCCGAAGACGCTCATCGCGAGCTCGGTGCGACCGGCGCCCATGAGGCCGGCGATGCCGACGACCTCGCCCGCGCGGACGTTGAGGTTGGCGTGGTCGACGATGACGCGGGAGTGCTCCTGCGGGTGGTGGACCGTCCAGTCCTCGATGCGGAGGACCTCGTCGCCGATGTCCGGCGTGCGGTCGGGGTAGCGGCTCTGCAGGTCGCGGCCGACCATGCCCTTGATGATGCGCTCCTCGCTGATGGAGTCGCGCTCGAGGTCGAGGGTCTCGATGGTCTTGCCGTCGCGGATGATCGTCACCGCGTCGGCGATCGCCTTGATCTCGTTCAGCTTGTGGCTGATGATGATGCTCGTGATGCCCTGGCCCTTGAGGTGCTTGATCAGGTCGAGCAGATGGGCGGAGTCCTCGTCGTTCAGCGCCGCCGTGGGCTCGTCGAGGATAAGGAGCTTCACCTCCTTGGAGAGGGCCTTCGCGATCTCCACGAGCTGCTGCTTGCCGACGCCGATGTCGGCGATCTTGGTGGCCGGGTTGTCGCTCAGCCCGACGCGGGCGAGGAGCTTCGCGGCCTCCACGTTGGTGGAGTTCCAGTCGATGAAGCCGCCCTTGGAGATCTCGTTGCCGAGGAAGATGTTCTCCGCGATGGAGAGGAAGGGGCTCAGCGCGAGCTCCTGGTGGATGATTACCACGCCCGACTTCTCGCTGTCGCGGATGCTGGAGAACTTGACGACGTCGTTCTCGAGGACGATGTCGCCGTCGTAGGAGCCCGCCGGGTAGACGCCGGACAGGACCTTCATCAGGGTCGACTTGCCCGCGCCGTTCTCGCCGCAGATCGCGTGGCACGTGCCGCGCGTGACCTCGAGAGTGACGTCCTGCAGCGCCTTGACGCCGGGGAACGTCTTGGTGATGCCGCGCATCTCGAGAATGTGGTTGGCCATGGCCTGCCTCACTTGTGTGGATGGTGGTGCCGGGTTCCCGGCGGTGGTGCTGCGGGCGGCGGTCGATCGCCACCCGCAGCCGGGCCGGCCGTGGTGCACGGCCGGCCCGACCCGGTGGAGGCCGGTCGACGCATGCGTCGACCGGCCGGGTGCGCCGCCTGAGGCGGTGCGGGTGAGGGTTACTCGCCCTTGTCGATCTCGTCCTGCGTGTAGTAGCCGCTGTCCACGATGACCTCGACGAGGTTGTCCTTCGTCACGGTGACGGGGGCGAACTGCTTGGTCGGGACGCCCTTGACCTTGTTGTTGTAGGTGTCGGGAGCGTCCGGGGTGCCGCCGGTGAGCAGGTCGTCGACCATCGTGACGGCCTCCTTGCCGAGCAGGCGCGTGTCCTTGAAGATCGTCGAGTACTGGACGCCGTCGAGGATGAGCTTGTCGGACGCCTTCTCGCCGTCCTGGCCGGTGATGATCGGCATGGCGTCGCTGGCGACGCCGGCCGAGGTCAGGGCCTGGATGATGCCGCGCGACAGGCCGTCGTACGGCGAGAGCACGCCGTCCGGCTTGGCGCCGCCGGGGTACGAGCCCGAGAGCAGGTTCTCCATGCGGGCCTGGGCGCCCTCCTGCTTCCACTGCTGGATCGCGACCTGGCTGAACTCGGACTGGCCCGAGCCGATGGTGACCTGACCGGAGTCCAGGAACGGCTTGAGGACGCTCATCGCGCCGTCGTAGAAGAACGTCGCGTTGTTGTCGTCCGGGCTGCCGGCGAAGACCTCGATGGTCTTCTTCTCGGTGCTGCCGGTGGCCTTGCCGTCGGCGTCCACGAGACCGAGGCCCTGCAGGAGCGAGTTGCCCTGGAGCACGCCGACCTGCTGGTTGTCGAACGTCGTGTAGTAGTCGACGTCCTCGGTCCCGTTGATCAGGCGGTCGTACGCGATGACCTTGACGCCGTCGTCGGCCGCGGTCTTGAGGACCTGGGTCAGCGCGGTGCCGTCGATCGACGCGACGATGAGCGCCTTGGCGCCCTTGTTGAGCATCGTCTCGATCTGCGAGATCTGGTCCTGCACCTTATCGTTGGCGTACTGCAGGTCGACCTTGTAGCCGAGCTTGGTGAGCTGGTCGTTGACGTTGTTGCCGTCGTCGACCCAGCGCTCGCTCGTCTTGGTGGGCATGGCGACGCCGACGAGGGCGCCCTTGTTGTCCTCGGTGCCGCCGGCGCTGCCGCCGCCGCCGCCGGAGCATGCGGCGAGGGAGAGGGCGATGCTCGTGGCGGCGATGCCGACGAGTACCTTCTTCATCTTCACGGTCGTGTCCTTTCGTACTGCTGCTGTGAGGCGCGGTCGGCATCTGCGCCGGATCCGCACCCCTGGTGTGGGTGTTACAGGCCCTGGGCCAGGCGGTGGTACGCCTGGTTCCAGCGGACTTCCTTGGTGAAACCCTTGAGAGTCGTGTCCTCGTCGATGACGAGGAGCTCGGTGCGCGCGATCTCGGCGAAGTCCTCGAAGACCTCGACGCCGACCTGCGTGCTCATGACCGTGTGGTGGGCGGCGCCGGCCGTGAGCCAGGCCGCTGCGCTCGTCGCGAGGTCCGGCGCGGGCTTCCACACGGCGCGGGCGACGGGCAGGTTCGGGAGCGGCTCGTCGAGCGGCACGACCTCCACGACGTTCGCGACGATGCGGAACCGCTCGCGCATGTCGCTCATGGCGACGACGACGGCGGGGCCGGGGTCGGTGTCGAAGACGAGGCGCACCGGGTCCTCGCGTCCCCCGATGCCGAGCGGGTGGATCTCGAGGCTCGGTCGGCCGGTCGTGAGCGTGGGGCATATCTCGAGCATGTGGGCGCCCAGGATCTTCTCCTCGCCGGGGACGAGGTGGTACGTGTAGTCCTCCATGAGGCTCGCGCCCCCGGGGAGGCCTGAGCCCATGACCTTCGCCGCGCGGATCAGCACCGCCGTCTTCCAGTCGCCCTCGGCGCCGAAGCCGTAGCCCTCGGCCATGAGGCGCTGGACGGCGAGGCCGGGGAGCTGGCGGAGGCCGCCGAGGTCCTCGAAGCTCGTGGTGAACGCGCCGAAGCCGCCCTCCTCGAGGAACGAACGGAGCCCAACCTCGATGGCCGCGCCGTAGCGGAGCGACTCGTGGCGCTCCCCGCCGCGCTGCAGCTCGGGGGCGATGTCGTAGAGGCGCTCGTACTCGTCGACCAGCGCGTCGATCTCGGCGTCGGTCGCGGCGTCGACCCGCTCGACGAGGTCGTTGACGCCCCACGTGTTCACGGAGACGCCGAACTTGAGCTCGGCCTCCGTCTTGTCACCCTCGGTGACGGCGACGTTGCGCATGTTGTCGCCGAAGCGGGCGACCTTGAGCTCGTGGACGGCGGCCCAGCCGGCGGCGGCGCGCATCCACGTGCCGATGCTGTCGCGCACCGACTCGGTGCTGACGTGCCCGACGACCGTCTTGCGGACGACGCCGAGGCGCGACTGGATGTAGCCGAACTCCCGGTCGCCGTGCGCGGCCTGGTTGAGGTTCATGAAGTCCATGTCGATGCTGCTCCACGGCAACGCGACGTTGGCCTGCGTGTGCAGGTGGAGGAAGGGCTTCTGCAGGGCGTCGAGGCCCTGGATCCACATCTTCGCCGGGCTGAACGTGTGCATCCACGCGATGAGGCCGATGGTGCGATCGCTCGCGTTGGCCTCGAGGGCCATGCGGCGGATGCTGTCGGAGTCCTTGAGGACGGGCTTCCAGACGACGCGGACGGGGATGTCCGACGCCTCCTCGAGCTGCCGGGCGATCTCCTGAGACTGCTCGGCGACCTGCTGGAGCGTCTCCTCGCCGTAGAGGTTCTGGCTGCCGGTGAGGAACCAGACCTCGTAGTGGTCGAGGGAGGTGGTGATGCGGCTCACTTCAGGGCTCCTTGGGGTGCTTGTCCGTAGACGTTCTGGTAGCGGTCGAACAGGGCGTCAACGGCGTCGGCGGGGAGCGGCGCGGGCTCGCCCAGCTGGCGCGAGATGTGCACGGTGCGCGCCACGTCCTCGACCATGACGGCCGCCTTCACGGCGTCCTTCGCGTCCTTGCCGATGGTGAACGGGCCGTGGCCCGCCATGAGCACGGCGCGCGAGCGGTGGCCGGTGAGCGTCTCCACGATGCCGCGGCCGATCGAGTCGTCGCCGATGATCGCGAACGGGCCGACGGGGATCTCGCCGCCGAACTCGTCCGCCATCGCGGTGATGACGCACGGGATGGGCTCGCGCCGGGCCGCCCACGCCACCGCGTAGGTGGAGTGCGTGTGGACCACGCCGCCCACCTCGGGCATGTTGCGGTAGACGTACGCGTGCGCCGCCGTGTCGCTCGACGGGGCGTTGCGCGAGCCGGGGGTGTCCGGGATCACGTTGCCGTCGAGGTCGCAGAGGATCATGTTCTCGGGGCTGAGGTCGTCGTAGCTGACGCCCGAGGGCTTGATGACGAAGAGGTCGGCGCCGGGGACGCGGCCGGAGACGTTGCCGCCGGTCCAGACCACGAGGCCGTAGCGCACGAGCTCGGCGTGCAGGCGGGAGACCTCGGAGCGGACGCGGGCGACCGCGACCTCGATCTCGGGTGCGTAGGTGCTCACGCGCGGGCCTCCCTCTTGAGCGACTTGAGCCGCTTCATGACGTCGTTGGCGCCGCGACCGAAGTAGTCGTGGAGCGTGGAGTACTCCTCGTAGAGACGGTCGTAAGCGAGCGCGCGCTCCTCGTCCGGCTGGTACTTCCCGCGCTCGACCTTGCCCATCGCGTCGCCCGCGACGCGCACGTCGGGGTACGCGCCCGCGGCGACGGCGGCGTGGATGGCGGATCCGAGCGCCGGACCCTGCTCGCTCGTGATGACCGAGATGGGGAGTCGCAGGATGTCGCTGTACGCCTGCATGAGGAACGCGTTCTTCAACAGGCCGCCCGCGACGATGAACTCGGTGACGGGCACGCCCGAAGCGCCGAACGTCTCGACGATCTTGCGGGTGCCGAACGCGGTGGCCTCGAGCAGCGCCCGGTAGACCTCCTCGGTGCGCGTGGTGAGGGTGGTGCCGACGACGAGGCCGGACAGCTCGTGGTCGACGAGGACCGAGCGGTTGCCGGAGTGCCAGTCGAGCGCGACGAGGCCGTGGCCGCCGACGGGCTGGTCGGCCGCGAGGTCGGTGAGGTGCTGGTGGACGCTCTTGCCGGCGGCCGCCGCCTCCTCGGCGTAGCGCGCGGGCACCTGGTTCTTGACGTACCAGGCGAAGATGTCGCCGACACCGGACTGGCCGGCCTCGTAGCCGTAGAGGCCGGAGACGATGCCGCCGTCGACGACGCCGCACATGCCGGGGACCTCGGTGAGCACGTCGCTGTTCATGACGTGGCAGGTGCTGGTGCCCATGATCGCGACCATCTGGCCGGGCTCGACGGCGCGGGCGACGGGGGCGGTGACGTGCGCGTCGACGTTGCCGACCGCGACGGCGATGCCCTCGGGCAGGCCCGTCCAGGCGGCGGCCTCGGCGGAGAGCGTGCCGGCGGCGGATCCGAGCTGGCCGATCTCGTGCGCGACCTTCTCCTCGGCGAACGAGGCGAAGCCGGGGTTCAGCGCACCGAGGAACTCGGGCGTGGGGTACTCGCCGTCCTGGAGGATGCCCTTGTAGCCGGCGGTGCAGGCGTTGCGGACGTAGCTGCCGGTGAGCTGCCAGACGATCCAGTCGGCCGCCTCGACCCAGTGGTCCATGAGCCCGTAGAGCTCCGGGTCCTCCTCGAGCAGCTGGAGGCCCTTCGCGAACTCCCACTCGCTCGAGATGAGGCCGCCGTAGCGCGCCAGCCACTTCTCGCCGCGCTCCTCGGCCAGCGCGTTGATGCGATCGGCGTGCGACTGCGCGGCGTGGTGCTTCCAGAGCTTGACGTAGGCGTGGGGGCGGTCGGCGTATCCCTCGACCTCGTTGAGCGGGGTGCCGTCGGCGAGCGTGGGGACCATGGTGCACGCGGTGAAGTCGGTGCCGATGCCGATGACCCGCGCGGGGTCGATGCCGGCCTCGCGGATGGCGGCGGGGACGGCCTGCTTGAGCACGTCGACGTAGTCGGAGGGCACCTGCAGGGCCCACTCGGGCGGCAGCTGCGCGCCGGTGGCGGCGAGCGTGTCGTCCATCACCGCGTGCGGGTAGTCGAGGACGCCGGAGCCGAGCTCGACGCCGTCCGAAACGCGCACCACGACGGCGCGGCCGGAGAGGGTGCCGTAGTCGACCCCGATGACGTAGCTCTCGGCCTCCGTGCTGGGCTGGGCCTCGGCTGCGGTGCTCACGGGGGCGCTGGGCACGGGATCGACTCCTTCGTCTGATGCATGGCGGCCCGGGAAGACCGCCCGCCGATGTGAACGGTCACATCAGCGGATGTCACTCTACACACGCGCGGGATCGACCTGTCAACCCGAGACGCCCTGCCCCCCTCGAAGTGGGGTCGTCGCGGCTGGGGAGGACGCGGGGGACGGATCAGGACGAGGGCGGTCCCGAGGACGCGCGCACGACGAGCTCCGGCGTGATCGTGCCGCGGTACCGGTCCCCCGTCCCGCCCATGCCGTCGAGGAGGAGCGCGACGCAGCGGCAACCGACCTCGGCGAAGTCCTGGCGGACGGTCGTGAGCGGCGGCCAGAAGTGCGCCGCCTCCGGGATGTCGTCGAAGCCGACGATGCTGACGTCGCGCGGGACGTCGAGGCCGGCGTCGCGGACGGCGTGGATGAGGCCGAGGGCCATCTGGTCGTTGCTGGAGAAGATCGCGGTGAAGTCGCGGAGGCGCAGCATCTCCCGACCCGCGTAGAAGCCGAACTCGGCCGTCCAGTCGCCGAGGATCGGCGCGGTCGTGGGCACCTCGGCGGCCGACATGGCGTCGAGGAAGCCGCGCATGCGGGCCTCCGCCTCGATCCAGTCCTGCGGGCCGGCGAGGTGGTAGATGTCGCGGTGCCCGAGGTCGAGCAGGTGCCGCGTGGCCAGGCGCGCACCCGCGATCTGGTCGACCGAGAGGTCGTGCGCGTCGCCGCGCCCGTCGCTCTGCATGGTCACGTACGGGACGTCGAGCGACATGCTGGCGATCACCTCGCGCACGCGCACCTGCGGCGCCACGACGACGAGGCCCTCCACCGCCTGGTCAACGAGGTGCCCGAGCGCGACCTGGATCGCGGCCTCGTCGGACGAGGGCAGGTTCGTGGTCGTGACCAGGTACCCGGCCTCGCGGGCCGCCGCCTCGATCGCCGCGATGGACGACGCCGGGCCGTACTGCGAACTCTGGGCGGTGAGCACGCCGATCGTGCGCGAGCGGCTGGTGACGAGGGCCCGAGCCGCGCGGTTGGGCCGGTACTGCACCTGCTCCATCACGTCGAGCACGCGTTGGCGCGTCTCCGCGCGGAGCGAGGGCGAGTCGTTGAGGACGCGGGAGACGGTCTGGTGCGACACCCCCGCGAGTCGCGCGACGTCGCGGATGCTCGGCGCCCTGCCGCGCGGCGTCTCCGTCGTCATCATCGACCCCGTCCTGGTGCGGGCCGTGGCCCGGTCGCGCCGTGCGGCGCAGGTGTCACATTGTCACATGTGACTGTCACACGGGGCGCCCCGGGGATCGGCCGACCCGGGAGGGCGGGCGCCGGCGGCGGGACCGCTGCGGCAGACTGGTCGTCCACCCGAGGAGAGGCACCACCTGTGACGATCACCGCCGCCGCTGACGGATCCGCGCTCGGCAACCCCGGTCCAGCCGGCTGGGCCTGGTACGTGGACGACGAGCACTGGGCAGCGGGCGGATGGCCGCACGCGACGAACAACCAGGGCGAGCTCAAGGCCGTGCTCGAGCTGTTCCGGGCCACCGCGCACCTCGACGACGACCTCCTCGTGCTCTGCGACAGCCAGTACGTGATCAACTCGGTGACCAAGTGGATGCCCGGCTGGAAGCGCAAGGGCTGGCGCAAGGGCGACGGCAAGCCGGTGCTCAACGTCGAGCTGCTCCAGGAGATCGACGCGGAGATCCAGGGCCGGCGCTACCGCTTCGAGTGGGTGAAGGGCCACGCGAACCACCCGCTCAACGAGGCGGCCGACGACCGGGCGCGCGCCGTCGCGACGGCGTTCCAGGGGCGACGCCCGATCCCGGAGGGCCCCGGCTGGGCGGGCCACGAGGCCGACGCGTCCGGGTCCCCCGACGACGCGACGGAGACGGCCGCCGTGGAGGCCGACGCCGAGCGCGCGGCGGATCCCCAGGTCGCCGCGGCGGAGGAGCTGGAGGCCGGGGCCCCCGCCCAGCCGGGTCTGTTCGACTTCGACGCGTTCGACGAGGAGATCGCGCCCGAGCCCGGCGACACGACCCTCACGATCGCGCTCGACCGCGACACGATGGCGCGGCTCAGCGCCCACGCGCGCGAGCGGGGCGTGAGCGTCGACGAGGCCGTGCGCGAGCTGCTGCCCTGAGCGCGGCTCGACCCCGCCGGCGATGCGGGGTCGTCCGCCGCTAGTGCTTGCCCTGCTTGAGGGCCTTGCCGAGCGCGCGCTCGAGGTCGACGACGAGGTCCTCGACGGACTCGATGCCCACCGACAGGCGCACGAGGTCGTCCGGGACCTCGAGCGGCGTGCCCTTGACCGAGGCGTGCGTCATCTCGGACGGGTAGCTGATGAGCGACTCCACGCCGCCCAGCGACTCCGCGAGCTGGAAGACGCGCGTCCCCTCGACCACGCGACGCGCGGCCTTCGCTCCCCCGCGCACCTGGAACGAGATCATGCCGCCGAAGCCCGTCATCTGCGCCTTCGCGATGTCGTGGCCGGGGTGCTCCGGGAGGCCCGGGTAGTGCACGGCGGTGACGTCGGGGTGCTGCTGCAGGAACGCGGCGATCTCCTCGGCGTTCGCGGAGTGGCGCTCGACGCGCACGGCGAGCGTCTTGATGCCGCGGGTGGTGAGCCAGGCGTCCATGGGGCCGGAGACGGCGCCGATCGCGAATTGGAGGAAGCCGACCTTCTCGGCGAGCGCGTCGTCGTCGAGGATGACCGCGCCTCCGAGCACGTCGGAGTGGCCGCCCAGGTACTTGGTGGTGGAGTGCACGACCACGTCGGCACCCAGCGTGAGCGGCTGCTGCAGGTAGGGCGAGGCGAAGGTGTTGTCCACGACGACCGTCGCGCCGGCCGCGTGGCCGAGGTCGGCGAGCGCGCGGATGTCGCTGATCTTCATCAGCGGGTTGCTCGGGGTCTCGACCCAGAGGACCTTGGCGGGGCCGGATCCGAGCACCCGCTCCACCGCGGCGAGGTCGCTCATGTCGACCGTCTCGACGACGATGCCCCAGTCGCCGAGCACGCGCGTGAGGAGGCGGTAGGTGCCGCCGTACACGTCGTCGCTCAGCACGATGCGGTCGCCGGGGCGCGTGATCGCCCGCAGCAGGGTGTCCTCGGCGGCGAGTCCCGAGGCGAACGAGAACGCGTGCGACCCCTTCTCGAGCGACGCGAGCTGCTCCTGGAGCGCCGTGCGGGTGGGGTTGGCGCTGCGGGCGTACTCGTAGCCGTTCCGCATCCCGCCGATGCCGTCCTGCACGAACGTGCTCGTGAGGTACAGCGGCGGGATGACCGCGCCCGTGGTGGGGTCCGGGACCTGGCCGGCGTGGATCGCGCGGGTGTCGAAGTCGTGCTTGTCGCTCACGGGGACTCGTCTCTGTGGTTCGGGAGGATGCGGGTGCTGCGCCGGCGGATCAGTCGGTGAGGTAGGTGAGGAGGTCGTGCCGCGTCAGCACGCCGACGGGCTTGCCGCCGTCGCTGACCATGAGCGCGTCGGCGGATCCGAGGGCGCTCCACGCGTCGGGCACGGTCTCGTTCACGCCGATGAGGCCGAACGCGTCGCCCGTGAACGGCCCGACCTGGTCGGACAGCTGCGCGCGCCCGCTGAACACGAGCTCGAGGAGGCTGCGCTCGTCCACGGCGCCGGCGACCTCGCCCATTACGACGGGCGGCTCGGCTGAGAGGACGGGCAGCTGGGAGACGTCGTACTCGGTCATGATGCGGATCGCGTCGCGGATCGTGTCGTTCGGGTGCGCGTGCACGAGGTCGGGGAGGCTGCCGGTCTTGGCGCTCATGACGTCGGCGACCGTGCGCTGGCCGTTGACGCGGGCGAAGCCGTAGGACTGCATCCACCTCTCGTTGAAGATCTTGCCGAGGTAGCCGCGGCCGCCGTCGGGCAGGAGGATCACCATCACGTCGTCGGGGCCCAGGTGCTTCGCGGCCTTGAGCGCGGAGACGACGGCCATGCCGCTGGATCCGCCGACGAGCAGGCCCTCCTCGCGGGCGAGCCGCAGGGTCATGTCGAACGACTCCTGGTCGCTCGACGCGATGACCTCGTCGACCACGTCGGGGTCGTACGCGGCCGGCCAGAAGTCCTCGCCGACGCCCTCGACGAGGTAGGGGCGGCCGGTGCCGCCCGAGTAGACGGAGCCCTCGGGGTCGGCGCCGACGATGCGCACGCGCCCCTCCGACACCTCCTTGAGGTACCGGCCGACGCCGCTGATGGTGCCGCCCGTGCCGACGCCCGCGACGAAGTGCGTGATCTCGCCCTCGGTGTCGCGCCAGATCTCGGGACCCGTGGTCTCGTAGTGGCTGAGCGGTCCGTTGGGGTTCGAGTACTGGTCGGGCTTGAAGGCGCCGGGGATCTCGCGCGCGAGCCGGTCGCTCACGGAGTAGTAGGAGTCGGAGTGGTCCGGCGCGACCGAGGTGGGCGTGACCACGATCTCGGCGCCGTACGCCGTGAGCACGTTGCGCTTGTCCTCGCCGACCTTGTCCGGCAGCACGAAGACGCAGCGGTAGCCGCGCTGCTGGGCGACGAGCGCGAGGCCGACGCCCGTGTTGCCCGAGGTGGGCTCGACGATGGTGCCGCCCGGCTTCAGCTTCCCCTCGCGCTCGGCGGCGTCGATGATGCGCGTCGCGATGCGGTCCTTGGCGCTGCCGCCGGGGTTCAGGTACTCGACCTTCACCAGCACGGTCGCCGAGATCCCCTCGACCACCTTGTTGAGCTTCACGAGCGGGGTGTTCCCGATGAGGTCGAGGATCGTGTCGGCGTACTTCACGTGAGGTGGCGCTCCCGGGTATCAGGTGTGCGGTCCGGTGGGCCCCGCTCGTCCAGTGTAGGCGCGCGCCCTCGCCGTGTTACGGGGCGACGGCGGCCCCCGCGGGCAGGGTCCGCCCAGGCCGACCGGGTACCCTGATCGCACATTCCCCCAGCAGAGAAGGACCCTCCGTGGCGCGACGCGACGACACCACGCCCTCCGGCGACGAGAGCGGACGGCCCGTCCCGCCGACCGCCGAGAAGGTGGCGGCGCTGAAGAAGCAGCAGGACCGCGCGCGCCGCAACCGGCTCATCGGCATCATCACGGGATCCGTGGCGGCCGTCGCGGTCGTCGCCGTCGTGATCGGCGTGGTCGTCTCGAGCGGCACGCCGAAGCAGGATCCGGCGGACATCAGCATCGAGGGCCTCCGCACCTGGGACTCGCTCCCCAGCACGCACGTGCAGACCCCGGTCGACTACGCCGGGCTGTACGCAGGCATGAGCCCGCCCGCCGGCGGCGAGCACAACCCCATGTGGCTGAACTGCGGCATCTACGACCAGCCGCAGCCCAACGAGAACGCGGTGCACGACCTCGAGCACGGCGCCGTGTGGATCACCTACGACGCCGCCAAGCTCACGGGCGACGACCTGTCGAAGCTGCAGAAGTACGCGGAGTCGTTCGGCGGCTACGTCACGATGTCGCCGTATGAGGGCCTCGACACCCCCATCGCGCTGTCCGCGTGGGGCGCGCAGGTGAAGGTCGACTCGGTCGACGACCAGCGCATCAAGGATTTCATGGCCAAGTACTGGAAGAGCCCCGACGCCCCCGAGGCCGGTGCCGCGTGCACCGGCGCCCTCGAGGGCGAGGGCCGGGTCGGCTGACCGTGACCGACCGCGGCACCGACGGCAGCGAGCGCCCCGACGAGGGCGACGTCGTCATCGACCACGTCCCGGACGACGACATCCGCGAGGAGGAGCTCGACGGCCTCGTCGCGCACGGCGAGGCGTCGCGCGCGCGTGGGCGCCGGATCCGCATCGGCCTCGCCGCCGGCATCGTCGCGGTGGCGCTCGTGGTCGCCGGGCTCCTGGTGGGACGCGTCACCGCGCCCGTCTCGGCTCTCACTCCCAGCACGAACAGCGCGGAGGCCGGCTTCTCCCGCGACATGCAGGTGCACCACGAGCAGGCCGTGCAGATGTCGCTCATGATCATCGACCGCACGGACGACCCCGAGGTCAAGCTCATCGCGCAGGACATCGCGCAGGCGCAGGCCCAGCAGGCGGGCCAGATGTACGCGTTCCTCACCTCGTGGGGCCTCGACCAGGCGCCGTCGCAGCCGCGCATGACGTGGATGACGCTGCCGACGCTCGACGGGAAGACCGACCACTCGTCCATGGACATGACCCCCGGCGCCACGATGCCGGGCCTCGCGTCGCAGGCCGACCTCGACGAGCTGCAGTCGCTCACGGGCGTCGAGGCCGAGCGGAAGTACCTGACGCTGATGATCGCCCACCACCGCGGCGGCGTCGAGATGGCCCAGGCCCTCCTCGACCGCTCGCGGAACCCGCTCGTCACGGACCTCGCCAACGGCATGGTGATGATCCAGGACAAGGAGATCCTCTACATGCAGCAGCTGCTCGACGCCCGCTCCTGAGCAGCTCTCCCGCAGCGCCGGCCCGCCCGCACCGCCCGTCCGCCTCGCGGGCGGGCGGGCGGTGCGTCGTCCGGCGGCCGGGCCGGATCCGCGGGTCAGGCCGCCGCGGTGCGCTGGTCGCTGTAGAGCCGCGCGTACTCGCCGCCGCGCGCCAGCAGCTCGACGTGCGTGCCCTGTTCCACGATGCGGCCGGCGACGACCACGAAGATCACGTCGGCGTCCACCACGGTCGAGAGCCGGTGCGCGATCGCGATGGTGGTGCGTCCTCGCGACGCCGTGTCGAGCGCCTGCTGCACCACCCGCTCCGAGATCGCGTCGAGCGCGCTCGTGGCCTCGTCGAGGATCAGCACGGCCGGGTCCTTGAGCAGCACGCGCGCGATGGCGATGCGCTGCTTCTCGCCGCCGGAGAGCCGGTAGCCGCGCTCCCCCACGAGCGTCTCGTAGCCGTCGGGGAACGACTCGATCGTCTGGTGGATGTTCGCGGCGCGGGCCGCCTGCTCGATCTGCTCCTGCGTGGCGTCCGGCCGCGCGTAGCGGAGGTTCTCGCCGATGGTGGCGTGGAAGAGGTACGTCTCCTGGCTGACGATGCCGATGTTCTCCAGCAGCGACTCCTGCTCGAGGTCCCGCACGTCCGCACCCGAGAAGAGCACCCGCCCGCCGGTCACGTCGTGGAAGCGCGGGATGAGGTACGACACCGTGGTCTTGCCCGCGCCGGACGGCCCCACGAACGCCGCGAACTGGCCCGGCTGGATCTCGAACGACATGCCGTCGAGGGTCGGCCGCTCACCGGCCCGGGTGTCGGGGTACGAGAAGCGCACCTCGTCGAACGCGACGCGGCCGAGCGCCGGGCCCGCAGATACCGGGCGCGCGTCGTGACGGTCGCGGATCGCTGGCTCCAGGTCGAGGTACTCGAAGATGCGGGCGAAGAGCGCGCCCGAGGTCTGGAGGTCGAGCGCGACGCGCATGAGGCCGATGAGCGGCCACATGAGGCGCGCCTGCACGGTCGTGAACGCGACGATGGTGCCCGCCGTGACGCTGACGCCGCCCGTGATGAGGAAGCCCGCGACCACGTAGACGATGGCCGGGATGATCGACAGGAAGATCTGCACGAGCGCGAAGAACCACTGCCCGCTCATCTGCTGGCTCACCTGCAGCCGGATCTGGTTGCGGTTCTCGGCTTCGTAGCGCTCGGTCTCCGCGGCCTGCCGGCTAAAGCTCTTCGAGAGCAGGATCCCGGACACCGAGAGCGTCTCCTGCGTGATGGCCGTCATGTCGGACAGCGACTCCTGCGTCTTGGACGCGATGCGCGCCCGGACCTGGCCCACGCGGGGCTGCGCGACGACGAGCACGGGCATCAGGATCACGGCGACCAGCGTCAGCTGCCAGTTGAGCACGAGCATCGCGACGAGCGCCGCGATGACGGTCACGGTGTTGCCGAGCACGCTCGAGACGGTGTTGGTGAGGACCGCCGCCACGCCGCCCACGTCGTTCTGCAGGCGGGACTGGATCACGCCCGTCTTCGTGCGCGTGAAGAAGCCGAGCTCCATGCTCTGCAGGTGCCGGAACAGGTCGACCCGCATGGATCCCATGACCCGGTTGCCGACGGTCGCGGTGAGGTACGTCTGCCAGACGCCGAGTCCCGCGCCCACGACCCAGATGGCAATCATGATCGCGACGAGCTCGACCAGGACGGGGATGTCGGGGCCGCCGGTGGGCGGGAAGAGCCCCCGGTCGAAGGCCTGCTGCGTGAGCAGCGGCGGCACGACCGTGAGGCCCGCGCCGACCAGCACGAGCGCGATCGTGAGGGCCAGCGCGCGGCGGTGCGGACGGAACAGCTCCGCGATCCGGCCGAGCAGGTTCTCGACGCGCGGCGCCTCGGCGTTGGCCCGGCGCTGGGCCTCGGCGTCCGCCGCCTCCGCGCATCCCGCCGCCCGCGGCGATGTCGCCCATCCTCGTCATTCCGGCGATTTTACGCCCGTGGGGGATCTCTCCCGACCACGCCGGCGCCCGGCACGACGACGGCCCGGCCGCCCGCGCACGCGGACGACCGGGCCGGATGGGACGAGCGCGGATCAGCCCTTCGTGGATCCCGCCAGGAGCCCCCGCACGAAGTACCGCTGGAGGCTGAAGAACACGATGAGCGGGACGATCAGCGACACGAACGCGGCTGCCGTGAGCCGCTGCCAGTCCTGCCCGCGCGTTCCCGTGAGCTCCGCCAGCCGCTGCGTGAGCGGGGCGACGTCCGGGGTGCCGCCCGAGAAGATCAGCGCCACCAGGAGGTCGTTCCAGACCCAGAGGAACTGGAAGATCGCGAAGGACGCGATGGCCGGGAGCGCGAGCGGCAGCACGATGCGGAAGAACACCTGGCCGTGGCTCGCGCCGTCGACACGGGCCGCCTCGATGACCTCGCCCGGGATCTCCGAGATGAAGTTGTGCAGCAGGAAGATGGCCAGCGGCAGCGCGAAGATCGTGTGCGCGACCCACACGGGCAGGTAGCCCTGCTCGGGGATGAGCGGGATCACGCCGTGCACGGCCTCCTGCAGCGGGCGCAGGGTGCGGGTGAACATCTGCAGCAGCGGGATGAGCGCCATCTGCAGCGGCACGATCTGCAGCGCGAAGATCAGCACGAACAGGAAGTTCGAGCCCTTGAACTTGATCCACGCGAACGCGTACGCGGCCATGGACGCGATGACGAGCGGGAACAGCGTCGCCGGGATCGCGATGGCGAGCGAGTTCACGAAGTACGAGCCCAGCTGCGGCGACGACTGTGAGGTGGAGAGCAGCACGTCCTGGTAGTTGTCGAGCGTGAAGCCCGGGTTCTGGAAGATCGTCCACCAGCCCGTGGTCTGGATGAGGCCGGCCGGGCGGAACGACGAGACGAACAGGCCGAAGGTCGGCAGCGTCCAGAGCACCGCGATGATCAGCGCGGCGAGCGTGGCTCGACGCGAGGTGAGCCGGTTCTTGACGCGGCGGCTCTTCGCGCCGACCGAGGCGGCCTGCTCGATGGTGCCGCGACGCGTCCCCCGGTCGGCGACGGGCAGGTCGGCGGGTGCGACGCTCATCGGATCTCCCTCTGCTTGCTCATGACGCGGACGTTGTAGATGACGATCGGCAGCACCATGAGGAACAGCACGATCGCGAGCGCGGAGCCGCGGCCCTGCTCGCCGGCGCGGAACGCCTGCGTGTACATCTCGTTGGCGATGACGCTCGTGTCGAAGTTGCCCGCGGTCATGGTGCGGACGATGTCGAACACCTTGAGCGTCGCGATGGAGATGGTCGTGACCACCACGACGAGCGACCCGCGGATCCCGGGGAGCGTCACGTTGGTGAAGCGCTGCCAGGCGTTGGTGCCGTCGAGCTGCGCGGCCTCGATCTGCTCGGTCGGCACGCCTTTGATGCTCGCGGAGAGCACGACCATGGCGAAGCCGGTCTGGATCCAGATCATCACGATGATGAGCAGCGCCGTGTTGATGGGCGACGTCTGCAGCCACTGCACGGGCTCCTGGCCCGTCCAGACGAGGATCTGGTTGAGCAGGCCGATCTGCGCGTTGTCGCCCGACTTGTAGTCGTAGACGAAGCGCCAGATGATGCCCGCGCCGACGAAGGAGATCGCCATGGGCATGAAGACCAGGGCCTTGAAGTACTTCTCGCCGCGCGACTTGTCGATGAAGACCGCGTAGGCGAGGCCGATGGCGGTCGACAGCAGCGGCACGAAGACCACCCAGATGATGGTGTTGAGCAGCGTGCGGAGCGCGGCCGGCTGGGTGAACATCCAGACGAAGTTGTCGAACCCGGCCCACTCCCCCGTGTTGTCGCGGAACGCGAGCAGGGTCGTGCGGAACGCGGGGTAGATGAGGCCGACGGCGAGCAGGATCAGCGCGGGGAGCACGAAGGCACCCAGCTGCACCCAGTCCTTGCCGCGCTTCGGCGCCTTGTCGATGAGGAAGAGCATCAGCCCGATCACCACGGCGAAGACGGCGAGCGCCACCACCACCTGGAGGATCTTGCCGATCAGATCAGCGGTCGTCATGGACGTCTCGCCCTTCGGGTCGGAGGGATGTGGGAGCGGGGCCGCCGCGCGTTCGCGGCGGCCCCGCAGGGGCGGCACGGCTGCCGGCCCGGGTGCCGACCCGATCAGGGCCGGCGGTGGATCAGCCTGCGTCGATCAGGACGCGGGCCAGCTCGACTCGATGGCGTCGACCGTCTTCTGGGTCGAGTCGCCGCTCAGCCAGCCGACGATCCCCTTCCAGAAGGAGTCGGTGCCGACCGCGCCGGGCATGAGGTCCGAGCCGTCGAAGCGGAACGTGGCGTTCGGGTCCTGCAGGATCTTGATGCTCTGCTTCAGGATGTCGCTCGACGCGTTCGCGGGGTCGAGCCCCTTGTTCGCGCTGATGACGCCGCCCAGCTTCACGCGGTTGTTCGCCCAGGTGTCGCTCGAGAGGTAGGAGAGCACCGCCGTGATCTCGTCGCTTGACCTGAACGCGCCGACCAGTTCGCCGCCGCCGGTGACCGTCGTCGCGTCGCCCTCGTTCGTCTGCGGGAGGAGGAACGCGTACACGTCGCCGTCGGGTGAGACCTTCGCGTCGGTACCGTCGGCCTTCTTCCAGAAGCCTTCGTAGAACGACGCCTGGAGGTGCAGCGAGCACTTCCCGTCGAGGAGCGGGAGGCCTGCGTCCCCGAACTCCGTAGAGATGATCGACGAGACGTCGCCCAGGCCGCCGTTGACGTAGTCCGGGTTCTTGAATATCTCGCCCGCGGCGTCGAACGCCTTGACGATGGCCGGGTCGTTGAACGGGATCTGGTGCGTGACCCACTTGTCGTAGGTCTCGGCGCCGGACTGGCGGATGACGAAGCTCTCGACCCAGTCGGTGCCGGGCCAGCCGGTGGCGTCGCCGGAGCCGATGCCGGCGCACCAGGGCTTGTGGTCGCCCTCGTCGGCGATCTTCTTGGTGAGGTCCATGAGCTCTGCGGTGGACTTCGGGATCTCGTAGCCCTTTTCCTTGAACTCGGCCGGTGAGTACCAGACGTAGCCCTTGACGCTCGCCATGAGCGGCGCGCCGATGAACTTGCCGTCGACCGTGCCGTAGCCCTTCCAGTCGGTGGACCAGTTCTTGTCGACGTTCTCCTCGACGGCGGCGGGCGCCGGCTGCAGGTAGCCCTTGGTGGCGAGCACGTTGAAGAGGCCGGGCTGCGGGATGATGCCGATGTCGGGGGCCGACTGCCCCTCGGCGAGCACCGCGATCTGCGCCTCGAACTCCTTGGTGCCCTGGTAGTTCACCTTGATGCCCGTGCAGGTCTCGAAGTCCTTCCAGGATTCGACGAGCCGGTCGGCCTCGTCGTCCTGGATGGTGCCACCGATGCTGACCTCGGGGCTCCCCTGGAACGTGCCGTACGACGAGTACGGCGAGCAGTCGGTGTCCGCGGCGTCCTCGGCCGCGATGTCGCCCGTGCAGCCCGTGAGCGCGAGGCCGGCGATGCCGACCGCTGCGAGGGGTGCCGCGAAGCGACGTCGGAATAGGGCGTGGCCCATGTGCGTCTCCTCTTCATCGAGTGGATGCGGGTCCGCCCCGCCGTCCTGTCCTGCGTGCGTCGGCGGGTGAGGCGCCGTCGCCTGAAACCTCTCCCCGAATGAGGAACCGGTTCCACAGGTCAACGTAGGGGAGGTCGCAGCCCACGGCAAGGCGGCGGGGATAACGAAACGGTCTCCCTCGTGGCGGCGCGGTAGGCGCGCCCCCCGCGGATGGTCCATCATCGGAACCGGCCCCCGCGCATCCTGGAACCGCTTCCAGGGCGCGCGCGTCCGGCGCGACGAGGCGCCGCGGGTCCCGATGAGAGGGAGCGCGATGAGCGCCATCGCCGACGTCGCCCGGCTGGCCGGGGTCTCCAAGGCCACCGCGTCGCGCGCGCTCAGCGGCCGCGGCTACGTCTCCCCCGCGACGCGCACCCGCGTCTCCGATGCCGCCGCGGAGATCGGGTACGTCGTCTCCTCGAACGCGTCGAGCCTCGTGACCGGCCAGTCGAAGAACGTGGGCGTCGTCATGCCGTTCATCAACCGCTGGTTCTTCGCGGAGCTGCTCGAGGGGATCGAGGAGGCGCTGATCGAGGCCGACTACGACCTCACGCTGTACCGCCTCACCGCGGATCCCGAGCAGCGCCGGAAGGTCTTCGAGTACTTCCTCGTGCGCAAGCGCGTGGATGCGGTCATCGCGGTGAGCGTCGCGCTCACGCCCGCGGAGGTCGTGCGGCTCCGCGCGCTCGACAAGCCGCTCGTCGGGATCGGCGGCCCGGTCGAGGGCATGAGCACGCTGAGCATCGACGACGAGGCCGCGGCCCGCCTCGCCACGGAGCACCTCCTGAGCCTCGGGCACGCGCGCGTCGTGCACCTCGGCGGCGATCTGCACGCGCAGATGGCGTTCTTCGTGCACGCGAAGCGGCTGGCCGGCTACCGGGCGGCGATCGACGCGGATCCTCGCGGCCTCGAGGCCCGGTTCGCCACGGCGGAGTTCACGATCGACGGCGGCTTCCGCTCGGCCATGGCGCTGCTCGCGGATCCGCGGACCCGGCCGACGGCGGTCTTCGCGGCCTCCGACGAGATCGCCATCGGGACGATCCTCGCGGCCAGGCAGCTGGGCATCGCCGTGCCCGCCGAGCTCTCGGTCGCCGGGATCGACGGGCACGCGCTCGCGCCATTGTTCGGCCTGACGACGGTCGAGCAGCACCCGCGGACGCAGGGGCGGGCCGCCGTGGGCATGGTGTTGGAGGGGCTCGCGCCGGAGGGCGCGGCCGAGCGCGCCGTGACGCTGCCCGTCGACTTCCAGGCGCGCTCGAGCACGACGGCGCCCCCGGCCCCGCCGGCGCCGTGAGGGCGGGCGGGATCGAGGGCGGGGCGAAGGCGCCGGGGATGCGGGGACCGCGGGTCAGGCGTCCCCCGCCGTGACCGCCTGCGCCTCCTCGAGGGCATCGACCGGCTCGGCGTCGACGCAGCGCAGCCAGCGGTGTCCGGCGACCACGATGACGAGGGCGACGAGCACGGATCCAGCCGCGGCGTAGTAGGGCGTCGCGTCCGAGAAGAGGTTCGCGAGCTCGGTCGCGGCGGGCGGGGCGATGGCACCGCCGAGGAACCGCACCGACGAGTAGGCGGAGGACGCGACGCTCCGCGGGTGGTCGGTGGCCTCCATCACGCACTCGGTGAGCACGGTGTTGAGGACGCCGAGGAGCAGGCCGCCGACGATCACGCAGGTCACGAGGCCGGCCGCCGAGCGGACCACGAGGCCGGCCGCCGCGAGATCGACCGCGAGGAGCGGGAGCATGAGCCGGAGGACCGAGGTGCGCGCCATGCGCCGGGTGAGGAGCGGCGCCACGAGCACCGAGGTGATCGCGAGGCCCACGCCCCAGCCGAAGAAGGTGAGCCCCAGGCCGATGGCGTCGAAGCCCAGCGGGAACGGCGTGTAGGCGAGCAGCTCGAAGAAGCCGATGTTGTAGAACAGCGCGGCCGCGGCGAGCACCGCGAGGGCCGGGGTACGGAGCGCGCGCAGCGGGGCGGACAGGCGCATGGGCGCGCGGGGCGCGTCGTCCTTCCCGAGCAGGGCGAGGATCGCGACGAAGCCGACGGCCATGAGCGTCGCGGTGCCGAAGAACGGACCGCGCCAGCTCCAGCTGCCGAGGAGGCCGCCGAGCAGCGGGCCGATCGCGATGCCGAGGCCGAGCGCCGCCTCGTAGAGCATGATCGCGGACGCGGTGCCGCCGGACGCGGATCCGACGATGGTCGCGAGCGCGGTCGAGATGAAGAGCGCGTTGCCGAGGCCCCAGCCGGCGCGGAAGCCGATGACCTGCTCCACGTCCTGCGAGAGGCCGGCCGCCGCGGCGAAGACCACGATGATCGCGAGGCCGATGAGGAGGGTGCGCTTGGCGCCGATGCGGCTGGAGATCCAGCTGGTGATGAGCATCGCGAGCCCGGTGACGAGCAGGTAGCTCGTGAAGAGCAGCTCGGCCTCGGTGGCGGTGGCGTCGAGGCTCGAGGCGATGGCGGGGAGGATCGGGTCGACGAGCCCGATGCCCATGAACGCGATGACGCACGCGAAGGCGACGGCGAAGACGGAACGGGGCTGGCGGAAGATGTCGCGGAACGACGCGTGCTGCTGGGTGGACACGGGTGCGGTGTCGCCTCCTGGGATCGGTGCGGATGGATGGGTGGGTGGTGCGGTGGGGCGCGGTGCCTGGCGGTGCCGACGGGCGACCGCGGTCAGTCGCGCGCGGAAGCCGGGGCGCCGTCGATGCGCGACATGACCACCTCGACGGCCCGCGCGAGCACGGCCACGTCGTCGGCCGGGAGGTCGGCGAAGCGCGGCACGAGCGCGGTGGCCAGGCGGTCGCGCCAGTCGTCGAGCGCGGCGCGGCCGGCCGGCGTGATCTCGAGCAGGGACGCGCGCGCGTCGGACGGGTCCGTCACCTGCGCGATCCAGCCCTGGCCGACGAGCGAGCGGACGATCTTGGTGGTCGTGGGCTGCGAGACCCGGCTGCGCTCGGCGAGCACGCCGAGGCGCATCCCGCCGGGCCACGTCACCAGCACGGACAGGGTCCGCCAGACGGCGGGCGAGCTCGAGCCGCCGACCTCGTGCGCGGCGAGGCGCGTGAGGCGGTGCCCGGCGGTCACCAGGTCGCCCAGCAGGGTGCGCAGGTCGTGATCGGTCATGCCCCAATCATATAGCCAGGCTATGCGTATGTCGCATCCCCCGTCACGATGTCCGCGAACGGAAGGTGACCGCGGGCACCTCGACCCGGACGCCCGCCGGGACGTAGCGTGGAGCCACGCTGGCAGCCCGCCCCCGGGGAACCCGCGCCGGGGGGCCATGATGAGCGACGCGCCGACCATCGACGGCCTCGAGCGCGCGATCGGCGACGCGCTGGACGGCGGCGCCGACGCGCAGGCGGCGACCCTCCTCGCCGACGGATGGCCGCTGCACGTCGACCTCCACTCCGACCGCATCCGCGCCCTTTACGACCGGCTCGACCCCGAGCGGTGGGAGGACGACGTCTGGCTCGTCACCGGCATGGCCGCCACGTACCGCGGCGCGGTCGCATCCGACCGGCGGGCGTCGATCGCCTACCGCTCCGCGCTCGACCTCCTGCTCACCGCGGATCCCGCGCCCGGCGCCCCGACGCGCGCCGCGGTCCTCGTGCACCGCGCCGCGGGCGACCGCCGGGTGGGCCGGCTGGCCGAGGCGCGCGACTCCCTCGACGAGGCGCGCGGGATCCTCGACACCGAGCGCGGGATCCCGCTCCAGGAGCGCATCACCCTCCAGGCCCGCGTGGCCCTGCAGCACGGGCTCGTGCTCACCCACCTCGGCGACTTCGTCGGCGCGCGCGAGGAGCTCCGCATCGCGGAGGGCCTGGGCGAGCGGCACCTCGTGCTGGCCGACCGGCTGGAGTGCCGCGGCGCGCTCGCGTACCTCGCCTACTGCCTGGGCGAGATCGAGGAGGCGCGCGATCTCGTCGTGCGCGCCCGCGGGCTCCTCGCGTCGCCGGGGGCGGATCCGGCCCTGTCCCGCAGCGGGTTCCTCGCGCCGGCGGAGATCGCCGCCGCGATGATCGCGGTCGACGAGACGCGGCAGGACGACGCGATGCTCATCGTCGAGGGCCTCCGTCCCGCGAGCGACGGCACCGACTGGGAGCTGCTCGCCCGCTACGCGGAGGCGACGGTCGCGGCGATCCGGGGCCTGCGGCTCGATGCGCTCGAGCACCTGCGTCGGCTGCACAACCTCGGCGTGGGCTGGGCGGAGCACGGCCCCATGCCGACCATGCGCGACACGCTGCGGGCGTCCCTCCTCGCGCACCTGGACCAGCCCGCCGCGGCGTGGGACCTCCTCCGCATGCTGCAGCCGACGGCGCAGCACTCCACGTGCCCGGCCATGATCGCCGGACGGCTGCGGGTGCAGGCCGACGACCACGTCGGCGCCCTCGCGCAGATGGCCGAGTGCCTCGCGCTCGGCGACGCGCACTCGGGTCGCACCCTCGACGACGTCCTGCTCGTGGTCGCGGCCGCGCACCACGGCCTCGGCGACCACGCACGGAGCGACCACGCCTTCGACCGCGCGGCGCTCCACGCCGTGTCGACCGGCGTGCTCCGGCCCTTCGCGGTGTTCCCCGCCGCGGCATCGCACGCGCTGCTCGACCGGGCGCTGGCGCGGGATCAGCACCCCGACGTGCGCGAGGTGCTCGAGGGCGTCCGCGCCGGCCAGGTGCGCGTGGAGGCCGCCCCGGTGGAACCGCTGACCGACCGCGAGCGCATCATCGTCGCGTGCCTGGCCGACGGGCTGACCGTGACGCAGATCGCCGGCCGGCTCTTCATCTCCCCCAACACGGTCAAGTCGCACATCCGCACGGCGTACCGGAAGCTCGACGCGCGGTCGCGCTCCGAGGCCGTGGAGCGGGCACGCGCCCTCGGACACGACCTGCGGCCGGGGTCCGCCTGACCGGACAAGCCCCGGGGACGACGCAGGGCGCCGACCCCCGAGGGGATCGGCGCCCTGAGCGCTGTGCGGTGCTGCGAGCTACTTGACGGTGACCGTCGCGCCCGCGGCCTCGAGCTGCGCCTTGGCCTTGTCGGCGGCCTCCTTGTTGGCGCCCTCCAGGACGGCCTTGGGGGCTCCGTCGACGAGCGCCTTCGCCTCGCCGAGACCGAGGCTCGTGAGGGCGCGCACCTCCTTGATGACCTGGATCTTCTTGTCGCCGGCGGCCTCGAGGATGACGTCGAACGCGGTCTTCTCCTCGACCTCCTCGGCGGGTGCAGCGGCGCCGGGGGCGGCGGCAGCGGCGACGGGCGCCGCGGCGGTGACCTCGAAGACCTCCTCGAACTTCTTGACGAAGTCGCTGAGCTCGATGAGCGTGAGCTCCTTGAAGGCCTCGATGAGCTCGTCGTTAGAGAGCTTTGCCATGGTGATTCTCCTTGGGTTGGTGTGGTGTCTGGTGGATCAGTGCATCGCGCCCCGGGAACGGGACCCGAGGGGTGCTACTGAGCCGATTCCTGCTTCTCGCGCAGCGCCTCGACGGTGCGTACGGCCTGCGAGAGCGGTGCGTTGAACAGGTACGCCGCGCCGAAGAGCGAGGCCTTGAAGGCGCCGGCGAGCTTGCCCAGCAGCACCTCCCGCGACTCGAGGTCGGCGAGCTTGTTCACCTCGTCCGCCGTCAGGGGGTTGCCGTCGAAGTAACCGCCCTTCACGACGAGAAGAGGGTTGGCCTTGGTGAAGGTGCGCAGAGCCTTCGCGACGGCGACGGTGTCGCCGTGCACGAACGCGATCGCGGACGGGCCGACGAGCTCGTCGTCGAACGACGAGATCCCCGCCTGGTTCGCCGCGATCTTGGTCAGCGTGTTCTTCACCACGGCGTAGGTCGCGTCTGCACTGATGCTCTTCCGCAGCTGCTTGAGCTGGGCAACGGTGAGACCGCGGTACTCGGTGAGCAGTACGGCGTTCGAGCTGCGGAACTTCTCCGCGAGCTCGGCGACCGAGGCTTCCTTGTTCGCCATGGCACTCCTTATCACGTGGTTCCCCGACACCGCGGAAGCGGTGCGAGGTGCTGGCAGCCCCCGGCTGCACACATGAGAAACGCTCCGGCACAGGAGGCCGGAGCGGGAGTGTCGCGCAGGCCCTCAGGGCATGCGCTGCATCGTGCTTCGATCACCTGCGCGGGCCTTCACCTGAGTGAACCTTCGTCCGGCGCATCCCCTCGCGGGGTCACGACGACGACCAGCGGTCTGTGGCTCCGTTCAGGTTAGGTGATGCGGGACCGCCCGCGCAAGTCGGCGGGCGCGGGCGGTCCCGAGGCGGCTAGTAGCCGACGACCGCGTGCGGCACGTAGTGCTCCTCGAGCCGGGCGACCTCGTCGGCCGTCAGCTCGATGTCCAGCGACGCGACGGCGTCCTCGATGTGCGCCACCTTCGTGCCGCCCACAATGGGCGCCGTGACGACCGGGTTCCGCGACACCCACGCGAGGGCGACCTGCGCCCGCGGGACACCGCGCGCCTCGGCGACCTCGGCCACCGCGGCGGCGACCCGGCGGTCCGAGTCCTCCTGGGCCGCGTAGAGCGTCTTCCCGAACTCGTCCGTCTCGCTGCGGGCGGTGGACGCGTCCCAGTCGCGGGTGAGGCGGCCGCGGGCGAGCGGGCTCCACGGCAGGGATCCCACGCCCTCGTCGGCGCACAGGGGGAGCATCTCTCGCTCCTCCTCGCGGTTCACGAGGTTGTAGTGGTCCTGCATCGTGACGAAGCGCGCCCATCCATTCGCCCGCTGCAGGTGCAGCGCCTTCGAGAACCGCCAGGCGTCCATGGACGAGGCGCCGATGTAGCGGACCTTGCCGACGCGCACGAGGTCGTCGAGCGCCTCGAGCGTCTCCTCGAGCGGGGTCGCCGGGTCGAAGCGGTGGATCTGGTACAGGTCCACGTAGTCGGTCCCGAGCCGCCGGAGGCTCTCGTCGATCTGCCACATGATGTGCTTCCGGGACAGGCCGCGCGAGTTCGGCCCCTCCCCCATCGCGCCGTGCACCTTGGTCGCGATGACGACCTCCTCGCGCTTCGTCATCGCCTTCAGCGCGCGGCCGGTGATCTCCTCGCACGACCCGTCGGAGTACACGTTCGCCGTGTCGAAGAAGGTGATCCCGAGCTCGACCGCGCGGCGGATGAGCGGGATCGAGTCCTCCTCGCCGAGCGTCCACGCGTGGCCGCCGCGCGTCGGCTCGCCGTAGCTCATGCAGCCGAGCGCGATCGCGGAGACCTCGGTGCCGGTGCTGCCCAGGCGGACATACCTCATGAGGGGTGCCCCGCGACCGGGTCGTCGCCCGCGTCGGCCGGCGCATGGTCGCGCCAGGTGTGCTCGGGCGCGTAGCCGAGGATCCGGCGGGCCTTGTCGATGGACAGCAGCGTCTCGTGCTCGCCCAGCTCCTTCGTGACCTCGACACCGGGGAAGACCTCGGCGGCGAGCTCGGCGGACGAGCGGCTCATCACGGTATCGGCGTTGGCGACGATGAAGCGGTCGAAGCCCGGGGCGTCGTGCTCGAGCGCCTTGCGCACGGCCTGGGCGCCGTCACGGCCGTCGATGTAGCCCCACAGGTTCCACTTGCGCGCGAGCGCGTCGTCGTCGAACCCGGGGAACCCGTCGTAGTCGTCGACGTCCATGACGTTGGAGAAGCGGAGCGCCGTGACCTGCAGCTCCGGATCCCAGCGGCACAGCTCGATGGCCATCTGCTCCTCGAGGTGCTTCACGAGCGAGTAGGTGCTGTTCGGCTGCGCCGGGTACTCCTCGTCGACGGGGATGTACGGCGGCGGCACGTCGAACGGGAGCCCGAGCACGGTCTCGCTGGATGCGTAGACGACCTTCTTGATGCCCGCCCGGCGCGCGGCCTGGAAGACGTTGAAGCTCGTGAGCATGTTGTTGTGGAACGTGGCCACGTCGCTCAGGATCGCGGGGGCCGGGATCGCGGCGAGGTGCACGATGGCGTCGAACCCCTCGTGCAGGTCCTGGACGCCGAACAGCGCGTCCACCACCTGCCCGTAGTCGGTGGTGTCGACACGGACGTAGCCCGATCCGCGCTCCCCCACCTGGTCGATGTTGGTGACCTCGTGTCCGTGGGCGCGCAGGTCGGCGACGACGTGGCGGCCGAGCTTCCCCGAGCCTCCGGTGACGGCGATTCTCATCAGGTGGCATCTCCTTAGTGGGGCGGTTCCGCCCGAAGTCCATCCTGGCCCGCCGCCCGAGGAGGCGACAGCGGGATGGAGGACACCCGCAGCCCGCGGACTCGACGACGGCCCGCCGCCCCCTCTCGGGGACGACGGGCCGTGGTGGTCGTGCTGCGCGCTACTCGCTGGTGATGGCGAGGTCCGGCGTGCCGGTCCCCGTGCCGATCCCGGCCGCGACCGAGATGCCCTCGCGCTGCGTGGTGACGAACGTGAACTGGTCGTCCACGTAGTCCACGTGCACGTGGTCGCCCGCGTTGAGCTCGCCCTGCAGGATGCGCTCCGACAGGCGGTCCTCGATCTCGTGCTGCACCGCGCGGCGGAGGGGCCGCGCGCCGAGCGACGGGTCGAAGCCGACCTCGATGAGGCGCTCCTTCGCGGCGGTCTCGAGCGTGATCGTGAGGTCGCGGTCCATCATGCGGTCCGACAGGCGCTTCACGAACAGGTCGACGATCTGGAGCAGCTCGGGCTTCGACAGCTGCGGGAACACGATGGTGTCGTCCACGCGGTTGAGGAACTCGGGCTTGAAGTTCTTCTTCAGCTCCTCGCTGACCTTGCCCTTCATGCGCTCGTAGGAGTTCGCGGCGTTGTTCTCGACCTGGAACCCGACCGGGGCGCCCGTGATGTCCTTGGTGCCGAGGTTGGTGGTCATGATGATGACCGTGTTCTTGAAGTCGACCACGCGGCCCTGGCCATCCGTCAGGCGTCCCTCCTCCAGGATCTGGAGCAGCGAGTTGAAGATGTCCGGGTGGGCCTTCTCGATCTCGTCGAAGAGCACCACGGAGAACGGCTTGCGGCGCACCTTCTCGGTGAGCTGGCCGCCCTCCTCGAAGCCGACGAATCCGGGAGGGGCGCCGAAGAGGCGGCTCACGGTGTGCTTCTCGCCGTACTCGCTCATGTCGAGCGAGATGAGGGCGTCCTCGTCGTCGAAGAGGAACTCCGCCAGCGCCTTCGCGAGCTCCGTCTTGCCGACGCCCGTGGGGCCGGCGAAGATGAACGACCCCGAGGGACGACGGGGGTCCTTCAGCCCGGCGCGGGTGCGGCGGATGGTCTTGGACAGGGCCGAGATGGCCTCCTCCTGGCCGATGACCCGCTGGTGCAGGGCCTTCTCCATGAAGACGAGGCGCGAGGACTCCTCCTCCGTGAGCTTGAACACGGGGATGCCCGTGGCCTGGGCCAGGACCTCGGCGATCAGGCCCTCGTCGACCTCGGCGGTGGTGCGGACGTCGCCCGAGCGCCACTGCTTCTCGAGCCGGAGGCGCTCGCCCAGGAGGTTCTTCTCCTCGTCGCGCAGGCTCGCGGCCTTCTCGAAGTCCTGGTCCTCGATGGCGGTCTCCTTGGCCACGCGGACCGTGGAGATGCGCTCGTCGAACTCGCGGAGCTCCGGTGGCGCCGACAGGATCGAGAGGCGCAGGCGCGCGCCGGCCTCGTCGATCAGGTCGATGGCCTTGTCGGGCAGGAAGCGGTCCGCGATGTAGCGGTCCGCCAGGTTCGCGGCCGAGACGATGGCGCCATCGGTGATGGACACCTTGTGGAACGCCTCGTAGCGGTCGCGCAGGCCCTTGAGGATGTTGATGGTGTGGGGCAGCGAGGGCTCCTGCACCTGGATGGGCTGGAAGCGGCGCTCGAGGGCCGCGTCCTTCTCGAAGTGCTTGCGGTACTCATCCAGCGTGGTGGCGCCGATGGTCTGCAGCTCGCCGCGCGCGAGGAGCGGCTTGAGGATGCTGGCCGCGTCGATCGCGCCCTCGGCGGCGCCCGCGCCGACGAGGGTGTGGATCTCGTCGATGAAGGTGATGATGTCGCCGCGCGTGCGGATCTCCTTGGTGACCTTCTTGAGGCGCTCCTCGAAGTCGCCCCGGTAGCGGGACCCGGCGATGAGCGAGCCGAGGTCGAGCGTGTAGAGCTGCTTGTCCTTCAGCGTCTCCGGGACGTCGCCCTTGACGATGGCCTGCGCCAGGCCCTCGACGACGGCGGTCTTGCCGACGCCGGGCTCGCCGATGAGGACGGGGTTGTTCTTGGAGCGGCGCGACAGGATCTGCATCACGCGCTCGATCTCCTTCTCGCGGCCGATGACGGGGTCGAGCTTGCCGTCGCGCGCCGCCTGCGTGAGGTTGCGCCCGAACTGGTCGAGGACCGTGGAGCCAGCCTGCTGGCTCTGCTGCGCCTCGCCGCCGACGGCGACCGCCTCCTTGCCCTGGTATCCGGACAGGAGCTGGATGACCTGCTGGCGCACGCGGTTGAGGTCGGCGCCGAGCTTGACGAGCACCTGGGCGGCGACGCCCTCGCCCTCGCGGATCAGGCCGAGCAGGATGTGCTCGGTGCCGATGTAGTTGTGGCCGAGCTGGAGGGCCTCGCGGAGCGACAGCTCCAGGACCTTCTTCGCGCGCGGCGTGAACGGGATGTGACCCGTGGGCTGCTGCTGGCCCTGGCCGATGATGTCCTGGACCTGTTCGCGGACGGCATCGAGGGAGATGCCGAGCGACTCCAGGGCCTTGGCGGCCACGCCTTCGCCCTCGTGGATGAGTCCGAGCAGGATGTGCTCGGTCCCGATGTAGTTGTGGTTGAGCATCTTGGCCTCTTCTTGGGCCAGGACGACGACGCGACGAGCGCGGTCGGTGAATCTCTCGAACATCTGTATCTCCCTGGGCACCGGGGCAGGGGGCCGGCGCCGATATGTAGAGAGTAACGACGGGTTCGACGAGTGCATGCCCCTGTTCGCCGTGGGCGTGACGCGATGCGCAGTGCGGCGGATCGGGCTCCGCGGGAGGGGCCGCCCGGGGTCGGCGGCAGGCCCTAGAGGTCGGCGTCGGGCGCGGGCACGCCCATGCGGGCGCGCTCCTTCGCCTCGATGGCGGCGTAGGCCTTGCGCTCCTGCTTGTCCGCCTGGATGACCGCGCGCATGATGAACCAGAAGATCAGGCCCACGCCGAGGGTGGGGAGGATCGACCAGATCGCGCTCGCCCAGAAATCATCCATGTGATGAGGATACGCCGCGCTCTAGGTGAGGATGCCGTAGACGCCCTGGCCGATCATGACGACGGCGATGCCGCCCACGATGATCCAGAGGGCGTAGCGCGCGGTGGTGGGCTTCTTCGGGTTCGAGCCGTCGGGGCCTAATGGCATGGTCGCCTACTTCTACTTCACTAGGGGGAACAGGATGGTCTCGCGGATGCCGAGACCGGTGATGGCCATGAGGAGCCGGTCGACCCCCATGCCCATGCCGCCCGACGGCGGCATGCCGTGCTCGAGGGCACGGAGGAACTCCTCGTCGAGCGGCATGGCCTCGTCGTCGCCGCGCGCCAACTGGCGGGCCTGGTCGACGAAGCGCTCGCGCTGCACGACGGGATCCACGAGCTCGGAGTAGCCGGTGGCCAGCTCGAAGCCGCGGATGTAGAGGTCCCACTTCTCGACGACGCCCTCGATGGAGCGGTGCGCGCGCGTAAGCGGCGACGTCTCGACGGGGAAGTCGAGGACGAAGGTGGGGCGCTCGAGCGAGCCCTTCACGAAGTGCTCCCACAGCTCCTCGACGAGCTTGCCGTGCGTGCTGAGGTGGACGTCGACGCCCTCGCGGTCGGCGATGGCCTGCAGCTCGTCGACGCTCGTGGCCGGCGTGATCTCGATCCCCGCCGCCTCGCTCAGCGACGCGTACATCGAGATGCGGTCCCACTCGCCGCCGAGGTCGTAGTCGGTGCCGTCGGCCCACGTGACGACGTGGCTGCCGGCGACCGCCATGGCCGCGTCCTGCACGAGCGTCTGGGTGAGCTCGGCGATGGAGGTGTAGTCGCCGTAGGCCTCGTACGCCTCGAGCATCGCGAACTCCGGGCTGTGGGTGGAGTCGGCGCCCTCGTTGCGGAAGTTGCGGTTGATCTCGAAGACGCGGTCGATGCCGCCGACCACGGCCCGCTTGAGGTACAGCTCCGGCGCGATGCGGAGGTACATCTCGGTGTCGAAGGCGTTGGAGTGCGTGACGAACGGGCGGGCGGACGCGCCGCCGTGCATCACCTGCAGCATGGGCGTCTCGACCTCGACGTAGCCGCGCTGCCGGAACGTCTCGCGCATGGAGGCGTTGACCTTCGCGCGGTCGAGCACGTTCTTGCGGGCCTGATCGCGGACGATGAGGTCGAGGTAGCGGCTGCGGACGCGCGTCTCGTCCGAGAGCTCGGAGTGGAGGTTCGGCAGCGGCAGCAGGGCCTTCGAGGCGATGCGCCACTCGGACGCCATGATCGACAGCTCGCCCTTCCGGCTCGCGATGACGCGGCCGCCGACGAAGACGTGGTCGCCGAGGTCGACGAGCTCCTTCCACGCGGCGAGGGCCTCGTCGCCGACCTCGGCCAGCGAGATCATGGCCTGGATGCGCGTGCCGTCGCCGGCCTGGAGCGTGGCGAAGCAGAGCTTGCCGGTGTTGCGGAAGTGGACGACGCGGCCCGCGATGCCGACGACGTGGTCGGTCTCCTCACCGGGCTCGAGGTGGCCGTGCTCGGCGCGGACGGCCGGGATGGTGGTGGTGACCGGGACCTGCACGGGGTACGCGCCCTCGCCGGGGCCGCCCTGCGCGTTGAGGCGGGCGCGCTTGGCGAGGCGCACGGCCTTCTGCTCGGCGACGTCCTCGGCGGATCCCTCCACGGCGGGAGCGGGGGCGGTCTCGGGCGTCGCGGGCGTTCCGGGGCTGTCGGTCATGTGCGGGCGGATCCTCGCGGGTCGTGGTTTCGTGGGGCGGCCGAGCGGCCTCCCGTCGATTCTCGCAGGTGCGGGCGGGGCCGGGGCACGCCCGCGGATCGGATGCGCCGCGGCGTCAGGCGATGACGACGGTCTCGTTGTCGATGAGGCGCGTGCTCCCGACCCGGGCGGCGATGACGGCCAGGGCGACGCCCCGGAAGCCGTCGTCGACGGACGCGAAGCTGGCGGGATCCACCACCTGGAAGTAGTCGAGCGCGACGGCGGGCTCCCCCATCACCACGGACTGGGCGGCGGCGATGACGGCGTCGATGCCGCGGGATCCGGCGCTCTGCGCGGCCTCGAGCGCGGCCGGGATGACGCGGGCGGCGCGGCGCTCGCGATCGTCGAGGTAGCGGTTGCGGCTGGAGAGGGCGAGGCCGTCGGGCTCGCGCACCGTCTCCAGGTCCTCGATGCGGACGGGCAGGTCGAGGTCGCGCACCATGCGGCGCACGAGGTGGAGCTGCTGCGCGTCCTTGCGGCCGAAGGTGGCGACGTCGGGGGCGATGATGTGCAGGAGCTTCGCGACGACGGTGAGCATGCCGTCGAAGTGGCCGGGGCGGGAGCGGCCCTCGAGCGTGAGGGCGACGGATCCGCCCGTGACGCGGATGCGCGCGGGGCCGTCCGGGTACATCTCGGCCGCGGAGGGCGCGAAGACGAGGTCGACGCCGGTCTCGGCGAGCGCGGCGACGTCGGCGTCGAGCGTGCGCGGGTAGGCGTCGAGGTCCTCGCCCGCGCCGAACTGCAGGGGGTTGACGAAGATCGAGACGACGACGAGGGAGCCGAGCTCGCGGGCGCGGCGGGCGTGCGCCAGGTGGCCCTCGTGCAGCGCGCCCATGGTGGGGACGAGGACGACGACGGGTGCCTCGCCCGCCGCGGTGCGCGCGGCCCGGTGGTCGCGGACGCGGGCGCGCAGCTCGGCGATGCCGGTGACGACGGTGGGCGCGGGGATCGTCATGCCGTGGTGCTCCTCGGGGGCTCGGGACGCGGACACGACAGGTTAGTGCGCGGCGGGACCCTCGTCCGTCGGCAGCGGCACGTCGCCGGAGGTGAGGCGCGCGCCGCCCGCCGGGGAGGAACGGCGGAGCGCGTCGTCGACGGCCGAGCGGATGAGGGGGCCGAGCACGCGGCCGGGCTCCTCCACGCCGATGCCCGCGAGGAGGCCGGCGGCCTGGTCGACGATCGCGGTGGAGAACGTGGTGGCGGTCGCGATGGCCTCCGCGTACGCCGGGCGGTCGCGCTCCTCCACGACGACGGGCTCGCCGCCCATCTCCACCACGAGGACCTGGGCGATGGGGAGCACGGGCGCGGGCGCGGTGACGGCGAACCAGCTGTCGACCATGCGGCTGAGGTCCATGCTCGTGCCGGTGAACGACATCGCGGGATGGATGGCGAGCGGGATGATGCCGGATGCGAACGCGGGCGCGAGCACCTGGATCCCGTGCGCCGCCGACGTGTGCACGACGAGCTGACCGGCTTGCCAGGCGCCCGTGGCGGCGAGGCCCGCGACGAGGCCGGGGAGCTCGGCGTCGGGGACGGCGAGGATCACGAGCTCGCTCCGCTCGATGAGGTCGGGGATCTCGAGGACCGGGACGCCCGGCAGCATCGCCTCCGCGCGCTCGCGGCTGGCCGCGGAGACGGCGGAGATGCCGGTGATCGCGTGACCGGCGCCCGCGAGGGCCGCGCCGAGGACGGGGCCGACGTGACCCGCGCCGACGATGCCCACGCCGAGGCGGCCGGAGCGCTGGGACGGGGCGGTCATGCGGGGTCCTCGGGGGCGGATCGGTGGCGCGGCGCGTCGGCGGCCGGGGGCGGCCACGCGGCGTCGGGGGTGGGGGTGGGGGTGGGGTCGCGCGGTGCGTCGACGGGGCCGGGCGACGGCGCGGGTGCGGGTGCGGCGGGGGCCGGCGGTGCGGGTTCAGGTGCGGGCGCGGCGGCGGCCGGCGCTGCAGCAGCCGCGGCCGACGCGGATCCCGGCGCCGGCCAGCTCGCGGCCTCGGCGCCCCAGTGCGCGGACGTGTCGGACCGGGCCGATGCCACGGCGGCCGCGACCAGCCGGGTCGACAGCTCCATGCCCGTGGCGCGGTCGATGGCGCCGAGCCGCGTGTCCACGGGTCCGGCGACCGTCGCGGCGCGCACCGAGACGAGGTCGAGGCGGCGGTCGATGGGACCCTGCGTGAGGTCCACCCCCTGCGTGCGGGCGTGCGGGACGATGACGAGGCGGCGCCAGATCATGCCGCGGCGGACGAGGAACGCGGACGCGTCGACCGCGAAGCCCGTGCGGCGCCAGGAGAAGGGCTTGAGGATCCACGCCCGGCGCGGCGACGTGGTGAAGCCGTCGTCCTCCCCGCCGCGGCCGGTCATGCCGACGGCGACGAGCCGGAGTGCCTGCTCGCCCACGAGGTCGGGCAGGACGAGGCCGAGGACGCGGTCGACGTCCCGGCGGTCGCCCACCGGGAGGATCGACGTGTTCTGCTGGCCCGCGGCGCCCGGCGACGAGGAGTGCGAGGCGCGCGTGATGCGGATCTCCCACCAGCCGGACGCGCGCCAGAGCAGCGGCTGGACGACCTCGACCGCGTGGATCCGGCCGGGCGGGATGGTGTCGTTGCTCGTCGAGAGCAGGCCGAACCCGACCCGGACGCCGTCGGGCGTGCCGGCCACGCTGTAGCGGAGCGAGCGCGTGATGCGGCGCACGAAGAAGCCGGCGGATCCCAGCAGCATCGGCAGCAGCGGCACGAGCAGGTACCAGGCCTCGAAGCGGACGATGAGCGGGATCCCGACCGCCACGAACAGCACGAGCACGACCGTGGGCGCCGAGAGGAGCACGGCACCGACGAGGCGCGGGACCGGGATGCGCACGACGGACTGGGGCGGCGCGGCGTCCGGGTCGAGCTCGGGCGCGAGGAAGTCGTCGACGCGGGATCCGACGAAGCCGCGCGCGGTGCCGCCGACCGCGGCGCGGGCCGCGGGACGGGATCCGGCCGCGTCGGCCCGCGCGCCCGACGCGAGCCGCAGCACGCGCAGGCGGAACGCGTCCGCGTCGCGCGAGCGGAGGTACTGCAGCGGCAGGTTGGCGTCGTTGCCCGCGACCTGAATCTCGAGCTTGGCCGCGCCGATGAGCCGCGCGATGAGCGGGCGCACGATGTTGACGCCCTGGATCCGGTCGAGCCGGGCCCGCCGGTTGGTGCGGGAGACGATGCCGCTGCGCACCTCGACGGTCTCCTCGGTGACGCGGAACGTGTGCATCCGCCACGAGAGGTAGGAGACGCCGACGGCGAGCACGGTGAAGGCGAGGAGGGCGACGATCACCCAGATGAGGCTGCCGGTCTCCACCAGCATCGGGATGAGGTCCTGCTCGCCGTCCCGCCGCTGGCCGGGCACGAACTGCTCCACGAGCTGCTCGCGCAGGGACGAGACGAGGAAGCCGATCGCGACGATGAAGAGGACACCGCCGCGGAGCACGGGCGTGGCGGGGTGGAGGCGGTGCCAGTCGCCGTCGGTCAGCTCCTCCGCGATGAGGGCCTCGGCCGCGGGGACGGCGGCGGATCCCGGTCCGGGTGCGGACCCGGCGGGCGCGGCGGCGGGCGGGCCGGCCGCCGGATCCTCGGGCGTCGGATCGCTCACAGCCCGGCCCGGCGCGTCTCGGCGAGGGCCACCAGCCGGTCGCGGAGCTCCTCGGCGTCGGCGTTCGTGAGCCCGGGGATCTGGATGCTCGCCGCGGCCGCCGCGGTCACGAGCTTGAGGTCGGCGAGGCCGAGCACGCGGCCGACGGGGCCGCGCGTGATGTCGACGAGCTGCATCCGGCCGTACGGCACGGCGACGATGCGGGTCCACATGATGCCGCGGCGGAAGACGAGGTCGTCGTCGCGCAGCTGGTACCCCATCGCCCGCACGCGCCGCGGGACGATCACGAGCGTCACCACCAGCTCGACGAGCGCGGCGGCGCCCAGCACGATCGGCAGCCAGCGCGGCGCGTCGACAGCGAAGAGGAACGCCGCGATGCCGCCGAGCACGAGGGCGGTGATCACGCCGCCCACCAGCTCGACGCCGACGAGGCGCGGGGAGACGCGGCGCCAGGAGACGCCGTGCGGGTCGACGTTCGGGGTCACGGTGCTCCTCTGGGTGCTGCGGTTCCCGCGGGCGGTGGTGCCGCGGGGTCCTACGAGAGCTCGCGCGCCGGATCCCCGGGGCGCGAGTCGTCCCGGTCGTCGGGCGGGACCGTGCACCAGTGCTCGGCGACCAGCCCGGCGACGAGGAGGACGACGGCTCCCACCGTACCGGCCACCGCGAGCCCCACGGAGGACGCGCCGGGCAGCACGGGCCGGGCCAGCACGAAGGCCAGCACTCCCCCGGTGACGCCGGTGAGCAGCGCCCCCGCGAGCGCCGACGCCTTGGCCAGCAGCACGACGCGCGTGGCACGGAACGGGTCGACGCGGCCGGGCGTGCGGCCGAGCGTCGAGCGGCGGATGGGGCGGGCGAGCGCGAGCAGCACGATGCCGATGATGAGGAGCGTCGCCCCGAGCGTGAGCGGCGGGATGAGGAGCGCGCGCCCGCTCATGAGGAGCGCGTTCTCGGCGAACCAGCCGACGGCCGCGCCGGCGATGAGGAGGGCGATGAGGGTGGTGGAGCGCGTGCGGGTCATGCGCGTGCCTCCGCGGCGGAGGCGGCGGGGACCGCGGCGGCGGCCGGATCGGCGGCGTCGGGCTCGAGCGCCGCGAGCAGCGCGTCCACGCGGCCGCGGCCGGGCAGCTCCGCGTCGGGATCCGCCTGCAGCCACGGGGCGAGCACGAACGCGCGCTCGGCGGCGCGCGGGTGGGGCAGCGTGAGGCGGTCGTCGTGGATCCGCGCATCGCCGTGCGCGACGACGTCGAGGTCGATCGTCCGGTCGCCCCAGCGCTCCGCGCGCACGCGGCCGAGGTCGCGCTCGATCCCGGCCAGCGCGTCGAGCAGCGCGTGCGGGCCGATCGCCGCGTCCACCAGCACGACGCCGTTGAGGTAGCCGGGCTTCGTCGGGTCCTCCCCCGCGGGCGTCACAGCGACCGACTCCACGAGATCCGAGGAGCGCACGACGCGGAGGCCGGGCACCTCGTCGATTAGGGCCAGCGCGCGCTCGATGGTCGCCCGCCGGTCGCCGAGGTTGGATCCGACGGCCACGACCGCGCGCACGGTCTCCCCCGGCGCCGGCAGCGCGGACGCCCGCTCGATCACGACGGCCACGTCGTCGAACGGCACCGCGATCGGCGCGTCCGGCTTGTGCACCGTGACGCGGACCCACCGCGCGACGGGATGCGCGAGCACGACGCCCGCGACGCGCTCGGCGAGCGTCTCGATGAGGTCGACCGGATCGCGCTCGGCCGCCGCGGCGACCTCGTCGGCCAGCTCGCCGTAGTGCAGCGTGCGGCCGAGCTCGTCGCTGCCGCCCGCGGGCGCGAGGTCGAGGGCGACCTCGAGGTCGATCACGAACGGCTGGCCGTCGCGGCGCTCCTCGGCGAAGACGCCGTGGTGGGCGTGCACGCGGAGGCCGGTGAGGAGGATGCGGTCGGTCGGGAGGCCCGTCACCATGAGCGGCCCACGACGATGGAGGGGAGGTCGCCCGGGTCGGCCGGGTCGTACCAGAGCGGCAGCTTGCCGCCGACGGCAGGGAGCAGGCGATCGGCCGTCGTCACGGTGCGCGTGACGTGGTGGTCGCGGCCGTCGGCGTCGGTGAAGGCGACCGTGAGGCGCGCGCGGACGGCGTCGCCGGATCCGTCGAGGCGCTGCACGGCTGTGACGATCGCGGCGGTCCGGCGGCCGGTCTCGGTCACGCGGCGGGCGTTGGCGGCGAGGCGCGCGACGCGGCGCTGGACGACGGCGCAGGCGATCGCGGCGGCGATCCCGAGGACCGCGAGCACGGCGGCGACCAGCGCGAGGACGGGGTCCGACGCGTCGCCCTCGGGGGCGACCGGCGCGAAGGCGAGGGCGCACACGATGCCGAGCGGCGTGCCGAGCAGCACGACGGCGGTCGGCCAGAGCAGGGCGCCGACGGTGGTGAGCACGGGAGACAGCAGCACGACGGATGCGTAGGCGCTGCCGAGCGAGCCGATCAACCCGAGCACGATGGCCACGACCTTCGCCACGACGACCGCGGCGCCCGAGTCGGCGGCGAGGTCGGCCGGGACGGTCAGGCCGACGCCGAGGATCACGGAGGCGACGAGCGCGGCGACCGCGGTGCGGACGAGCACCGCCTGCGGGGCGACGACGACACGGTCCTGGCTCACGGCGCTCATGCTCCTACTCTGACAGACCGGCGGCGGACCACCCGGCGGATGCGGCGTCGAGCGCCTCGGCCCGGCCGCGCGCCCACGCCGCCTCGACCCCGATCGCGGCGCGGGTGGACGCGACGTCGTGCACGCGCACGGCCCACGCCCCCGCTCGTGCGGAGAGCGCGCTGACGACCGCGGTCGGCACGTCGCGGTCCTCGACGCCCGCACCCTCCGGCAGCAGCCGTCCGAGGAAGCGCTTGCGGGACGCGCCCACGAGCACGCGGTGGCCGAGGCCCGTGAGCGCGTCGAGGGATCCGAGCAGCTGCCAGTCGTGCGCGGCGTCCTTCGCGAAGCCGAGACCAGGGTCGAGGATGACGCGGGCGGGATCCAGCCCCGCGGCCACGAGCGCGTCGATGCGCGCGAGCAGCTCGTCGCGCACCTCGCCCACGGTGTCGGCGTACGTCGCGCGCGCGGCCATCATGTCGCTGTGGCCGCGCCAGTGCATCGCCACGTAGTCGACGTCGGCGCCGGCGACGACCGCGGCCATGCCCGGATCCGCGAGACCGCCGGACACGTCGTTGACGATCCGCGCCCCGACGGCGACGCAGGCCTCCGCGGTCGCGGCGCGCATGGTGTCGACGCTCACGGCGATCCCCTCCGCGGCGAGCTCGCGGACCACGGGCACGACGCGCGCCCGCTCCTCCGCTGCGTCGACGCGCGCGGCACCCGGACGGGTGGACTCCCCGCCCACGTCGACGAGGTCCGCGCCCGCAGCGACCATCCGTCGGGCGTGCGCGAGCGCGTCGTCGAGGGCGAGGTGGCGTCCGCCGTCGCTGAACGAGTCGGGCGTGGCGTTGAGGATCCCCATCACGAGCGTGCGCGCGACGGGCGGAGTCGTGGTCACGGCCGGTCCCGCCCGGACGCCGCGGGCAGCAGCGCGAGCACCTCGGCGCGCGCCGCCGGCTCCGCGAGCGATCCGCGCGCCGCGATGGTGATGGTCGTGCTGCCGGCCTGCCGAGTGCCGCGCGCGGTGACGCAGCCGTGCGCCGCGTCGAGGATCACGGCGACGCCGCGCGCCCCGAGGCCGTGCTCGAGCGCCTCGGCGATCTGCTCGCCCAGCCGCTCCTGCATCTGCGGGCGGGAGGCGAGGTCGTCGACCACGCGCGGCAGGCGGCCGAGGCCGACGATCCGCTCCCCCGGCACGTAGGCCAGGTGGGCGACGCCGGTGAACGGCAGCAGGTGGTGCTCGCAGATGGAGCGGAACGCGATGCCCGTCACGATGACGGGCTGCGGGGCCGCGTCCGTCTCGGGCAGCGGGAACGTCTCCTGGAGGTGCCGGAGCGGATCCGCGCCGACGCCCGCGAAGAACTCGCCGTAGGCCTCGGCCACGCGCGCCGGGGTGGTCGCGAGACCCTCCCGGGCGGGGTCCTCGCCGATCGCGAGGATCAGCTCGGCCACGGCCGCCTCGATGCGCGCCCGGTCGACGCCCACTCAGGTCACGCCGTCGCGGGACGCGGGAAGGGCGAGCGCTTCGGCTTGCCGGCCGGCGGCTCCGAGTCGACCGCGCCGTCGACGACGCCCTGGTCGATGGGCGCCTTCTGCGGCATGGGCACGGGAGGCAGGTCGGACAGCGGGCGCTTGTCGCTCGAGAGCCACTGCGGGCGCGGCGGCAGCTTCTTCACGTCCGCGAAGATCGCCGCGAGCTGGTCGTGGTCGAGCGTCTCCTTCTCGAGCAGCTCGGTGGCCAGGCGGTCGAGCACGTCGCGGTTGTCGTTGATGACCTGCCACGCCTCGTCGTGCGCGCCGTCGAGGAGCGCGCGCACCTCGGCGTCGACCGTGAGGGCCATGTCCTCCGAGTAGTCGCGGCTGCCGCCGAGGTCGCGGCCGAGGAACGGCTCGCCGGAGCTGGAGCCGAGCTTCACGGATCCGATCTTGGCGCTCATGCCGTACTCGGTGACCATGCGACGCGCGGTCGACGTGGCCTTCTCGATGTCGTTCGACGCGCCCGTGGTGGGGTCGTGGAACACGATCTCCTCCGCGACGCGGCCGCCCATGGCGTACGTCAGCTGGTCGAGCAGCTCGTTGCGGGTGACGGAGTACTTGTCCTCCAGCGGCAGCACCATCGTGTAGCCGAGGGCGCGGCCGCGCGGCAGGATCGTGACCTTCGTGACGGGATCCGTGTTGTTCATGGCCGCCGCCGCGAGCGCGTGGCCGCCCTCGTGGTACGCGGTGATGAGCTTCTCGTGGTCGCGCATGATGCGGCTGCGGCGCTGGGGGCCGGCCATGACGCGGTCGACGGCCTCGTCGAGGGCACGGTCGTCGATCAGCTGCGCGTTGGAGCGCGCCGTGAGGAGCGCGGCCTCGTTGAGGACGTTGGCGAGGTCGGCGCCGGTGAAGCCCGGGGTCTTCCGCGCGAGGACCTCGAGGTCGACGCCCGCGGCGAGCGGCTTGCCGCGCCCGTGCACCTCGAGGATCTGCTTGCGGCCCTGCAGGTCGGGGGCATCGACGCCGATCTGGCGGTCGAAGCGGCCGGGGCGCAGGAGCGCGGGGTCGAGCACGTCGGGCCGGTTGGTGGCCGCGATGAGGATGACGTTGGTCTTGACGTCGAAGCCGTCCATCTCCACCAGGAGCTGGTTGAGCGTCTGCTCGCGCTCGTCGTTGCCGCCGCCGACGCCGGCACCGCGGTGGCGGCCGACCGCGTCGATCTCGTCGACGAAGATGATGGCCGGCGCGTTCTGCTTGGCCTGCTCGAAGAGGTCGCGCACACGGCTCGCGCCGACGCCCACGAACATCTCGACGAAGTCGGATCCGGAGATCGAGTAGAAGGGCACGCCCGCCTCACCCGCGACGGCGCGCGCGAGGAGCGTCTTGCCGGTGCCGGGAGGGCCGTACAGCAGCACGCCCTTGGGGATGCGGGCGCCGACGGCCTGGAACTTGGCGGGCTCCTTGAGGAAGTCCTTGATCTCCTCGAGCTCCTCGATGGCCTCGTCCGCCCCGGCGACGTCCGCGAACGTGACCTTCGGCGAGTCCTTGGAGGCGAGCTTCGCCTTCGACTTGCCGAACTGCATGACGCGGTTCCCGCCGCCCTGCATGCCGGAGAACATGATCCAGATGAAGAAGCCGATGAGCAGCAGCGGCAGCAGGATGCTGAACGCCGACAGCAACCAGCTCGGTTGGGGCACCTGGTCGTCGAAGCCCTCGGCGGGGTTCGCGGTCGTGATGGCGGAGACGATCTCGCCGCCGCGCTGCGCGACGTAGTTGAACTGCACCATGGTGCCGTTGTCGCCGTCGGCGCTCGCGAGCGTGAGGTCCACGCGCTGCTCGCCGTCGATGATCTTGGCGGAGGCGACCTTGCCGTCCTGGATCAGCTCGAGGCCGTGCTGCGTGGTGATGGTCTTGTAGCCGGATCCGGTGATGAGGCTGAAGCCCACCGACACCACGACGATGGCGAGGACGACGATGAGGATCGGGCTGCGGAGGAGTTTCTTGAAGTTCATGAGCGTAGGGGCGCGGGCCCGACACCTTTCTGCCCGTGCCGCGCCGTACGGCGACGAGATGTCTCGAGGATACAAGCGGCCGTCTGAGCGTGGCCGTGGTGTTCGCCGCCAGCCGAACGTGCGCCGGCGAAGAGGCGGATGGGAGGAGCGGCGCGCGTCAGCTGTAGACGTGCGGCGCGAGGATCGCCACGTCGCGGAGGTTGCGGTACCGCTCGGCGTAGTCGAGGCCGTAGCCGACCACGAAGTCGTCCGGGATCTCGAAGCCCACGTACTTCACGTCGACGGCGATCTTCGCGGCCTCGGGCTTGCGCAGCAGGGCGCACACCTCGACGCTCGCGGCGCCGCGGGAGCGCAGGTTCGCCAGCAGCCAGGAGAGCGTGAGGCCGGAGTCGATGATGTCCTCGACGATGAGCACGCGGCGGCCGGTGAGGTCGGCGTCGAGGTCCTTGAGGATGCGGACGACGCCGCTCGACTTGGTGCCGGAGCCGTAGGAGCTGACCGCCATCCAGTCCATGTGGATGGGAAGCGCGAGCTCGCGCGCGAGGTCGGCCATGACCATGACCGCGCCCTTCAGCACGCCCACGAGGAGCAGGTCCTCCCCCGGGTTGTCGCGCTCGATCTCGCGGCACATCTCGGCGATGCGGCCGTGGATCTCCTCCTGGGTGTGGAGGACCTCGGTCAGGTCGTCGGCGATGTCGGTGGATCTCATGTCACTCTTCCGTCGTCCTGGCGCTGAGGACGATGAGCTCGTCCTTGCGTAGAACCCTAACGCCCGGCAGGTCGACCGGCCCCTGCCCGTGCCAGTCGGTGACGAGCCGCGCGACCTCCAGGACGTGCGTCCGCGAGAGGTGCGCCGCGAACTCCTCGCGCGCGGCGAGCCGGATCAGCCGGTGCCGCAGCGCGGGCGGCGCGGCGAGGAGCGAGGCCACCTCGAGGGAGATGCCCGCCTCGGCGTGGTCCGCGATCTCCTCGACCATCTCGGCGGCGAAGTGCTCGAGCGCGTCGTCGTCCTCGCGCAGCTGGTCGGCCGTGCGGGCGAGGGCCACGGCGATCCCGGGGCCGAGCTCGCGTTCGAGCACGGGCAGCACGTCGTGGCGGACGCGGACGCGGGCGTAGGAGGGGTCGGCGTTGTGCGGGTCCTGCCACGGGTCGAGGCCCTGGTCGGCGCACGCCGCGCGCGTGATGGCCGCGCGGATCCCGAGCAGCGGCCGCAGGTGGACGGCGCCGGCCGTGCGCGCGGGCGTCGACCGCGCCATGCCGTGCAGGCTGGCGGCGCCGGATCCCCGGGCGAGCCCGAGCAGCACGGTCTCGGCCTGGTCGTCGAGAGTGTGGGCGAGGAGCAGCGCGCGGGATCCGGTCGCCCGGAGCGCGTCGTCGAACGCGGCGTAGCGGGCGGCGCGGGCGGCGGCCTCGGGGCCGGACGCGCTCCTGTCCACCCGCACGCGCGTCACGACGACCGGCGCGAGGCCGAGAGCGCGCGCGGCATCGGCGGCGCGGGCGGCGACGTCGGCGGATCCGTCCTGCAGCCCGTGGTCGACGACGACGGCGCCCACGGCGACGCCCGCGCGCGGCCCCTCGAACGCGGCCGCCGCGGCCAGCGCGAGCGAGTCGGCGCCGCCGGAGAGGGCGACGAGGGCGGGACCGGCCGGCTGCGCGGGGAGCGTCGCGAGCGCCTCGCGGACCGCCCGCCTGAGGTCCGCGACGGCGGGGGTGAGACGGGGGCGCTCGGAGGGCATCCACTAACGTTATGGCAGCAATCCGCCCACGTCAGAACCACGAGGAGCACGCGCATGGCCAGCTACGACGTCGTCGTCGAAATCCCCAAGGGGTCCCGCAACAAGTACGAGGTCGACCACGAGACGGGCCGCGTGTACCTGGACCGCGTGCTCTTCACGTCGTTCGTCTACCCCACCGACTACGGCTACTTCGAGAACACGCTCGGCCTCGACGGCGACCCCGTCGACGTGCTGGTGCTCCTCGAGTACCCGGTCTTCCCCGGCGTCGGCGTCGCCATCCGCCCCGTGGGCGTCTTCAACATGAGCGACGAGGCCGGCATCGACTCCAAGGTCATCGGCGTCCCCGCGAAGGACCCGCGCTGGGCCCACATCCAGGACATCGACGACGTGCCGCAGCAGACGCGCAACGAGATCGAGCACTTCTTCGAGCACTACAAGGACCTCGAGCCCGGCAAGTGGGTCAAGACCGAGGGCTGGGGCGACGCGGCCGAGGCCGAGCGCATCGTGCAGGCCGGCTTCGAGAAGCTCCAGGCCGAGGGCGACGGCCACGGCCACGGCGGCGAGCCGGACGAGGACGCCTGATCCGGGTCACCCCCTCCAGCCCCCGCGGCTGACACGACGACGCCCGCCCCCGCAGCAGATGCGGTGAGGCGGGCGTCGTCGTGTGCCGTCCGGAGGAGCCGGGCCGGCTGCGGCCGGGCGGGATCAGCCGGGTCGGCCGACGTAGGGCATGATGTCGCTGCCGCCCCAGAGGCCCTGGATCTTCACCACGTCGCCGGGCTTCGGCGCCGCGATGATGGTGTCCCCGCCGAGCGAGATGGCGTCATGGTAGAAGCCGCCACCGCTGTTCCAGAAGATGATGTCGCCGGCCTGGCGCTGCGAGAACGGGACGAGGCGGCCCTGCGACTGCATCTTGGCGTACTGGCTGCTCACCGAGTGGCTGCCGACGTCGATGCCCGCCGCGCGGTACGCCATCATCACGAGGCCCGAGCAGTCCCACACGTTCGGGCCCGCACCGCCGAGGACGTAGGACTCGCCGAGCTGGGCCTTCGCGAACCCGATGGCGACCTGCGCGGCGTTGCCGGAGGGCGCGGGCGCCGGAGCGGGAGCCGGCGCCGGGGCGGGCGCGGGACGCGACGGCTGCTGCGGGGCCGGCTGCTGGGGCGCGGGGGCGGGCGCGGGCGCGCTCGATCCGCCGCCGGACGAGGATCCGCCACCGCCACCGGACGACGCACCACCGCCGCCGCCGCCGGATGAGGAGCCACCGCCGGACGACGACCCGCCGGACGAGCCGCCGGACGAGGACCCGGAGGAGGCCGCCGGGGCCGCCGCGGCCGCGGGGATCGGCGGCTGCGTGATGCTCTGGATGTACTGCGCCTCGATCTCCGCGGTGGAGTCCTTGAGGAGCGCGAGCTGCGCGATGAGCTGGTCGCTGTTGCGCGTCTGCTCGGTGACCGCGGCCTGCGCGGTCGCGGCGGCGGAGTTCGCGTCGTCGAGAGCCTGCTGGGCCTCGTCCGCGAGGCGGGCGAGATCGTCCTTGGCGACCTGCGCCTGGTCGCTCAGCGACGCGGCGCTGTTGCGATCCGCGAGCGCCTGCTGGTACACGGACTGCGTGCTCTCGGACAGCTTCGACATCGTGCCGAGCGAGCGCAGCAGCTCCTCCGCGTCCTCCCCGTCGGACGAGAAGAGGCTCGCGGTGATGTCCTGGCCGCCCGCTCGGGCGAGGTGGCTCGCGAGGAGCCCGGCGCGCATCCGGCTGGTGAGGGCCGTGGCCTGCGCCTCGTCGGCCTTCTTCTGCAGGCGCGCGAGCTCGTCCGCCTTCGCGTCGCGCAGGGCCTGCGCCTCGGCGTACTTCTCGCCGGCGATCAGCGCGGCCTTGTTCGACTGGTCCGCGGACTCCTGCAGGCCCGTGACCAGCTCGGTCACGCGGTCGATGGCCGCCTGCGTGTCGGCCTGGTTCGCCTTCGCCGCCTGCACGTCGGCCCACGAGGGGTAGTCGGTGGCGGCGAACGCGGTCTGGGCGGCGACGCCGCTGGACACCGCGATCACCCCCACGGCGATCGTGGAGATGACGACCGTGGTCGGGCGGAGGTGGTTCATGTCGTTCCTCATGTCAATGCGTGCTGGTGATGGAGACGCCCTGGCCGTGCATGAACGCCACGGGGTCGACGGCGTTCCCGTCGATGCGGATCTCGAAGTGGAGGTGGCACCCGGTGGAGCCGCCCGTGGTTCCCGTGCGGGCGATGGGCTGGCCCGCGACGACCTGCTGGCCGGTGCGGACGAGCGTGCCGCCGTCCATGATGTGCCCGTAGGCCGAGGAGACGCCGCCGCCGTGGTCGATGCGGATGTAGTTGCCGTAGCCGCCGTTCCGGCCCGCGAAGCTCACGGTGCCCGAGTGGGCCGCGTACTGGGTCTCGCCGCAGCTGTACCCGCGGACGAGGTCCTCGCCCGCGTGCATGATCTTGGTGTGGTAGATCGGGTGGATCCGGTACCCGAAGAAGCTGCTCGTGCTGGCTCCCGGCAGCGGCGCGGTCCAGCCGGATGAGCTGATGGCACCGGGCGAGACGTCGCCTCCCGCGCCGCCCTGGCTCGCGGCGAGTGCGTCCGCGTCGGCCTGGCGCTTGCGGACGCCCGCCTGGTAGTCGTCCTCGGTGGCCTCGCGGTTCTCGGTGATGACGGAGAGCTTCGCGTCGGCGTCCGCCTTCTGCGCGCTCTGGTCCTCGAGCGCCTGCTCGAGGTCCTGCTGCGCCTGGGCGGCCTCCTCGAGGAGCTGCTCGGCCTTCGCGTTCAGCGCATCGAGCTCCGTGAGCGCCACCTGGGCCTGGTCGCTGAGGGACTTGGCGGCGTTGCGGTCCTGGAGCGCGATCGCGTAGATCTGGTCGGACTTCTCGGCGACCTTGCTCATGGTGCCGAGCTTGTCGAGGAGGTCGTCGCTGCCGTCGCCCTCGCTGAGGAGGAGGGTGCCGGAGAGGTTCTGCCCGCCGGACCGCATCAGCTGCTTGGCGAGGCCGGCCGCCTGCTCCTGGGACTTGGTGGCCTTCTCGGCAGCCTCGTCGACCCTCTGCTGGAGCAGGATCGTCTCCGCCTGCTTGTCATCCGCCGCCTGCTGCGCCTTGTCGTGCTCGTCGCCGCGCTGGACCACGAGGTCCTGCGCGTCGCTGACCTTCTGCTGGAGCGACGCGATCTCGTCGTTGATGCGCTGCACGAGCGCCTGCTGGGCCTGCTCGTCGCCGCGGGCCTTCTGCACGTCGTCCCACGAGGCGAAGGTGTCGGCGTGGGCGGGAGCCGCGATCGACCCGGTGAGGAGCACGGCGGCGATGGCGACGATCGCCTGGAGGCTGCGGCGGCCGCGCGGGCGCTGTCGTCTGGCGCCCGAGGTGGGCGAGCTCCGGAGGAGGTCATGGTGCATGGTGATCCCGATCATCGTGTCGCCCGGCTGGCCGGCTGCGCCTCCCTGCAGGGCCGGCGGGGAGCGCGGATCACATCCGTCACGCCTTCACCGGCTCTCACAGTAGCAACGGGGGTGCGCGACGCACAGCGCGCCGATGCGGGGATCCGTACGGGGGATCCCCTCCCCGGGAGGGTCGAGCGAAGGCTAACCCCGCGGATGGGGCACACCGCGGCAGCGCGCTGGCCGTGTCGCGAACCTGGCAGGAGCTCGGGAACGGTGCCCGCGATCCCTTCGCGGAGGCCGTGCGCGAGGTGGCGACACGCCGCCCGATCCGCATGCCCGCGGGGCCGCGACCCGCGCGGGGACGGCCGATTTGAGTCCTCGCCCGGAGTGCGGTTATGCTGACGTGTCGGTTGCTGCGAGACCTGGTCCGCCAGGGCGAGCGGCCCCATCGTTTAGTGGCCTAGGACGGCGCCCTTTCACGGCGTTAACACGGGTTCGAATCCCGTTGGGGTCACCAGGCAGTGTGGTTCGGAACACAATGTGATCGACATGCAAGGCCCTGTAGCGCAGCTGGTTAGCGTGCCGCCCTGTCACGGCGGAGGTCGCGGGTTCAAGTCCCGTCAGGGTCGCCACGGATGCGAGCCCTCTCTCACGAGAGGGCTTCTGTCCGATGTGGGCGTCTTCTCGCAAGCCGCCCGCTCGCCTGGGTAGCTCAGTTGGTAGAGCGTTCGACTGAAAATCGAAAGGTCCGCGGATCGACGCCGCGTCCAGGCACCACTCGCCGGTCCCCGTCCTCGACGGCAGGGCCGGCGTCCGTCTTCCCCGGTCCGTGTCGCACCGCTCCTCAGACGTCGGACGCGAGCGCCCCCTCGAAGGCCGCGAGCACCTCGTCCGAGAAGAGCACGAAGCGCACGAGCTCGATGCCCTCCGCCGCGCCGTCGGCCACCGCTCCGCGCACCGCGCCCACCGCCACGCGCGCCGCGTCGTCGAGCGGCCAGCCGTAGACCCCGGCCGAGACCGCGGGGAAGGCGACGCTGCGGATGCCGAGGGCAGAGGCCACCTCGATCGACCGGCGGTAGGCGCTCGCGAGCACCGCGGTGCGGTCGTCGGACCGGGACCAGACCGGGCCGACCGTGTGGATCACGTGGCGCGCGGGCAGGCGGAAGCCGGGCGTCGCGATCGCGTCGCCCGCGGGCAGGCCGTCAGGCAGCTCGTCGGCGCGGACGCGGCGGCAGGCGGCGAGCAGCTCCGGGCCGGCCGCGCGGTGGATCGCGCCGTCCACTCCCCCGCCGCCGAGGAGCGACGAGTTCGCCGCGTTCACGATCGCGTCGACGTCCTGCCGGGTGATGTCGCCGCGCACGGCCTCGATGAGCGTCATAGATCCAGCCTGGCCCGGGTGGCCTCCGGGCGGGAGACCCGCGCGGACGGCGCTGTCCGGCGGGCGGCGACCGGAACCGTTCGGGTGGGCTCCGGGCACATCGGGACGATTCGGAACTCGGGGAAGAACGGATTGGCGGCCTCTCGCCCGCACTCCCGGCGGAGCGGTCGACGACCCGGTCGCGCGGAGGCGACCCGGGGATACTGGAGGGGTCGGTGCCCTCCTGCCGGCGTCGACAGGAGTCCCATGGAAACGCCCGCATCCCGCCCCGCACCCGAGCGCACCGACGGCTACGTCGCGCTCCGCAGCTACGCCGCCATCGGGGACGGGCGCACCGTCGCGCTCATCGCGGAGGACGGCGACATCGACTGGCTGCCGCTGCCGAACCTGCACACCCCGCCCGCGTTCGCCGCGATCCTCGACGCCCCGCACGGCGGGCGGATCACGCTGCGGCCCGACGAGGAGTTCGAGGTGACGCGCGCCTACGTGCCCGGCACCAACGTGCTCACCACCACCTTCACCACCGCGTCCGGCAGCGTGCGCGTGACCGACGCGCTCGTCACGGGCGTCGCCGGGCGGCTGCCATGGTCCGAGCTCGGCCGGCGGATCGAGGGGCTCACGGGTGAGGTCGCCATGAGCTGGCTGGTCGCCCCCGGCACCGCGCTCGGCACGTCGTCGCCGTGGGTGCAGTCGACGCACAACGGGCCCGTCATCCGCGTGGACGGCGTGACGCTCGCGGTCGTCGGACTCGACCACGGATCCGCGGAGCCCGGCACGCAGTCGGTGTCCGGCGCGTTCACGACGAAGGAGGGATCGCGCCACGTCATCACGATGGTGGGGACCGAGCGAGAGCCCGTGCGGATCCCGAACCCGGAGATCGTGGACGAGAGCATCGACCGCACGATCCGCAACTGGGAGGGCTGGAGCGCCGAGTTCCGGTACGAGGGCGAGTGGGCCGAGGCCGTGCAGCGCAGCGCGCTCGCGCTCAAGCTGCTCGTGCACGCGCCCACCGGATCCATCGCCGCGGCCGCGACGACCTCGCTGCCCGAGCGCATGGGCGGCGGCAAGAACTGGGACTACCGCTTCGCCTGGGTGCGCGACCTGGCCTACACGGTGAACGCGCTGGTGCGGTTCGGCCTGCGCGAGGAGACGCACGCGGCGGTCTCCTGGATGCTCCGCACGATCCGCGACAACGGCCCCGACCTGCACGTCTTCTACTCCCTGGAGGGCGGCGTGCCCGAGGGCAGCTCGAACCCGGAGGTGCCGGGCTGGCGCGGCGTCGGCCCCGTCGTCGACGGCAACGACGCGCAGGCGCAGCTGCAGCTCGGCGTGTTCGGGGACCTCTTCGACGTCGTCCGCACGTACGTCCGCGACGGCAACGTGCTCGACGCCGACACCGGCCGCCTCCTCGCGACGTTCGCCGACCGGACGTGCGACTCGTGGCAGAAGCGCGACGCCGGGATGTGGGAGCTCGAGGACGAGCAGCACTACACGACCTCGAAGCTCGGCTGCTGGCAGGCGCTCGACTGCGCGGTCGAGCTCGCGGAGCTCGGCCAGATCCCCGGCGTGCCGGACCGGTGGCGTGCCGAGCGCGACCGGATCCGCGCCTGGGTCGAGGAGGAGTGCTGGGACGAGGGACGCGGCGCCTACGTGATGCACCCGGGCAGCCAGCGCCTCGACGCGAGCATCCTGCTGCACGCCGTCTCGGGCTTCGACCGCGGCGAGCACATGTCGTCGACGCTCGACGCGCTGCGCCCGGAGCTCGGCCGCGGGCCGCTGCTGTACCGCTACTCCGGCATGCCGGAGGAGGAGGGCACGTTCACCGCGTGCGCGTTCTGGTTGGCGGGCGCCTACGCGTGCGTCGGGCGGATGGACGAGGCGCGCGAGCTCACGGACCAGCTCGTCGACCTCGGCAACGACGTCGGGCTGTACTCCGAGATGATCGACGCCGACGACCACGCGTTCCTCGGCAACCTGCCGCAGGGGCTCAGCCACCTCGCGCTCGTGAGCGCCGCGCTGACGATCGACGAGCTGTCGGGAGGGCGGAAGCGCTCGACCAGGACGCCGCGCGCGAAGCGGTAGGCGGGATCCGTCCGCGCCGGAGCCGGGGCGCGGCGCCGGGCAGGCGGGCTGACCCGGCCGTCAGGCGCGCGGGCGGAGCGGGCCGGCGAACTCCGTGCGGACGCCGCGGGAGAACAGCACGGAGTCGGGCGCGCGGTCCACGACGCCCGGGAGGCCCGCGGCGGCGACCAGCTCGTCGTCGAGGTCGACCAGCTCGGCGCGCTCCAGGGTCCACGCGTCGTGCGTGTTCGGCCAGTAGCGCGTGACGCCCCCGCGGGCCACGTGCATGCCCCAGCGGGCGGTGAGGAAGTCGGCGAGCGGATCCCCCTCCGCCTCCTCGCCGAGCGGGCGGACGGAGATGCGCGAGGTCGGGCGGGAGCCCGTGTGCCGGCGCGATGTGTAGGTGACGACGCCGTCGTGCTCCTCGTGCGTCATCGACGCCCACATGTACGGCAGGCCGAGGCCGACGCGCGCGCCGATCGTGGGCAGGAGCTTCGCGGCCTCGAGCGAGCGGAAGACCACGCCGCGGCGGCCGTCGTCGCCCACGCTGTAGAGGCGCACGTTGAGCTCGGCGAACGTGCCAGCCCACGGCACGGCGGGCAGGGGCGGGAAGGCGCTGCGGGACAGGACGAAGGGGATGAGGCCGACCCAGCTGGATCCGTCGTGCACGTCGGGGCGCGTGCCCGGCGGGAGGAGCGGGGCGACGAGCGCCGGATCCACGCGCCAGTGCACGAAGGCCAGGTCGCTCCAGACCTGGCGGATGACCGCGCGGCCGGGCAGGTCGGGGGCGGCGGCGGAGATCGGATCCGCGGGGCGGGTCATCGTGCGCGCCCCTCGGCGGCGGTGCCGGCGGGCGACGCGGGCGACGCGGGCGAGGCTGCGGTGCCGGCAGGCGACGCGGGCGAGGCGGCGGGCGCCGGACGGCCGGCCGCGCGGATCACGTCGATGAGGCCGCGGCGCATCTCCTCCGAGCGGGCGAGCTCGGGGACGACGTCCTGCTCGAGCGCCTGCGCGCGCTCCCACGCGTCGGCGCCGGCATCGGTGCGGGCGACGACGTGGCGGCGGCGGTCGGCGGGATCCGGCGCGCGCGACACGAGCCCCTCCCGCTCCAGCCGCTCCAGCGTGCGCGACATGGTCTGCGTCTCGACGTGCGCGGAGCGGGCGAGCTGGATCTGGCTGAGCGGCCCGTCCCGGAGCAGGTGCAGCGCGATGAGGCCCGCGTGCGTGACCCCGAGGGTAGCGAGCGCCTCGCCCCAGGCGTGCTCGACGGCGCGCGCGGCCGTGGACAGCAGCCGCCCCGTCGGCCAGCTCGCGAGCTCGTCCTGGGCGGACATCCCTGCTGCCATGCGCGCACCTCCTGCTACAGTGATCGTCAGCAGGCTTACTATCCGCCTGCTGACTTTCCCATCGTAGAGGAGCAGGCCGCATGGGCACCGTGAAGGACATCGTCCGCCAGATCGTCGTCATCTCGAGCATGGCGTTCGCCGTCATCGGCTCCGCGTTCGGCTCGGGCGCGTTCAGCGACCGCAGCATCCAGAACGCGTCGAGCGGCGCCCTCAGCGCGAGCTACACGCCCGTAGCACCGGCCGGCCCCGCGTTCTCGATCTGGAGCGTCATCTACCTCGGGCTCGTCGCGTACACGATCTGGCAGGCGCTCCCCGCCCAGCGCGCCGACGAGCGCCAGCGACGCGTCGGCTACCCCGTCGCCGTGACCCTCGTGCTCAACGCCGCGTGGATCCTCACGGCGCAGGCCGGGTTCCTCGTGCTGAGCGGCGTCGTCATCGTGGCGCTGCTCCTGACGCTGATCTGGACCTTCCGCACCCTCATGGCGACGCGGCCGCGGAACCTCGTCGAGGGCGTCGTGCTCGACGGCACGATGGGCCTCTACCTGGGGTGGGTGAGCGTCGCGACCATCGCGAACATCACGTCCATCCTCACGGCGTCCGGCTTCCAGCCGGGAACGACCGGGCGCGACGCGTGGGCGGTCGTTCTGCTCGCGGTCGCCGGCGTCGTCGGCGTCCTGCTCGCGCTCCGCGACGGCGGGCGGCTCGCGCCCAGCGCGGCGATCGCCTGGGGCCTCGCGTGGGTGGCCGTCGGGCGGCTCACGGGCGAGCTGCTGTCGACGCCGGCCGCGGTGGCCGCGCTGGTGGCGGCCGCTGCGGTCGTGGTCGTGACGCTCGTCGCGCGCGCCCGCACCGGGTGGGTCGGGCGGGTCGCCGCGCGTCCCGCGGTCGCCGCGCGGTAGGCGATCGCCGTGCGGTAGGCGGTCGCCGCGCGGCGAGAGCCGCGGCTCAGCCCGCCGCGGCGGCCCGGTAAGCGGCGTCCGCGGCGTGCTTCGCGTCGACGAGGCGCTGGATCCGGCGGTCGGTGTCCGCGTCCGGTCGCGTGAGCTCCGGGTGCGCTGCCCGCCACGCGACGATCCCGCGGACCGCCAGGTGGAACGGGATCCTCGGCTGGAACGCCGGCACGAGGCGGCGGATCCGGGTGGTGTCGAAGACCGCGCTGTGCGACAGGTCGCCGAGGACGAGCTCCGACCATCCCCAGTCCGGCTCCACGACCGGGAACTGCTCGGCGGGCACGTGCACCAGGCGCGCCTCGACGCCCAGGGCGTCGGCGACGAGGCGGCGGATCCGGTCCCACGTCATCACGTCGCCGCTCGTGATGTGCAGCGCCTCGCCCACGGCGCGCTCGTCGCCGAGGATGCCGACGAGGCCGACCGCGAAGTCGTCGGCGTGCGTGAGCGTCCAGAGTGATGTGCCGTCGCCCGGGACCACGACCTCGTCGCCGCGCGCGATGCGGTCGACGACCGTCCAGTCGCCCGCGAGCGGCGGGCTGGCCTCGTCGTAGGTGTGCGAGGGGCGGACGATCACGACGGGGAAGCCGCTCGCGGCGTGGTAGCGGAGGAAGGCGTCCTCCATCGCGATCTTGTCGCGCGCGTAGGAGAGGAAGGGGTTGGCGCGGAGCGTCGACTCGGTGATGGGCGTCTGCAGCGCGGGCTTGCGGTAGATCGACGCCGAGCTGATGGCCACGAACTGGCGGGTGCGGCCAGCGAAGACCTCGACGCGGCGGTCGGCGCCTGCGGCGTCGAAGGACAGGAAGTCGACGACCGCGTCGAAGGTGCGGTCGCCGATCGCGGCGAGGAGGGCGGCCGGATCCGTGACGTCGGCGATGCGCGTGGTCACGCCGTCGGGCGTGCCCCGGCCCTGGGCGTCGGCCCCGCGGTTGACGACCGTGACGTCCATGCCGGCGGCGACGGAGGCCCGGACGCACGCGGCGCTGATGGTGCCCGTCCCGCCCAGGTAGAGCACGGACAGGCGGGCGGCGTCGTGGGTCACAGGGGTCCTCGTCATCGGGGCGGGGGCGCCGGTCGGATCCGCGCCCTGGGTGCACGCTACGCCCGCGACCGCCCGTCCCCACCCGTCGCGGAGGGGGAAAGCTTGCGGACATCGGGGGCGCGGTGGACGCCCGTCGTACGGCCCGCGTAGGTTCCTGGCGACCGCACCGACGCATCCGCCCGCGGACCGCTCCTCCTCCCGCCCGCCGGCGGACGGACAGCGTTCGCGTGGCGCCGACCCCTCGAGGGGGACCCATGTCCCGCACGCCATCCGACCCGTCGACCGCCGGGCGCCGCCCGACCGCGATCCCCGACGCCCGCCGCGCGGAGGCCCTGATCACCGTGCGCGATGCGGACGGACAGCCGCTCGCCCACGCGGACGTGGTGGTCGAGCAGGCGTCGCAGGACATCGCCTTCGGCAACATCGGCTTCGACCTCATCCCGCTCGCGAACGGCGAGACGGATCCCGCGGAGGCGGGCATCGAGGCCTTCGGCGGCGCGCGCCTCGAGGGGCTGGAGCGGCTCGCGGAGCAGTGGCTCGACGTGTTCGACACGGCCACGCTCCCCTTCTACTGGGGCCGGTTCGAGCCCGTGCGCGGGAAGCCCGACACCGAGCGGCTGCTCACCACGGCGCGCTGGCTGCGCGAGCGCGGCGTCGACGTGAAGGGGCACCCGCTCGTCTGGCACACCGTCACCGCGCAGTGGCTGCTCGACCTGCCGCTCGACGAGGTGGAGCGCGTGCAGCGGGAGCGGATCCGGCGCGACGTGGGCGACTTCGCGGGGCTCATCGACATGTGGGACGCCATCAACGAGGCCGTGATCATGCCGGTGTTCGACCGGGAGGACAACGGGATCACGCGGCTGGCGGCGGCGCGCGGCCGGCTCGCGATGGTGCGCATGGCCTTCGAGGAGGCGCACGCGGCGGACCCGGCCGCGACGCTCGTGCTGAACGACTTCGACCTGTCGCCCGCCTACGAGGAGCTCATCGAGGAGGTGCTGGGCGCGGGGATCCCGGTGGACGCCATCGGGCTGCAGACGCACATGCACCAGGGGTACCGCGGCGAGGAGGAGGTGCTCGGGATCGTCGACCGGTTCGCGCGCTTCGGGCTGCCGATCCACATGACCGAGACCACGCTGCTCTCGGGCGACCCCATGCCGCCCGAGATCACCGACCTCAACGACTTCCGGGTCACGAGCTGGCCGTCGACTCCCGCGGGCGAGGAGCGGCAGGCGGACGAGATCGAGCGGCACTACCGCTCCCTCGTGGGGCACCCGGCCGTCGCGGCAATCACCTACTGGGGGCTCACGGACGACGGCATGTGGCTGGGCGCGCCCGGCGGGCTGGTGCGGGCGGACGGCACGCCGAAGCCGTCGTACGAGGCGCTCCGCCGGCTGATCCGCGAGGAGTGGCGGCTCGCGCCGACCACGCTGCGGACCGACGCCGAGGGGCGCGTGCGCGTGACGGCGTTCGCGGGCGGCGTGCGGGTGGCGCACGCCGGACGCGAGGCGGTGGTCGCCGTCCCGGCGGGCGCGTCGGAGGCGGAGGCGGCGCTGGGCTAGGTGTACTGGGTCATGACGTTGGTGACACTCGGGCCGCGGGCGTGAGCCCGTGGCTTGAGTGGATTCGTTCAGTGTTGTAGTGCTCGATGAAGGGGTCAAGCGCGTCGGCGCGGTGTTGGTTGCTGGTGAAGGGTTGCCGGTAGGCCCACTCGGTCGCGAGGGTCCGGTTGAAGCGCTCGACCTTGCCGTTCTGCCAGGGGCAGTGCGGGCGGATGAACTTCTGCCGCGCGCCCAGGTCCTGGACGGCGTTCTTGAACGCGGTCGAGTGCCGGTAGGCGAACGCGTTGTCCGTGATGACCCGCTCGATCCGGGTGATCCCATGCCCGGCGAAGTACGCCGCTGCGCGGGTCAGGAACCCGGCCGCGGTCGCGCCTTTCTCATCGGGATGGATCTCCGCGTAGGCGAGACGGGTGTGGTCATCGACCGCGGCATGGACGTAATCGAACCCGATCCCGCGGCCGCGGACCTGCTCGCTGCGCCCGTGGACCCGCCAGCCGCCTCCGTCCGGGATCCTCCCGAGCTTCTTCACGTCCACGTGGATCAGATCACCCGGATGCTCGTGCTCATACCGGTGCGCCGTTGACCGGGATGCCCGGATCACGGCCCCGGTGACGGGGTCCAACCATGCCAACGGCGGCGCCCCGTGCCGGCGCAGGATGCGGGAGATCGTACGGGATGGAACACCTGTCACCGGCGCCAGCCGCGCAGGACCCGCCCGCAACTGGGCCCGCGCTTCCAGCACGGCCCGTTCCCGCTCCGGGCTCGTTCGCCTCGGTACTGACCGGGGCCGCGATGACCGATCCGTCAGCCCTCGCAGCCCCTCGGCACGGAACCGGTTCACCCATCGATGCGCGCACTGCCGCGACACCCCCAGCTCCCGCGCGACGTGCGCGACCGGCCGACGATCCTCCACCACCCGCCGCACGAGGAGAACCCTCCCGTGAACCGTCAGACGAGCATTACCGTGGGACATCGAGGCCTCCTGGCGATGGTTGAACTGAACAGCTCCATCAAGCCAGGAGGCCTCTTCACACGCCCCGAAGTGTCACCAACGTCATGGCCGAGTACACCTAGCTCACCGGGCGGTGCCGTCCGTCACCAGCAGGTCGTCGAGCGTGAACGCGACGGGTCCGGCGGCCGAGCTCGACAGGTACGTCTGGATCCCGAACGTGCCCGCGGTCTGCAGGGCGGCCAGGGTCCCGGTCGTCGTCGACTGCCACGCGGTCGGCTCGGCCTGGCTGACGGGCCAGACCTTCGCGTTCATCGTGGTGGGCGACGTGCCCGTGACCTGCACGCGCACCCGCAGCTGCTGCCCGGCCGTGTACGTGAGGTTCGGGACGACGACCGACTTCAGGTTGGCGCCGTTCTCGGACTGCACGATCATCACCTGGCCGGTCGACCGCACCCAGACCTGCGTCTGGTAGGTCGCGGTGCCGACCTGGCGCGAGTTGATCCGCACGTACGCGCCGCCGCCCGTGGGCACCCTGTCGAGCGCGAAGCTGACCTGGGCGTCGGATGCGGTGGTGCTCACGGCGTCGAGGCTCGCGGTGCGGGTCTCGCCGGCGGGACTGGCGACCTGCGCCCTCCCGTCCTGCACCTTGAGGATCGACGCGTTGCCGGTGATGCGCCAGGCGCCCCCGGTCTCCGCCGTGCCCCAGCCGTTCGCGGCGGTGCGGGTGAAGGTGTCCTGCGCGAGGATCCCGGCGGCGGGCGGAGCGACGACCGGCGCGGTCACCGTGACCGTGCCGTCCTTCCTCGCCGAGGCGAGGCCATTGTCGTCCGTCACCGTCAGCGACACCGTGTAGGTGCCGGCCTTGGCGTAGGCGTGATCCACGGTCTTGCCCGTGCCCGTCGTGCCGTCCCCGAACGCCCAGGCGTACGAGGCCACCGTGCCGTCGGCGTCCGTCGAGGTGGATCCGTCGAACGAGGCCGTCAGGTCCTTCGCGGTCGACGTGAACGCCGCAGCCGGAGCCTGGTTGCCCGGTGCCGGTGCGGGCGCGGGCGCCTGGCCGTCGCGGCTGACGACCAGGTCGTCGATCCGCGTCGTCACGGGAGCCGTCGCCGACCCCGAGAGGTAGGTCTGGATCCCGACGGAGCCCGCGGCCTGCAGCGCGGCGGTCGAGCTGGTGACGCTCGTCTGCCATGCGGCGGGCTCGGCCTGGCCGGCGACCCACACCTTCGCCTTGACGGTGGTCGGCGACGTGCCGGTCGTCAGGACGCGGACGCGGAGCTGCTGGCCGGCCTGGTAGGTCGTGCCGGGGAGGATGTACGACCCGATGGTCGTCGCCCCCTCCGACTGCACCAGCTGGATCTGCCCGGTCGCCTTGATCCAGACCTGCGTCTGGTAGAAGGCCGACCCCACCTGCCGGGAGTTGACCCGGGTGTAGGAGCCGCCGCCTGTGGGGACGGAGTCGAGCGAGAAGGTCGCGCTGACGTCCGACGACGTGGTGGACACCGCGTCGAGGGTCATCGTGCGGGTCTCGCCCTTCGGCGAGACGACCTGGCCCGTGCCGTCCTGCACCTTGACGATGGCCGTGCCGCCGGTGACGCGCCAGGCGCCGCCGAGCTCGGCCGTGCCCCAGCCCGTGGCGACCGTGCGGCCGAACGCGTCCTGCGCGAGCACGTTCGACGCGGGCGCCTGGACGGTCACCGGCGAGGTGGTCGTCGTGGCGAGCCCCTTGTCGTCCGTGACCGTGAGGGACACCGCGAAGGTGCCGGCAGCCTGGTAGGCGTGGGTCGTGGTGCGGCCCTTGCCCGTGGTCCCGTCGCCGAAGGCCCAGGACCAGGACGCCACGGTGCCGTCGGGGTCGGTCGACGCGGAGGCGTCGAGCGAGGCGACGAGGTTCGCCGCGGTGCTCGTGAACCGGGCGACGGGCGCCTGGTTCACGGGCGGTGCGGTGACCGTGACGCTCGCGGTCGTGCGACCGGTCGCGCCCTTGTCGTCCGTCACCGTGAGCGCGACCTGGTACGTGCCGGCCTTCGCGTAGGGGTGGGCGATGGACGGGCCGGTGCCGGTCGTCCCGTCGCCGAACTCCCACGCGTAGGACGCGACGGTGCCGTCCGGGTCGCTGGATGCGCGGCCGTCGAGGTTCGCGACCAGGTCGGTCGTGGTCGACGCGATGACCGCCGTGGGCTCCCGGTTGACCGGGGGCGCCACCACCGTCACCTGCGTGGACGCGGTGCCCGTGAGGCCCTTGTCGTCCGTGACCGTCAGCGCCTCCGTGTAGGTGCCGCCCGCGGCGTAGGCGTGCGTCGGCGTCGGGCCGGTGCCCGTGCTGCCGTCGCCGAAGTCCCACGCGTAGGAGGCGACCTGGCCGTCGGCGTCCGTGGAGGCGGATCCGTCGAGCTTCGCGGTGAGGTCGGTCGCGGTCGCGGTGACCACGGCCGTCGGCGCGATGTTGACGGGAGCCGCCTTAACCGTGACGTCCTGCTGCGTGCGGTTCGTCGCGCCGCGGTCGTCCGTCACCGTGAGCGTCACCGGGTAGGTGCCGGCCGCGGCGTACGTGTGCGACTGCTGCGCGCCGGACGCCTGGACGCCGTCGCCGAAGTCCCAGGCGTAGCCCGTGATCGTGCCGTCGGCGTCGGTGGATCCGCTGCCGTCGAACGCGACCGTCAGGAAGTCGGCGGTCGGCGTGAACGCGGCCTTCGGGGCCTGGTTCGGCACGCGGCCGCTGGTCCCGAGGGAGAAGTGCGTCTCCACGGCGGTGGGCGTGAGCACGGTCGGGTACACCGCGACCTCGTCCATCCGGCCCTCGAAGGTGCCGCTGGAGGAGCCCCACGTGTTGTCGCCGCCGATGCGCCAGTAGCCGTCGTAGCCCTGCGCCTGCGTCTGGCCGTTCTGGCCGACGAGGTCGCCGTCCACGTAGAGCTTCAGCCCGTCGGATCCCTGCGACGCCACCACGTGGTGCCACTGGCCGTCGTTGTAGGCGCGCTCGGATCCCGCCAGGTTGGTCTGGCCGGTCCACGTGCCGAACTGCAGGCGTCCGTCGTCCTGCATGTAGACGTGGCGGTCGTAGCTGCCGGAGAAGGCGAACGGATCGGCGTTGTCGCCGAAGCCGATCAGCTTGCCGCCGCGCGTGGTGGTCGTCTGGAATCACATCTCGAGCGAGTACGTGGTCGGGTTGGAGATCCGCTGCTGGCTCACCGCGATGCTGTCGGAGAACGCCGCCGCCTGGCCGACCGGGCCCGAGAGGGCGCCCGCCTGGCCGAAGCGCACGTTGCGTCCGACGTTCGCGCCGACCTCGTTCTGCCCGGCGTCCTTGAGCGTCGTCGAGCCGTCGGCGTCGTCGAGGCGCCAGTAGGAGGACGGGTCGGCCGCGTACACGGCCTTGCCGTACGCGTCCGAGGGCGCGGGCGGGATGGGCGAGGTGCGGCCGGACGCGACCAGGTGGTCGACGACGTCGGCGCGCGTGAGGGCGGTCGGGTAGATGGACACCTGGGCGATGTCGCCGGCGAGGTAGTAGCTCCGGGGCTGGTTGGGCCAGCCGCCGAGGTTGTCGCCGCCGACGCGCCAGTAGCCCGTGTAGTCCTGGCCCTGCGTCGTGTCCGCGCGCTGCCCGGCGAGCTTGCCGTCGACGAACAGCTTCATGCCGTCGCCGCTCATGGTGGCGACGATCTGGTGCCACTTCCCGTCGTTGTACCCGGGCACCGAGCTGAGCGTCTGGGTCGCCCCCGTGTAGACGCCGAAGACGATCCGGCCGTCGTCGTCGAGGTACACCATGCGGTCGTAGTTGCCGGAAGTACCCGTGTTGCTGCCGCCGAAGCCGACGACCTTGCCGCCCGAGGTCGAGGTGGTCTTGACCCACGACTCCACGCTGAAGGTGTTCGGAGCCTGCACCGGCTGGGGCGTGACCGCGAAGGACCCGTCCTGGCCGGAGAAGGTGGTGGCGGTGGATCCGTCGATCGGGCCCGCGGCGCCGCGCGTGGCGGCGTCGACCCGGAGGTCCTCGAACGCGACGTGGTCGAGGCCGGCGGTGCCGTCCTTCTCGTCGAGCGGGTAGTACGCGGTCGCGCCGTCGTCCTTCACGCTCGTGGCGTACGCGTCGCTGCCGGACTGGTCGGTGATGGTGACGGGCGATGCGCCGTTGCGGTCGGTGGAGTTCCCGGCCGAGTCGGTGACGACGACCTTGTAGGTGTGCGAGCTGCCGGGCGCGAGGCCCGTGTCGATGAAGCCCATCGACGGCCGGTTCCAGAAGGTCGAGTCCTGCGTGACCTGGTAGACGGGCGTCGCGGTCTTGCCGTCGCGGATCACCTTGTAGGTGAGGCGCGTGTTGTCGCGGTCGAAGGTGGCCTGCCAGGAGACGCGGGCCTCGCCCTTCGTGTACGAGATCGACTTCGGGACGAGCTGGTCGTTGCCGTTCGGGCCGACCTTGTTCGGGGCGTCATTGGCCATGGCGTAGCGGACGAGGCCCTGCTGCGCGGTGGTGTTCACGAACGGGAACTCGCCGCCGACGACGATGTAGTCCTCGTTGCCGTTGACGCTCCACGCCGCCTGGCCCTGGCCCGTGAAGGATCCCGTGACGTACTTCGGGAACCAGTTGAGGAGCGATGGGGACGGCGTGCCGGCCCAGTTCGCGTAGCCGTACGGGTCGGCCGTGGCGGTGCCGGTCGCGGTCTTCGAGAACGCGAGGCTGTGCTGGAAGGTCCACGGATCCGTCTGCGGGAAGCCGCCGATGTTGCCGCAGTAGTGCGGGTGGCCCGCGACGTACGCGACCTTGCTGGTGGCGAAGACCGAGTAGGTGTCGCCGTGGCAGTCTTCGACCCAGTTCACGACGCCCGTGTTCGGGTCGGCCGAGAAGGCACCCTCGAGGTTGCCGCCGGCGCCGAACGTGTAGCCGGAGCCGTAGACCCGGTCGTCGGACGCGTACAGGCTCGTGATCGACGACTCGGCGCCGGCGTTCTTGACCTGCTGGTTCGCGGCCCACGGGAGCGAGGCGCCCGAGGCGGGATCCACCGCGCCGAGCCCGTAGGTCGGGGTGCCGCTGAGCTGCGTGAAGCGGCCGCCGCCGATGAGCTTGGACGCGTCCTTCGTGAGGGTGAGCGCGTCCACGACGGTGTCCGCATCCGCGACGAAGGCCGCGTTCTGGCCGTTCGCCGCGGACACCGCGGCGAGGTACTTCCGAGCGGCGCCGTTGACGCTCTGGAAGGTGCCGCCGAGGTACACGGTGTCGTTCGAGGCGCTCACCGTGCGGGTCTGGCTGCCCATGATCGGGCGGAAGGTCGGGATGATCTTGCCGGTCGCGGTGCTGAAGGCCGCGGCGCGGTAGTAGCCCTGGCCGTCGATGTCGGTGAAGTCGCCGACCACGTAGATCCGGGATCCGTCGGGCGACGCGGTGACCTGGAGCGCCTGCGCGTTGAGCTTCGGCGCGAAGGACGTGATGAGCGCGCCCGTGCGGATGTCGTACGCGAGGAGGTTGCTGCGCGGCGTGAGGTTCGTCCCGGCGGCGGCGCCCGCGGGGCGCGCGTTCTGGAACTTGCCGGCCACGTAGACCGTGTTGCCGACGACGACCTGCGACCAGGCGACGCCGTCGATCTGGGTCGTGGGCAGCGGGTCGGCGGTGACCGTGACGGGCGTCTTCGGGTCGGTCGGGTCGACCGGCGCGGAGTCCGCCATCGCGGGCTGCGCGATCACGACCGCGGACAGGATGACCGCGGCGGCCGCGGTCATGGCGGCCAGGCGACGTCCCGCGGAGGAGAGGATGCTCATTTCGTCCTTGCTTGGGGTGGGTGGTGCGGGTGAGGGAGGGTGCCGGGGGTCAGCGGTCGCTGGCCGGTCGGGGGCTGCCGACGCGCTTCGTGAGCGTGAGCATCGTGCCCACCGACCGCGCGATGCGCTGCCGGTAGAGCTCGGGTCCGTGCCGGTGCTCGGCGCGGAAGCGGTCCCGGGCGGCCCGGGCGCGGTATGCGTCCCAGTCCGCCGCAATGGACTGGAGGGCATCCGCGAGCGCGGCCGGGTCCGAGGGCGGCACCAGCTGCGCCGACTCGTATCCGCCCGCGGCCTCGCGGAGGCCGGAGGTGTCGCTGACCACCACGGGCCGGGCGGCCAGCAGCGCCTCGACGGCGGTGTTGCCGAACGGCTCGTCCACGCGGGAGGGCACGACGCACGCGTCGGCGGCGGCCACGAACGGCGTGACGTCGGCGTGGAAGCCGTGCAGCGTGACCCGGTCCTCGAGGTCGAGGACGCGGATCGTCGTGCGCAGCTGCTCCTCGTACGCCTCGTACCCGGGGAAGACGGCGCCCACGATGTCGAGGGTGGCGGGGACGCCGCGGTCCCGGAGCTCGACGATCGCGTCGACGGCGACGTCCACGCCCTTGCGGTCGGAGAGCCGGCCGACGTAGAGGACCCGGAGGCCCCCGTCGAGCGCCTCGCGCGCCGGCTGGACCCCGGCCGGGCCGGGCACGCCGTTGTAGACGACCTCGGCGCGGCGCGCGACCCGCGGAAGTGCGCGGCCGAGCACGTCGACGCTGTAGCGGCTGTTCGCGACGACGCTCGTGGCGAGCGCGAGCGGCAGGGCGAGCGCGGTGCCGACGGCGCGCGACGCGGATCCCTCCGCCTCGTGCACGTGGGCGAGCACCGGGCGGCCGGCGAGGCGGCCGATGAGGATCCACAGCGGGATGGTGACGGTGTTGACGTACACGGCGTCCGGGCGCGTGCGGCGCACGAGGCCGAGGCCCGCCGACAGGCCGCGGACGGACTGGCCGACGAGGGCCGCGAAGCCGCGCGGGCGCAGCATCGACTTGCGGAGGACGGGCGTGGGCGCGTGGTGCACGACCGCGCCGACACCGGTGAGGGCGTCGACGAGCGGGCCGCCGGACGGCAGGGTCACGACGGTGCGGGCGCCCGCGGCGACGAGGCCGGCGACGCTCTCGAGCAGCACGCGGTCGGATCCGTACAGCTCGGCGCTCGGGTGCGCGACGAGGATCGTGCGTCCGCGGAGGTCGGCGCCGTCGGCGTCGGCCCGCGCGAGCGCATGCTCGACGCCGGCGAACGCGGTCACGCGGGCACCCGAGCGGATCCGGCGGCGGAGGCGGACGACGTCGCGGCCTCGGCGCGGCGCGCGTCGAGCGCGCCCATGTCGCGGAACCACTTCACCGACGCGAGGGCGAGATGCCCGGCGTTGGCGACCATCATCAGCGCGTAGACCGCGAGGAACACCACCGGCGCACCGAGCAGCACGAACACGATGCAGAGGAAGCCGTAGTCGGTGGGGATCACGAGCAGCGAGCGCAGGAGGGTCGAGCGGCCGGCCTCGGGCGCGGTGGCGCCCGTGACGGCGTGCACGCGCTTGAGCTGGTCGTTGAGGATCATCGCGAAGAAGCTCGCGGCGGCCACGATCGCGTAGGCGATCGGCACGAGGAGCCACGCATCGGAGTCCGTGGCGGGCCAGCGGTACATCGACACGAGCACGGCGAGGTGCAGCGACGAGATCTTGATGCAGTCGACGACGTGGTCGAGCCACTCCCCCGAGAGCGAGCCGCCGCCGCGGAGGCGCGCGACCTGGCCGTCGGCCGAGTCGAACGCGTAGCCGACGGCGAGCAGCAGCCAGACGGCGATGCCGAGCCAGGCGGCGGGCTGCACGAGCGCGATCAGGGCGATCCCGGTGAACGTGAAGGCGGCGCTGATCGCGGTCACCTGGTTCGGGGTGAGCCCCGCGCGGAAGGCCCACGCGGCGAGCAGCCGACCGGCGGGCCGGTTGACGCGGATCGAGTACGCGGGCGCGCCGCGGGCCGCCTTCTTCTGCGCGGACGCGAGGCGGCGGACGACGTCGAGATACGACTCGGCGCGCGGATCTGCGGCGGCGGTCATCGGCTCTCCTCGAGGAGGAAGGACGTGCGGCTGGCGTCGCTCGCGCGCAGCTCCGGCTCCCAGCGGGTGGCCGAGCGGACGCCGCGGCTCATCCCGTGCGTCGAGTAGCCGCGCGTCATGCGGGCCGCGAGCTCCTCGTAGCCGTCGGCGATCGCGTCCCAGTCGTAGGTCTCCTCGGCGCGCTCCTGCAGGCGGCGGCCGATCGCGACGGCCTCGTCGGCCGCGGCCTCCGCGCCCTCGACGAGCGCGGCGACGCCGGCGGCGTCCGACCAGAAGCGGCCGTCCTCGCCGAGCACGTCGCGGTTGAAGACGTTGTCGTTGGCGAGCGTCGCGGTCGCGGCGCCCATGGCGCGCAGCAGCGACGGGTTGGTGCCGCCAACCGAGTGGCCGTGGATGTAGGTGAGCGCGTGGGCGTAGAGCTGGTCGAGCTGCTCCTGGTCCCACACCCCGCCGAGGCGCTGGATGCGCGGGTCGGCGGTGGCGACCCGCTCGATGCGGTCGGTGTACGCGGCGGAGTACGGCGCGGATCCGACGACGACGAGCGGCAGGGTCGCATCCGACGCGGTGTACCCGTCGACGATGACGTCGACATGGTTCTCCGGCTCGAAGCGCGCGACGACGAGGTGGTACTGGCCGGGCTCGAGGCCGAGCTCGGCGAGGCGGTCGCTGGCGGGGTCGCGGAGGATGTCGGCGCCGTAGGTGAGCAGCTCCGTTGGGATCCCGAACTCGTGGTCGTAGTAGTCGGCGATGCCCTGCGCGTCCGAGATGAGCGCGTCGGCGTCCTTCACGGCCATCTGCTCGGCGATGCGGTAGTACTTCTTGCCCATGCGGCCCCACTTGCCCCGCTTCCACTCGAGCCCGTCCACGTGCACGGCCGTGGCCGTGCCGCGGGAGCGGATGAGGGGGACGAACGGCGCGTTGGCGGCGTTGAACACGAAGGCCGCGTCCTGGCGCTTGCCGAGGGCCAGGTGGATCGCGGACAGCGCGGTGTGGCTGAGCGTCTCGATCGACTTGGTCTTGAGCGCGGGCAGGTGCACGAGCGTCATGCCGAGGTGGGTGCGCGGGCGCGCGCGGTTCGTGGAACGGCCAGCTGAACGGCAGTAGACGGTCACGTCGTGGCCGCGGGCGGCGAGGCGCTGCCCGATCTCCTCGATGGCGGTCTCGAATCCGCCGTACGCGGCGGGGACCCCCCGGGTCCCGACCATGGCGATGCGGAGTCGACGCGGTTCGATTGCAGACATCAGTAAGCCCCTACGGGTCGGGTGAGCACACGGAAGGTGCGCCACATGATCATCACGTCGCCGGTCAGGGACCAGTTCTCGACGTAGTACAGGTCGAGCCGGACGCTCTCGTCCCAGCTCAGGTCGCTCCGGCCGTTCACCTGCCACATGCCCGTGAGGCCGGGCTTGATGAACAGACGGCGGTGCACGTGGCTCTCGTAGCCCTGCACCTCGCGGCGCAGCGGCGGGCGCGGGCCCACCAGGCTCATGTCGCCGACGAGGATGTTCCACAGCTGCGGCAGCTCGTCGAGCGAGTAGCGGCGGAGCACGGTGCCCACGCGGGTCACGCGCGGGTCGCTCCGCATCTTGAACAGCGGGCCGGATCCCTCGTTCGCCTCCGCCAGCGCCTCGAGCTCGGCCTCGGCGGTGACCCGCATCGACCGGAACTTGAGCATGTGGAACTCCTGGCCGCTCTTGCCGACGCGCTCCTGGCGGAAGATGGCGCCGCCGGGGCTGTCGATGCGGACGACGCACGCGATGACGAGCATCACGGGCGAGAGCACGACGAGGGCGAGGCCGGCCACGGCGATGTCGAGGGCGCGCTTCATCACGTGCTTCCCGCCCTCGAACTGCGGGATCTCCACGTGGATGAGGGGCAGGCCCTCGACCGGGCGGAAGTGGATCCGCGGGCCGGCGACGTCGGTGAGGCGCGACGCGAGCACCAGCTCGATCGACGAGCCCTCGAGCTCCCAGCCGAGCGTGCGGACGGCGTTGCTGCCGGCCCGCGGCTGGCTGGCGACGATGACGGCGTCGGCGGCGGTGCGGGCGGCGGCCGCGGCGACGGAGCCGAGGTCGGAGACGACGGGGATCGTGCGCCCGGCGACCTCGAGGCCGGCGATGTGGTCGTCGATCGCGACGCCCACGACCGCGTAGCCCGATGCGGGGCGGAGCAGGATCTGCGCGGCCACGTCCTCGACGTCGGCCCGGGATCCCACGACCACGACCCGCGACAGGTGCGCGCCCTGGAGGCGGCGGCGGATCAGCCACTGGCGCCAGGTCCACCGGCTCACGAGGAGCGCGACGACGCCGAGCGGGAACGCGAGCACGACGTAGCCGCGGGCGATGTCGACCTTGAGCAGCAGGAAGCCGATCGCGAGCGCGCCGAACGTGATCGCGGACGCGTTGACGACCCGCTTGTACTCGGAGACGCCGACGCCCACGATGCGGGCGTCGCGGGTGCGGAACGCGCCGAGCACGGCGATCCACGCGGCCACGACGACGACGGAGACGACCCCGTAGTCGAGCTGCATCGAGCCGGCCTCGACGGCCGCGTCGCCCGTGCCGAAGCGCGTGAGCTGGGCGACGAGGACGGTGGCGACGATGATCGCCCAGTCGCTCGCCATGAGGCGGGTGCGGTAGTCGCGGGCCCAGCGGCGGCCCGAGGGGACGGCGGGGGCGACGGGCGCGACGGGCGCGACGCCGGATCCGATGATCGGGCGGTGCGCCGAGCGGCGCTCGGTGCGCAGGCGGGTGCGCTCGCCCCGGGTCGCGGGACGGTTCCTCGTGGTGCTCATCGCGTGCCGGGCAGCGCGTCGAGCGGTCGCGGGGTGTCGGAGGGGCGGGTGGGCGCGTTCGGGCGCGGACGGCGGGTACGGTCCTGCGCCGATGACGGGTTCATCGGGTGTGTGCCTGCGTTTCGGGTTACAGGTGGGTGATGCGGGGTGCGACGCGGTCCGGGAAGACCCCGTCAGGTCCACAGCTCGGGGATGGACGGGCTGGGTGGGCCTCGTCCGAGAGCGTCCATCGCGGGTACGACGGGTGAACGGCGGGTGGTGACGGTGGCAATGCTAAACGCACCCCGAGCCCCGTCGCCCCTCCCCCTTCGGGGGACGGTGTCCCCCGATCTCCGCCCGGACGCGCTCAGCCGGCCGATGCCCCGATGACGCGGGCGCCCGTCGCCACTCCGCGCAGCGCCGCGACGTCCGCGGGCACGGCGACGGCGACCGTGGCCTGCTGGGCTGCGACCTCGGCGGTGAGCCGCCAGCCGGATCCGAGCACCTTCCGGCCCACGACGTCGAGGCTCGTCCGGTCGTTGCCCGTCGCCTGCGCGAACGCCGCGACCGTGTCGTGGACGGCCGGGTCGCCGGGGCCGCGGGCCCACACGATCGCCCACCTCGGGCTCGAGGCGATGTCGCGCTGGTACGCGTTGCCCGCGGTCGTGATCCCCATCTGCGTGGCGGAACGCTCGTGCGAGTGGTCCTCCACGGCGAGCAGGGCGTTGCCGGTGCTGCCCTGCATCACGTTGTCGGCGACCTGGATGTCGGTGACGATCCACGTGACCGTGGGGTCCGGCAGCGGCTGCCGCGGGTCGTGGCCCGCCTCCCCCAGGTTCGCCGCGCGCCGGGTGCCCTGCGCGATGTCCACGTCCCGCCTGTTCGCGGAGAAGGTGTTCGCCCAGACCTGCGCGTGGCCGGAGTCGTCGATCCAGAGGCCCGCGGCGCCGTTGCCCGCCGCGACGTTGTCGACGAACGAGAGCTGCGCGGAGAGCTCGAACACGATGCCGTTGCCCGTGTTCGCCAGCACGTCGTTCCCCGCGACCGTCGCGTCGAACACCGACTCGTCGAACCAGAGGCCGTTGCCGGCGCTGCGGAGGAACGCGCTGTCGACCACGTCCACGTCGCGGCTGCGGGTGATCTTGACCCCGCCCGACACGGGGGCCCGATTGAAGCCCTCGGTGTTGTCGTCCGCGACCAGGAGCTGGGAGGCGCGGAGCCGGTCGGCGTAGTTGGCGTGGATCCCGAGCATGCCGTTGCGCGCCGAGGTCACCGCCCGCAGGGTCACGTCGGTCGCCTGGATGGAGAGGCCCGTGGTGGCGTTGTCGGTGATCGCGACGTCCGCGATGGTGACGTCCCGGCCGCTGACGACGAGCGCGCCCATGTCGGGGACGGACGGCGCGTACCGGCGGATGCCGATGCCGCGCACGGTGCTGCCGTCGCCGCGGACGGCCAGGGCGCTGACGCGGTCGCTGGCGCGCACGGTCTGGCCCGACGGATCCGACCCGATGTACAGGCGGTCGGCGGCGGTGTCGACGAAGAACGTGCCGGGGACCACCTGCCCGAGCGACGCGACCTGGCGCTGCGCCGCCTGGCCGATCCAGACCTGGTCGGGGTGCGCGGCCAACGGACGCGCCGGGTCGACGAACGCCCAGCCCTCCTTCGTGCCGTCCGGCGCGCCGCGCGTGTAGGTGGGGCTCGCGTCGAAGGTCACGTCCCAGCCGGAGGCGTAGCGGGTGGATCCGGACGCGGTCCACGAGGTCAGCGCGCGGCTCCCGTCGAGCCACACCGCCTCGCCCGGGTACGACTGCAGCGTGAGCGCCTTGCCGGCGGGCATCACCACGGTCTCGCGGTACGTGCCGGCGCGGACGACGATCGTGCGGCCGGACGGGGCCGCCTCGACGGCCCGGCGGATGCTCGCGTACGGGGACGCCTTCGTGCCGGCGCCGGTGTCGGATCCGGTCGGCGACACGTACACGCCGTCGGCGGGTGCCGGGTAGGTCGTGGTGCCCACGGCGGCGGCGCCCGATCCCGTGCCGGGCCGCGCGTCGCCGCGGGGCACGGTCTGCTCCGGATCCGACGGGGTCGGCGCGGGGGCGGTGGGGGTCGGGGTGGGGGTCGGGGTCGCGGTCGGCGTAGGGATCGCGGTCGGCGTGGGAGTCGCGGTCGGCGTCGCGGTCGGCGTCGGCGCGGGCGTCGACCCCGCCCGCGTCAGCGGCCGCACCGCCAGGTCGTCGAACGCGAGCGCCTGCGGGCGGGACGACGAGGAGAGGTACGACCAGACGCGGGTCGCGGATCCGGCGGTCAGCCGCGCGGCGCTCGCGTCCGTTGCGGCGGCCTGCCACGCGGGGACGGCCGTGCCCACCCGCCAGGCGCGCGCGTCGACGGCCACCGGCGAGGATCCCGAGACGCGCGACTGCACGCTCAGCACCTGCCCCGGCACGAGTCCGCGCGCCACCACGACCTCCGCGGCGAGCGTGGTCTGCGCGGCCGTGGATCCGTTCACCCGCACGACCGACAGCCGCGCGTCCCCCGCCGGGTCGACGCGCACGCTCGTCTGGTAGTACGACGAGCCCGCCGCCCGCTGCTGGAGGCCCGCGTAGACGCCGCTGCCCACGGCCGGGATCCGCGGCAGCATCACGCGCATCGTGGCCTCGGCGTCGGCGGGGACGGTGCCCGGCAGCGTCGCGGTGAGCGACGTCCCCGCCTTCGGCAGGTCGACGACGCCCTGCGTGCCGTTGACGCGGAAGGCCGCGGGCACGTCGTAGGCGTACGCCGCGGATCCGGGGGCCGTCCCCCAGCCGCCGGTCGCGCTGCGGGTGAAAGCGTCCGAGTGGACGGCGGCGCCGGCGACGAGGTCCTGGCCGGTCGCGGCGGACGCGGGATCCGCGGCGACGAGCGCGGCGGGCAGGACGAGCCCGGCGGCGACCGCGAGCGCGATCGCGTGCCGGGAGCGGTGGGAGCGTGAGGAGCGGGGCGTGCCGTTCATGGGACGGTCCTTGCCTGTGCGCAGCGGCGGATGGCGGTGGGTGCCCGTCCGGGGACGGGCTGGTGGTGTCGTCCCAGGCTCCGTCGCGCCCGCCCTCCGGTCGCGCCGCCGGGGCCAGTAGTCGTACCCATCCCGCCGCCCGGCGCACTGGTTCCCGCCCTGACGGCGACGCCCCGACCACCTGCGCCCCCACCGGGGGCGCTGCGGGGCGCGGGGACGATCGCACCGGGGGCGCTGGGACCACACCGCCTCGGGGCACGGGGACGACCGCCCGGGCACGGGACGACTTCCCCGGGCACGACAGGACGGGCCGACCCCGAGGGGTCGGCCCGTCCTGTCGTGCGTGCGGGGATCAGCCCACGTCGGCCCCGAGCTCGCGCGCGCCGGTCAGCCAGCCGATGAGGCCCGCGACCGTGCCCAGCAGCGGCACGGCTACCTGCGTCTCGACGCGGCGCACCTCGTCGGTGAGCCGGAAGCCCGAGCCCACGACCGGGCGCCCGTCGATCGCGAGCGACGAGCGGTCGTTGCCGGTCGCGGCGCTGAACGCCTGCACCGATCCGTACACGGCCGGGTCCCCGGCACCGCGGGACCAGATCACGGCCCAGCCGGGGCGGTTCGCGGCGTCGCGCTGGTAGACGTTGCCGGAGGTCGTGATGCCCATCTGGCCGGCCGAGCGCTGGTGCGAGTGGTCCTCCACCGCCAGCAGCGCGTTGCCGGTGGATCCCTGCATCACGTTGTTCGCGATGTCGACGTCGGTCACCACCCACGTCACGGTGGGGTCCGGCAGCTTCTGACGGGGATCGTGGCCGGCCGTCGAGAGGTCCGACGCGCGCCGCGTGCCCTGCGAGATGTCGATGTTGCGGTCGTTCGCGACGAACGTGTTGTTCCAGATGTCCACGTGGCCGGTGTCGTCGATCCAGACGCCCTCCTCGCCGTTGCGGGCCACCACGTTGTCCACGATCGCGATGGTCGCCGAGAGCTCGAAGGCGACGCCGGATCCCGAGTTGTCCATCACGTCGTTGCCCGAGACGACGGCGTCGTAGACGGACTCGTCGAACCACAGGCCGTTGCCGACGTTGCGGAGGATCGCGCTGTCCTTCACGTCCACGTCGCGGCTGCGCGTGATCTTGAAGCCGCCGGACACGGGCGCCCGGTTGAAGCGCTCGGTGTCGTTGTCGGCCACCAGCAGGCGCGAGGCGCGCAGCCCGTCGGCGTAGTTCGCGTGCATCCCGAGCATGCCGTTGCGGGCCACGGTGAGCGCGGTCGCCTTCGCCCCGGTCGCCGTGATGGAGATGCCCGTGGTGGCGTTGTCGGTGATCACGAGGTTCTCGACCGTGACGTTCCGGGCCTGCACGACGACCGCGCCGAGGTCCGGCACCGAGGGCGCGTACCGGCGGATCCCGATGCCGCGCACCGTGCTGCCGTCGCCGCGGACGCTGAGTGCCTGCACGAGGTCGCTCGAGCGCACCGGCTGGCTGCCCGGGTCGGATCCGATGTAGAGGCGGTCGGCCGCGGTGTCGACGAAGAACGTGCCGGCGACGACCCGGTCGCGCGAGGCGACCTGCTTCTGCGCCGTCTGCCCGATCCAGACCTGGTCGGGGTGCGCGGCCATCGGGTACGCCGGGTCGACGAAGCGCCACCCGGTCGCGGTGCCGTCGGGCTTGCCGCGCGTGTAGGTGGGGCTGGCGTCGAAGGCGACGTCCCAGCCGCTCGCGTAGCGGGTGGATCCCGAGGCCGTCCAGGAGGACACCTGGCGGCTGCCGTCGAGCCACACCCTCTCGCCCGGGTACGACTGCAGCGTGAGGGCCTTGCCCTGCGGCATCACGACCGACTCGTGGTACGTGCCGGCACGGACGACGATCGTGCGCCCGGCGGGGGCGGCGTCGACGGCCTTCTGGATGGTGGCGTACGGCGACGACTTCGACCCGGATCCGCCGTTCGAGCCGGTCGGCGCGACGTAGACCGCATCCGACGGCACGCCGTAGGAGGTGGATCCGACGGGCGCGGAGCCCGCGCCCGTGCGCGCGTCGCCGAGGGAGACGCCCTGCTCGGCGTCGGACGAGCCGGATCCGGTGCCGGGCGCGGGCGCGGGAGCCGGCGTCGTCGGGGCAGGCGTGGGCGTCGGCGCGGGTGCCGCGACCGGTGCTGTGAGCGGCCGGACCGCCACGTCGTCGAACGCGACGGACTGCGGCCCGGACGACTTCGAGAGGTACGACCACAGGCGCGTGCCCGTCCCCGCGACGAGGCGCGAGGCGCTCGTGTCCACGGCGGCGGCCTGCCAGCCGGGAACGGCCTGGCCGTCCACCCACGCGCGGGCGTCGATCGCGACGGCGGCGGAACCCGAGACGCGCGACTGGATGACCACGACGCGGCCGGGCACGACGCCCCGCGCCACGACGGTGTCGCCGACCACGGTGGCCTGCCCCGCGGTGGATCCGTTGACGCGCACGACCGAGAGCCGCGCGTCGCCCGCGCTGTCGACCCGCACGCTCGACTGGTAGTACGAGGAGCCCGTCACGCGCTGCTGGAGCCCGGCGTAGACGCCGTTGCCCTGCGCGGGGACGCGGGGGATCAGCACGCGGACGGTCGTCTCGCTGTCGACGGGAGCGGCCACGGGGACGGCGGCCGACGCGGCGGTGCCGGCCCGGGCGAGGTCGATGACGCCCTGCGTGCCGTTGGCGCGGAACGCCGAGACGCCGTCGTAGGAGTACGCCCCGGTGCCGGCGGCGGTGCCCCATCCCCCGGTCGCGCTGCGGGTGAAGGAGTCGGTGAACACGGGGGTCCCCGCGGTGAGGTCCTGGCCGGTCGCGGCGCTCGCGGCCTGCGGGGCGACGAGGACGGCCGGGACGGCCAGCCCGACGACCACGGCGAGCGCGACCAGGTGGCGGGCGGGGCGGGGGCGGGTCGCGGCGGCGGCGTGCCGGTCCGTCCCGGTGCGGGCGGGGGTCGATCCGTCGGGTGTCCGGGTCGATCCGGTGGGTGGGGTGCGGTGGCGCATGCGGGCGGGTCCTCGCTCGGATCGGCCGGTCAGACAGGCCGATGAAAACCCACCAGACAGGTGGGGTTGGTCGAATGTAGCTCAGCAACAGGCTGTTGTGCCCCCCGAACGGAGGTCATGGCCGCGGCGACGGGGGCGTGCCCCCTGGATCACCGGGATGCCCCCCTTTCGGGTATCCCGCTTCCGCGGCCGGCCGGGTCGCCCGTAAGATCGCCGGAGGTCCACCCGCTCCCCGTCGCCCCCCACCCAGGGCGGCCGACGTACCCGCGTCGTCGAGAGCAGGAGGCCCCCGCCCGGCGTACCCGCACCGGGCTGCACCCGATCCCGCATCCGCGCGTACCCGCGCCCGGACCGCGGACGACCCGAGACACGTGTGCCATGACCCGAATCGGCTACGCCGCCGGTGCCTTCGACCTCTTCCACGTCGGACACCTCAACATCCTCAAGCACGCCAAGAGCCGGTGCGACTTCCTCATCGCGGGCGTCGTCTCCGACGAGATGCTCGAGCGCAACAAGGGCATCACGCCGGTGGTGCCGCTCGCCGAGCGCCTCGAGATCGTGAGCCACATCAGCTACGTCGACCAGGCCCGCGCGGAGACCCTGCCGGACAAGCTCGACACCTGGCGCGAGGTGGGCTTCGACGTCTTCTTCAAGGGCGACGACTGGCGCGGCACCCCGAAGGGCGAGCGCCTGGAGGCCGAGTTCGCGGCCGTCGGCGTGGAGGTCGTGTACTTCCCGTACACGATGCACACCTCCAGCACCCGGCTGCGGCGCGCGCTCGACATCCTGAGCGGCGTCGGCGCGCCCGCGGCGGCCCCCGCGGCGACGCTCGCGCAGCCGGCGTCGCACGCCCTGTCGACGCTCGTCAGCCGCTAGGCCGGACCCGGCGGCGGAGCCGGACCCGGCGGCGGATCCGCGCTCCGCCCGGTTCGGCGCTCCGCCCGGTCAGCTCGTGGGCGCCAGCCGGTCCGCCGCGCGCTCGGTCGCCTCGATCAGCGCGTCGAGGATCCCCGGCTCGTCGAACGCGTGCCCCGCGTCCGGCACCATCGTGAAGCGCGCCTCGGGCAGGGCCAGGTGCAGGTCCCACGCGGTCGCGGCCGGCGTGCACATGTCGTATCGGCCCTGCACGATCTCGGTCGGGATGCCGCGGAGCAGGTGCGCGTCGCGGATCAGCTGCCCGTCCTCCATCCACCCGCCGTGCATGAAGTAGTGGTTCTCGATGCGCGCGAACGCGAGCGCGTACGTCGGCTCCGCGAAGCGCGCGACCACGTCGGGCTTCGGCAGCAGCGTGATGCCCGACGCCTCCCACGTGCTCCACGCGACCGCCGCGGGCCCGTGCACCGCGGGGTCGGGATCCGCGAGCAGCGCCGCGTACGCCGCGATGATCCCGCCGCGCTCCACCCCGGGCACGGGCGCCGTGAACGCCTCCCAACCGTCGGGGTAGACCATGCCGGCGGGCCCCTCGTAGAACCAGTCGAGCTCGGTCGCCCGCAGCGTGAAGATGCCGCGGAGGATGAGGCCGGTCACGCGGGCCGGGTGCGTCTCCGCGTAGGCGAGCGCGAGGGTCGAGCCCCAGGATCCGCCGAACACGAGCCACCGCTCCACTCCCAGGTGCTCGCGCAGCCGCTCGATGTCGGCCACGAGGTGCCACGTGGTGTTGACGGACAGGTCTGCCTCGGGGGTGGACACGTGCGGCGTGCTCCGGCCGCAGCCGCGCTGGTCGACGAGCACGATGCGGTACCTCGCCGGGTCGAAGAGGCGCCGGTGCGTCGGGCTCGTGCCGCCGCCCGGCCCGCCGTGCAGGAAGACGACGGGGATCCCGTCGGGATTGCCCGAGACCTCCCAATGGAGGAGCTGCCCGTCCCCCACGTCGAGCAAGCCGGTGTCGTGCGGGTCGATCTCGGGGAAGAGGCTCTGCATGCGACGAGCCTACGGGCGGCGGTGCCCCCGATCCGGGGCGGAGCTGGGCGGGCCGCCGGGCGCCGCGTAGCCTTCCACACATCGCCCCATCGCCGCCCGGAGACGAGGACCCATTGCCCGCCCTTCCCGTGAGGCGCTCGACGACGCGCACCGCCGCGCGGACGACCGGGCGAGCCGTGATGCCGCTCGCCTCGATCGCGGCCCTCGCCGTGGCGCGCCCCACCCTCCGGCTCCATCTCGCGCTCTACATGCGCGACATGGAGGCGGCGATCTTCCCGCCGCACGACGACGTGTCCTCGATCCCGGGTCCGGATCCGGAGCGCGTGCTCTTCCTGGGCGACATCGGCGTGGCCGGCTACGGCGTGCTCCTCGCCGGCATGGCCATGCCCGCGCAGGTCGCCGCCCGGCGCTCCACGCGCACGGGGCGCGGCGTCGAGTGGGAGACCGTGGCGGCCTACGACATGACCGCCCGCAAGGCCGCCGCCCTGATGACCGGCCGCTCGGGTCCGCTCGACCTCGCGATCGTCGCGCTCGGGATCCCGGACGTGCTCGTCGCCACGTCCCCCGCGGAGTGGACGGACCGGATCCAGGCCATCGTCGGCTGCGTCCGCGAACAGGCCAGCGACGCGTGCCGGATCGTGCTGATGGGCATCCCGCCCATGGACCGGTTCCAGCCGATCCCCATGCTCGGACGGAACCTGCTGCTCGCCCAGGTCACCCGGCTGAACCGCGCCACCAGCCGGCTCGACGACCCGGCGCACGGCATCGTCTACGCGCCCCACCCCGACATCTCCGGCACGCGCCTGCACGTCCGCGACCGCTTCTCCTACCGCGTCATGCACGCGCACTGGGCGGAGGCGATCATGCCGTACCTGGGCGATCCGCGGCCCGTGGCCGACTGACGGGGACGCGGGCTGGGCTTGTCCGGTGAAGAGCCAGACCACGCGAGTATGACCGGTTATACTCGCATACATGAAGACCGCCATCTCCGTCCCCGACACCGACTTCGAGAGATTCGATCGTGTCGCGAAGCGCTTCGGGATGACCCGCTCCGAGTTCTACCGTGTCGCAGCGCAGAAGCTCGCCGATGAGCTGGAGGGAGCCGACAAGGCGGAGCTGACGCGTCTCGCGGACGCCGCCATCGCCGAGGTCGGACAGCCCACCGCGGGCGAGGACTTCCTGCGCGAGTCGGAGCGCATCGCGCGGACCGGTTCGGAGTGGTGATCCGCCGAGGGGACGTCGTCTGGGTCGGCTTCGATGCTCCCCGAGGGTCGGAGCCGGCGAAGATCCGGCCGTCCCTGGTCATCCAGGACGACTGGATCAACGAGAGCGGCATCGCCACGATCGTGATCATCCCGTTCACCTCGCAGGTGCGCCTCCAAGTCTTCCCGGGGAACGTGTTCATCCCGGCAGCGGCGTCGGGGCTGGACAAGGACTCGGTGGCGGTGGTCCCCCAGATCGGGCCGGTCAGTCGTGAGCTCATCGAGCCCCACCCCGTGGGGCACCTCCCCGGCTACCTCATGGCGGAGGTGTCGGCCGCCGTGCGGCTCCTCCTCGCCGTCTGACGTCCGCCCGCCGCGTACGGTCATCCCATGACCGACTCCCCCGCATCCCCCGCACTCGCCGACATCCCCTGGAACCGGGGCGCATGGACGACGGAACCGGAGGCCGTGCGCATCCACGACGGCGGCATGGACGTGACCGCCCGCGAGGGCAGCGACGCCTGGCGAACGACCTCGTACGGCTTCGTGCACGACACCGAGCACGCGCTCCTCGCGCCCCTGGATCCGGGCGCCGCGGTCGAGGTGGCGTTCACGCTGGACCTCCGCGAGCAGTTCGACCAGGCCGGTGTCTTCGTGCGGGTCGACGCGGAGACGTGGATCAAGGCGGGCATCGAGCGCAGCGACGGCGAGGACGGCCTCGGCGCGGTCGTCACGCGCGGCGTCTCCGACTGGTCGCTCGCCCCGGTGCCGGGCTGGTCGGGCCGGCTCGTGACGATCCGCGCGAGCCGCATGGGCGACGCCCTCACGGTGCGCGCCCGGGTGGACTGCGAGCCGTGGCGGCTCGTGCGCGTCGCGCCGCTGGATCCCGACGCCCGGGTGACCGCCGGCCCCTTCTGCTGCGCACCCACCCGCGCGGGCTTCACGGCCCGCTTCGCGTCGTGGCGCACGGGCCAGGCGGATGCGGCGCTGCACGCGTAGCGCGGCACCTCCGCCTCTCGAGGCCATCCCGCCTGGCGCGCGGCATCCCGCGCGCGAATACCGCATCCTCCGCACGCGGTCACGTCCGCAATGATGAGGACCGCATTCCGCTTGCCTTCTCCCTCAGTCGCTGGATACCTTCGAGAAAGACATTCGGGGGGAAATTGGTCAAGGAATTGGAATCATTCGACGCGCCCGACGGGCTGGGGCCGGACGACATCGTCGATCCGCGCACCGGCGCGACGCGCAGGCAGATAGTCACCGCAGCGCTGTTCATGGTCGCGCTTTTCGGCGTGGAGGTGCTGCAACCCGTTGCGGCCGCGAATGCCGAGAATGCATGGAACCACCCGTTCAGCACACGCGTCCGCCCGATCTCAGGTTATGGGTACCGCATCCACCCCATCACGGGAGTGCGGACGCTCCACCGCGGGATCGACTTCGCGCCGGCCGCGGGGACCAGCATCTTCGCCATCGGCGTGGGGACCGTCGAGCGGATCGACTACAGCAGCGGACCCGGCACCTTCGGGCACAGCATCACCATCCGACACCCGGACAGCGACGGCTCCAACTGGCGCTCCCTATATGCGCACATGTCGTCACGGTCGCCGTTGTCCGTCGGCCAGCAGGTCGACGGGGGCACCTTCGTGGGCGCGGTCGGATCATCGGGAGATGTCACAGGACCGCATCTCCACATCGAGATCCGTCAGAACAACACGGCGATCGATCCCGCATCACGCATCAATGACGCACCATTAGCAGGAGGAAGCATGGCAATCTCGCAGGCAGACGCGAATCTCATCTCGCAGACCATCAGGGGCGCCGAGTGGTACACAGGGAATCCGTCGAACGGCGGTGAGACGAAGAGCGTCGAGGGGATCTACCAGGGCCTCCTCCAGACCATCATCGGATACGGGTCCCGGACCGAGAACATCGAGAAGATGGTCGCCGGTCTCGGCACGCGCCTGGCGCAGGACGCCACGTTCATCAACGCCGTCGCCACCGCCACCGCGGCGAAGGTCAAGGTCAAGGCCTGATCCGACCGCGACACCACGATGCCCGGGCCACCTCCGTGAGGTGACCCGGGCATCTGCGCGTCCGTGGGACGGGATGACCGCGCTACCCCTTCTTCTTCTCGCTCTTCTCCATGCGCGGCGCCGAGCCGTCGGCGATCCGGGCGTCGCGGTACGCGCGCGCCTCGTCCTGGCGGTCCTTCTCCTCGCCCGACGCCACGGCCGCGCGGACGTGCGCCGGCGTGTAGCCGAACGCGTCCACGAGGTCCTGCGCGTGCGGGCGGAGGCGGGCGACGAGCCGGTCGACGTAGGCCGTGACGGCCCGAGCGCGCGCGGAGCTGATGCGACCGTGGATCAGGAACCAGGCCAGGTCCTCCTCGATGAGGCGGAGGCCGAAGAGGTCGCGGGTCCAGGTGAGGATCCTGCGGGTGCCGTCGTCCATGGCGCGGCCGGTCTCCGACGCGGGATCCAGCGCCTCGGTGAACGCCTCCCACTGCAGCAGCTGCGCATGCGCGCGGGCCGCCTCGATGAGCGCGTCCTGGTGCCGGTTGACGAGCGCGGCGGCCTCGGCCGGCGGCATCTTGCGGGTGGCGCGGAGCGCGGTCGCGATCTCGCCGACCATGGTCTCGACGCGGCCCGTCAGCAGCGCGCGCTGCGTGTCCGGCTCGCGCAGCTGGCCGACGGAGCGGGCGGTGGATCCGCGGTCCGCGAGCGCCTGCCCGAGCGTGCGCAGACCGGTCGAGCGCAGCGTGCGATCCGCGGCCTGCTCGACGGCGTAGCGCGCCAGCACCCCGAAGTCGGCCTTCGCGAAGCGCTTGTTCACGTCGGTGAGCAGGCGCTTCGCGACCAGCTGGAGGAGCACGGTGTTGTCGCCCTCGAAGGTCGCGTAGACGTCGAGGTCGGCGCGGAGCCCGACGAGCCGGTTCTCCGCGAGGAAGCCCTGGCCGCCGCACGCCTCGCGCGCCTCCTGGATCGTGTCGAGCGCGTGCCAGGTGCTCAGCGGCTTGAACGCGGCGGCGAGCGTCTCGAGGTCCTGCCGGTCCGCGTCCGTGTCGGTCGCGCCGGAGAACACGGAGTCGAACTGGGTGAGGAGCTTCTCGTGCGCGAACGACGCGGCGTACGTGGTCGCGATGCGCGGGATCAGCCGGCGCTGGTGCCGCTGGTAGTCGAGCAGCACCTCCTCGTCGGTGCCGCCCGCGACGAACTGGCGGCGCTGGTTGCCGTAGGTGACGGCGATCTGCAGCGCGATCTTGGCGGCGCTGGTCGCGGCGCCGTCGAGCGACACGCGACCCTGCACGAGTGTGCCGAGCATCGTGAAGAAGCGGCGGCCGGGGCTCGAGATCTCCGACGTGTACGTGCCGTCCTCGGCCACGTCGCCGTAGCGGTTGAGGAGGTTCGCGCGCGGCACGCGCACGTGGTCGAAGTGGAGGCGGCCGTTGTCGATCCCGTTGAGGCCGCCCTTGAGGCCGTCGTCCTCGCCGCCGACGCCGGGCAGGAACGCGCCGGTCTCGTCGCGGAGCGGCACGAAGAAGCAGTGCACGCCGTGGTTCACGCCCTGGGTGACGAGCTGCGCAAACACGGTCGCGGCGCGGCCGTCGATGGCGCCGTTGCCGATGTAGTCCTTCCACGCCGCGCGGAACGGGGTGTGCAGGTCGAACTCGCCGGTCTCGGGGTCGTAGGTCGCGGTCGTGCCGATGCTGGCGACGTCGGATCCGTGGCCCGTCTCGGTCATTGCGAACGCGCCCGGCGTCTCGAGCGTCATGATCCCCGGGAGCAGCTCGCGGTGGTGGCGCTCGGTGCCCAGGTGCATCACGGCGGAGCCGAACAGTCCCCACTGCACGCCGGCCTTGATCTGGAGGGACGGATCCGCGGCCACGAGCTCCTCGAAGCCCGCGATGTTGCCGCCGTGGTCCTCGAGCCCGCCGACGGACACGGGGTAGGCGCGGTGCACGCCGCCGTGCTCGACCAGGATCTTCAGCTGCTCGCTCACGCGCGCCCGGTGCTGGTGCATGTCGAGGCCCTCCATGCGGTGCAGCTCGGGGCGGCTTGTCAGCTCGCGGGACGAGCGGCGGACGTCGGCCCAGCGCCCGAGGAGCACGCGGCCGAGGCCCTCGACGTCGACGCGGGGGCCGGTGTCCACCCCCGCGTCGCCGTCGGTGCGGTCGAGCTCGCGGGCGACCTCGGCGTCCACGGCGCCGGCGACCGGGACGCCCGCCTCGCGGAGCGCGCCCTCGTGGGGAGAGCCCTCGGGGGCTGCGCTGCCGTCCTGCGGTGCCGCGGCGGGGCCTCGTCCCCTCGTGCCGCGGGTGGTGCGTCCTCGTGCCGCCGTGTCGACCATGGATCCTCCGTGCCGTCGTCTGCGCCGGCGTCCCCGCCGGCACCGGCCACGCTATGCACGGATCCTCCACCTGCCGAAAAACACGTCGCGGGCCTCCAACGCGCTCCCGCGGCAGGCGGTCGCGGGTTGTGGGAACCCTCAGCGGCGGGGCGGCCCTGCGGCTAGCGGAGCACGCGCCGAGCCCGGACGCGCGGCCAGCGCGGCGGGCGCCCGGCGGATCCCGGCGTCAGGCGCGGGCGCCGCGCGCGCTCACCCGCTGGGGCACGCCCCACGGGTTCGCGGTGCGCAGGGGTTCGGGCAGCAGCGCGTCCGGGACGCCCTGGAACGCGACGCCGCGGAGCAGACGGTCGAGCGACGCGGTGCCGACGCTCGTGCCGCGGTCGAGCGTGGTGGCGGGCCAGGGTCCGCCGTGCTGCTGCGCGTCGGTGACGGAGACGCCCGTGGGCCAGGCGTCGACGAGCACGCGGCCGGCGCGGGCGGCCAGCACGCGGATCAGCTCGGCGGTCGCCGCGTCGGCCTCGCCCTCGCCGAGGTGGACGCTCGCGGTCAACTCGCCCTCGAAGGTGCGAGCGGCGAGGGCGGCGAGGTCGGTGCCCGCGGGGTACTCGACGAGGAGCGCGAACGGGCCGAACACCTCGTGCCGCAGCACCTCGCGCTCGGCCTCGAAGTCGGCGAGCGCCACGGCGGCGATGGTGGGGGTCACGGATCCGTCGTCGCCCGCGGGCGCGCGGCCCTCGGCGACGAGGCGCACGCCGTCGACCGCGATGGCGGCGGCCCGCCCGCCCGCGTAGCCCTCCGCGATCCGGGAGTTGAGCATGCCGTGCGGCGCGACCGCGCCGGCCTCCTCCGCGAGGACGGCGTCGAGGCCGTGGCCCGCCGGGATCAGCACGATGCCGGGCGCGGTGCACAGCTGCCCGGCGGATCCGGCGGCGCTCGCCACGAGGGCGGCGGCGATGTCTTCCCCGCGCTCGGCGGCGGCGCGCTCCGTGATGACGACCGGGTTGACGCTGCCCAGCTCGCCGAAGAACGGGATCGGGTCGGGGCGGGCGGCTGCGACGTCGGCGAGGAAGCGGCCGGCGCGGAGCGATCCCGTGAAGGTGGCGGCGCGGATCCGCGAGTCGCGCAGCATCGCGAGCCCCGCCTCCTCGCCCTCGATGAGCTGCAGCGTGCCCTCGGGGAGGCCGGCCTCGACGAGCGCGGCGGACGCGGCCTCGGCGACACGGCGCGACAGCTCCGGGTGCCCCGGGTGCGCCTTCACGACCACGGGGCAGCCGACCGCGAGCGCCGACGCCGTGTCGCCGCCCGCCACCGAGAACGCGAACGGGAAGTTCGACGCCGCGAAGTTGAGGACCGGACCCACGGGCACGAGGTACCGGCGGATGTCGGGGCGCGGGGCGGGCGCGGCGTCGGGATCCGCGTGGTCGATGCGCGCGCCGAGGTAGCGGCCGTCGCGCACGGCGGCCGCGAGGATCTTGAGCTGCACGGTCGTGCGCGTCAGCTCGCCGGCGAGGCGGCCGGGCGCGAGCGCGGTCTCCCGCTCGGCGACGGGCAGCAGCTCGGGGCGGATCGCCTCGAGCGCGTCGGCGACGGTGTCGAGCGCTCGGGCACGGGCAGCAGGGGCCAGCGCGGCGAGGGGTGCGGCGGCCCGGGCGGCGCGCGCGGCGACGGCGTCGACGGTCGCGGCGACGGCGGGATCCACGGCCTGGTCGGTGGTCGGGGCGGTCTCGTGCGGGGTCATGTCTCTCCTCGGTGGGGGCTCGCGGTTCAGAACCGGAAGCCGCTCGGGAACGGGTCGGTGGGGTCCAGCAGGTACTGTCCCATGCCGGTGATCCAGGCGCGCCCGGTGATGGCGGGGACGATGGCGGGCCGCCCGGCGACGGCCGTCTCGCGGAGGATCCGGCCGGTGAAGCGGCTGCCGATGAACGACTCGTTCACGAACTCGTCGCCCACCGCGAGCTCGCCGCGCGCCCACAGCTCGGCCATGCGCGCGGACGTGCCGGTGCCGCACGGCGAGCGGTCGAACCAGCCGGGGTGGATCGCCATGGCGTGCCGCGACAGCCGCGCGTCGGACCCGGGTGCCAGGAACTCGACGTGGTGGCAGTGGTCGACACCGGATATCTCCGGGTGCGACGGCGCGTCCTGGTCGTTGATCGCGCCCATGATCGCGAGCCCCGCGGCGAGGATCTCCTGCTGCCGCTCCCGGTCGAACGGCAGCCCCAGCGCGTCGAGCTCGACGACCGCGTAGAAGTTGCCGCCGAACGCGAGGCTGTACGGGACGGTGCCGTACCCGGGCACCTCGATCGAGGCGTCGAGCCGCTCCACGTACGAGGGCACGTTCTCGATGGTGACCGAGGCGGCTCGGCCGTCCTCCACGTCGACCCGCGCGATCACGAGCCCGGCCGGGGTGTCGAGCCGGATCGTGGTGACCGGCTCCTGCACCTCCACGAGCCCGGTCTCCACCAGCACGGTCGCGACGCCGATGGTGCCGTGGCCGCACATCGGCAGGCAGCCGGACACCTCGATGTAGAGGACGCCCCAGTCGCAGTCGTCGCGCGTGGGCGGCTGCAGGATCGCGCCGCTCATCGCCGCGTGCCCGCGCGGCTCCGTCATGAGCAGGAGCCGCAGGTGGTCGAGGTGCTCGATGAGGTGCAGGCGGCGCTCGTTCATGGTGGAGCCGGGGATCACGCCGAACCCGCTCGTGACGACGCGGGTCGGCATGCCCTCCGTGTGCGAGTCGACGGCGTGGAAGACGCGGGAGGACCTCATCCGTCGATCATCGCCCGGCGAGGTGGTCAAGCGCGCGGCGCGTGTCGCGCGTGACCTGCTCCGCGATGGCGGCGGGCAGCGGCGCGCGCGGCGGACGCGTCGGGCCGCCCGTGCTCTCGCCGGCGACGTCGATCGAGAGCTTGATGGCCTGCACGAACTCGGTGCGCGAATCCCAGCGGAACACGGGGACGAGGTGGCGGTACAGCTCCTTCGCCTCCTCGATGCGGCCGCTGGTCGCGAGCCCGTACAGCTCGACGGCCTCGCGCGGGAAGGCGTTCGGGTAGCCCGCGAACCAGCCGACGGCGCCCATGATGAGCGACTCGAGCAGCAGGTCGTCGGCACCCGCGATGACGTCGAGGCCCGTGAGGTCCTGGATCTCCGTCACGCGCCGGATGTCGCCCGAGAACTCCTTGATCGCCACGACGTTCTCGAGCGCGTCGAGCCGCTGGAGGAGCTGCGGCGTGAGGTCGACCTTGGTGTCGAACGGGTTGTTGTAGGCCATGATCGGCAGGCCCACCTCGTCGACGCGCGCGTAGTGCTCGACGACCTCGTCGTCGCTCGCCCGGTAGATGGTGGGCGGGAGGAGGAGCACGCCGTCGGCGCCGTCCTCGGCCGCGATCTCGGCCCACTTCCTCGCCTGGTGCCAGCCGACGCCGTGCACGCCGGCGACGACGATCCCGCGGTCGCCCACGGTCTCGACCGCGACCTGCACGACCTTCCGGCGCTCCTCGTCGGTGAGCGACGAGTACTCGCCGAGCGATCCGTTCGGGCCGACGCCGCGGCAGCCGTTCGACATGAGCCAGTCGCAGTGGGCCGCGTACGCGTCGTAGTCGACGGCGAGGCCGGCGGGGGCGGATGCGTCCTCGCGGAACGGCAGCGTGGTGGCGACGACGACGCCTCCGAGGTCCAGGGCGGGTGCGGTCAAGGGGTGTCCTTCCGGTCGGTGGTGCGGGGAGGTGCGGGGGTGGTCGGGGGCGCGGGCGGCGGTGCGACGCCGGCGGGCGGGGCGTCGGCGGGCGGGGCGGCGGCGGGCGGCGGGTCGTCGACGCCGGGCGCGGCCGCGGCGAGGGACGGGGGTCCCGCGTCGCGGCGCTCGTACGCGGCGGCGAGCTCGCCGAGGCGCACGGGCGAGGCGACGGGGCGGCGGTCGGTACCGGGGCCGGTCGCCGCGGGTGCGGGTGCGTCGGCGCCGGATCCGCACGCCGGGGCCTCCGCCGCGAGCAGCTGCTCGACGGTCCGCCCGCAGATGCGGCCCTGGCAGATCCCGAGGCCGGCGCGCGTCGCGAGCTTCATGGAGCGCAGGTCGGTGGATTCCGCGGCGCGGGCGGTCGCGCGGAGACGCCCGACGGGCACCTCCTCGCAGCGGCAGGCCAGCGTGTCGTCGCGGAGCCAGCCGGTCCAGCCGGGGCGGATCCCGTGCGCGCCCTCGATGCGGCCGGCCACGTCGTGCGCGACCGCCCGACGGCGGACGGCGGACGCGACGGCGGCGTCGGCCGGGGATCCGCCCGCCGCGCAGTGCCCGGCGACCTCGCCCTCCGCGAGCGCCTGGTCCACTCCCCCGATGCCCGTGATCTCGCCGGCCGCGAAGACGCCCGCGGGCCCGGCGCCCTGCGACGCGTCGACCTCGACGAAGCGGTGGGCGCCGATGCGGCAGCCGGCCGCGATCGGCAGCTCGAGCCGCGGCGTGAACCCGTGGCCGACGCACACGGCGTCGACGGCGATCCGCCGCTCGGTGCCCGGGATCGGCGCCCACGACGCGTCGAGGCGCTGCACGGTCACCGCCTCGACGCGGTCGGTGCCGTGCGCGGCGACGACCGCGCTGCCCGTGGCGTACCCGATGCGCTGGCGCGCCAGCACGGAGACGTAGCCCGCGAGCTCGGCGGCCTTGTGCGGCGCGCGGGCGAGGCCGGCGGGCGACCGCAGCCAGCCACGGGCGAGGGACGGCACGCGCGCGGCCTCGTGGATCCCGACCACGCGCGCCCCCGCCTGCACGAGCGACACGGCGACGGGGAGGAGGAAGGGCCCGGCGCCCGCGACGATCACGCGATCCCCGATGGCGACCCGCTCGCCCTTCGCGAGGGCCTGCGCGGCGCCCGCGGTGAAGACGCCCGGCAGGTCCCAGCCGGGGAACGGCAGCGTGCGGTCGTGCGCGCCGGTCGCGAGAACGAGCGCGTCCGGGCGGAGGGTCAGGGGCTCGCGGCGGGATCCGTCGACCTGGCCGACGAGCACGTGGACGACGGCGGCCGGCGAGGGGGCGGCAGCGGCGGCGGCGGGTGCATCGGCAGCGGCAGCGTCGGCGGCGTCGGGCGTCGGCCGCTCGATCGCCCACACCTGCGCGCCCGTCACGATCTCGCAGCCGTCGTCGGCCGCGAGCCGGCCGCGGAGCGCGGTGAACGCGTCCCAGCCGTGATGCAGGATCCGCTCGCGCGCCGCCGGCCGCGACTCCGGCAGGTGCCGCCAGTACTGGCCGCCCAGCTCGTCGGACGCGTCGAGCAGCGTGACCCGCGCCCCGCGACCGCGCGCGGCGACGGCCGCGGCGAGCCCGGCGGGTCCCGCGCCGATGACGACGACGTGCCGCCGGCCGTCCGCGCCGCTCACGACGCCTCCCCCGCGCGCTCGTCGGGCACGGTCCCGTCGGGCACCCTCGCGCCCGGCCCGGTCTCGACCACGTCGCCCTCGACGGCACGGCGCTGGCACGCCCGCACGTCCGGCAGCCCGTTCACGGTGACGGTGCAGTCGAAGCACACGCCGATCCCGCAGAAGACCCCGCGCGGGCGGCCCGCGCTCGCGGTCGTGCGCCACGCCAGGGTGCCGGAGGCGAGCAGCGCACCCGCGATGGTCTGGCCGCGGACGCCGGTGACGGGATCCCCGTCCACGGTGAACCGCACGGCCGCGGCCGGCGCCGGGCGGATCGGGTCGCGCGCAGGATCCACGCGCCGCGGCGTCATGCGCGCACCCCGGCGGCGGCGGTCGGCAGCGCGGCGCCGGGCGCGGCGGCCCCGGGCATCAGCAGCCCGAGCGACGCGCGCGCGACGGAGAAGGGCCGCACGTCGAGCGGGGTCGTCTCGCCCGTCATCTGCGCGGCGATCAGGTCGGCGGTCGCGACCGACAGGCCGATCCCCGCGCCCTCGTGCCCGCTCGCGTGCCAGAGGCCGGGCAGCCGGGGATCCGGGCCGACGACCGGCAGGTGGTCGGGTAGGTACGGACGGAAGCCGCCGTAGGACCGCATCGCGTTCGCCTCCACGAGGAAGGGGAAGAGCCGCACGGCCTTCGCCGCGAGCTCCTCGAGCACCGCTACGCGCAGCGACGCGTCGAAGCCCACGCGCTCGCGGCTCGATCCGATGAGCACGGTCCCGGACGGCGTCGACTCCACGACACCCGAGGTCTGCAGCGCGCCGTCGCCGGATCCGACCGCGCCCACGTAGTCGCCGTCGTAGACCTTGTGCCGGATGCGGTGCGGCATGCGGGTGGTCACGAGCACGACCCCGCGCCGCGGCAGCACGGGCAGCTCGACGCCGAGCGCGCGGGCCACCTCGCCCGACCAGGGGCCTGCGGCGATCAGCACGTCGTCGGCGGCGATGTCGCCCGCGCTCGTCCGCACGCCGCGGAGGGCGCCGTCCGCGTCGAGGATCGGGCCGACGACCTCGACGCCCGTCCGCACGACCGCGCCGGCGCGCCGGGCCGACGCGGCGAGCGCCTCCGTCGCGATGGCGGGCTGCACCTGCGCGTCCTCGGGGTAGTGCACGGCCGCGGTGATCGCCGGGTTGAGCCACGGCTCGAGCTCGAGGGCCCGACGGCGGTCGACGGGCACGGCCTGGACGCCCGCGGAGCGCTGGGTGGCGGCGAAGGCGAGCAGCGGATCCGCGCCCTCGTCGGTGGTCGTGACGACGAGCCCGCCCTTGGGCTCGTACTCGATGGACGGGAGCGCGTCGCCCAGCTCGTCCGCGAGCTCCGCGGCGACCTCGGGCCAGCGGCGGGCGGCCAGCTGCGCGAGCTCGAGCTCCGCGCCCGGGCCCTTGTCGGACACGAGGATGTTGCCCTCGCCCTGCGCGCTCGTGCCGGAGGCGACGGCGGCGCGCTCGACGACGGTGACGCGGATCCCCGCCCGGGCGAGCGACCGGGCGCACGCGGCCCCGACGATGCCCCCGCCCACGACGACCACGTGACGCGTCATGGTGTCCCTGCTCTCACGGGTGGGTGCGCCTCGAGGAGGCGGCGATGGTGGTGGGCGGTGACAGTAATGTGTCACACATCGCCCATGATGGGAAATGGCAGCGACCGCCGCGCGGATCAGGCGTCGGAGGGATCCACCGGGACGGCGCCCGCGTCCCCGGCCGACTCGTCCTCGCCGCGCCCACCACCCGCTGGCGTGGCGGATGTGCCGCACCATCAGCTCGTGCGCCGCGGTCCCGTCGCCGGCGACCAGCGCCCGCAGGAGCTCGTGGTGCTCGGCGGCCGAGGCGTCGAGGAGGCTGCTCTCCTTCATCGACGCGAGCCCGACGAGACGGGTGCGCGAGCGGAGGTCGGCGATAGCGTCGGTGAGCACGGGGTTGCCGAGCATGCGCGTGAGCGACAGGTGGAACTCCTGGTCCGCCTCGAGGTACGCGCGGAGGTCGCCGTCGCGCGCGCCCTGCTCGATCCGGTCGGCGAGCGCCTCGAGCCCGGGGAGCGCGCCGTCCGGGAGCTGCCCGGCGAGCCGCTCCATGGCCGGCGCCTCGAGGAGCTGGCGCACCTGCACCAGGTGGCCGAGCTCCTCGTCGCTCACGGCCGTGACGCGGAACCCCTTGTTGCGGACCGTCTCGACGAACCCGCGCTTCTCCAGCTCGAGCACCGCCTCGCGGACGGGCGTGGCCGAGACGTCGAAGCGCACGGCGAGCGTGGGCACGGTGATCAGCGTGCCCGGCTCCAGCTCGCCCGAGACGATGGCCGCGGACAGGGCCTGGTGCACGTGCTCGCGCAGGCTCTCGCGCGGGGGTGCGGGACGCAGAGCGGAGAGGCTCACGCGGGTCCTCCTCCTGGGGTCAGGACGGGGACCGCTGCTCATGCATCCAGGACTCCAGGCCCCGGGCGTCGATCGGCAGCGCGTCCGACAGCACGTCGGACCCCGTCTGCGTCACCACGATATCGTCTTCGATCCGCACCCCGATGCCCCGGAGCTCGGGCGGTACCATCCCGTCGTCCGGCGCGAAGTACAGGCCGGGCTCCACGGTCAGCACCATGCCCGCCTCCACCGCGCGGTCGTATCCGGCGACCCCGGCACCCGAGCAGTCGTGCACGTCGAGCCCGAGGTGGTGCCCGATCCCGCACACCAGCCAGCGGCGGTGGTGCTGCCCGGCGGGCGAGAGCGCCTCGTCGACCGAGACGGGCAGGATCCCCATGTCGTGCAGGCCCTGGGCGATCACCTCCATGGACGCGTGGTGGAAGTCGACGAGCGGGCGCCCGGGCGCGACGGCGTCGAGGCCCGCGCGGTGGGCGCGCTCCACGACGTCGTGCACGAGCCGCTGCTCGGGCGTGAAGGTGCCGGAGACGGGGATCGTGCGGGTGACGTCGGCCGTGTAGAGGCTCCTGGCCTCCACGCCCATGTCGAGCAGCACGAGCTCGCCGTCGCGGATCGGGCCGTCGCAGCGCACCCAGTGCAGGGTCGTCGCGTGACCGCCGCCGCCCACGATGGTGGCATAGCCGGGGCCGGTGCCGACCGTGCGCGCGTGCCGGTCGAAGGTGCCCTGCAGCCAGCGCTCGCCGCCGAGCGCCCGCGCCCGCGGGATCGCGCGCACGACCTCGGCGAAGCCCTCCACGGTGTCGTCGACCGCGCGGCGCAGCTCCTCGATCTCCCACGCGTCCTTGATGACGCGCAGCTCGCCGAGCGTCGCGACGAGCGCGGGATCGCGGGGCACGTCGGCGAGCGCCGACGGGACGCCCGTGACGGCCCCCGCCCGGCGCACGTCGCGGACGCCCGCGAGGTCGCGCGCGATGCGGTCGGGGTCGCGCACGGGGATCCCGAGCGCGGCCTGCCAGTCGGCGTGCGCGGGCGCGGGGCCCACCCAGAGCTCGCCGTGGTCGGCGTCGGAGTAGAAGCGCGGATCCCCCGGATGCGCGGGCGCGGGCACGTGCAGGACCGCGTCGTGGCCGCCCGGGACCGCGTGCATCACGAGCACGGCGCCCTCGATCTGCACGCCGGTGAGCCACACGAAGTCGCTGTCGGCGCGGAACGCGTAGCGGCAGTCGTCGTTGCGCGTGGGCGCGTAGCCGCTCACCACCGCGAGGGTCACGCCGGGCATCGCGGCGCTCAGCCGGGCGCGGTGCGCTGCCCCGGCCTCGACCGCGCCGGGCACGGTCGTCGGCGTGCGGTCGGGCGTGATCCAGCCGCCCGCCATGAGGTCCTGGAAGGCGGGCAGCTCCGCGAGGCGCGGCGGGCGGCGGTCCTCGGGGGTGGAGGGGACGCGCGCCGCGCCGGGGTCGGTGTCGGGGGTCGTGTCGGTCATCGGGGCAGTGCTCCTCCATCGCGGGCGATCGTGTCCATCAGGCGCCCGAGCACGCCGGGCGCTCCGAGGCCGTCGTGCTCGTGCTCGTTCGTGATCCACGCGCGGGCGTTGCCCACGCGCGCGACCGTGTCCTGCTGCAGCCGCGCGTCCACGTACATGTCGTCGTGGTAGATCGCGGCGGCGATGGGCACCTCGTTGGCGGCGAGCCGGGCCGGGTCGTAGAGCTCCGGCCAGTCGTCGCGACGGGCCATCTCCTCGACCGCGCCGCGGAACGGGCGCAGCAGCCGGATCTCGTCGAACATCCAGGGGTACATCATCTCGCCGGTGAGCAGCAGCGGCCGGGCGGTCGGCGCGAACGCCGGGTGACGGCCGCGCTCCCGCTCGGCGGCCCACGCGGTCGCGGGCCGGGTGCCTGACGCGTAGATGCTCTCCTGCATCGCCGCGAAGAGCGGGTTCCCCGCGTACGAGGTGAGGCGCAGCACCTCGGCGAGCAGCACGTCGGTGGGCTCGCCGCGGTCGTCGAGCGCCTCGTCCAGCAGCGCGTGGATCCGCTCCCTCCCCGGCGCCATGCCGAGGTCGATGCCGATGGTCTGCAGGCGCCGGACCGTGAGCACGTCGCCGTCGGGCAGCGACACGTCGCCGACCTGGAGCCGGTCGGCGAGCCGGGACAGGATCCCCACGTCGCCCGGGTAGCGCGCGTGGTACCCGGCGTTCTTCCGGACCGTGCGCGGGTAGGTCCGGCGGTAGACCTCCTCGGCGTCGGGGTCGAGCGAGGCGAGCCCGCCGGTCACGTAGCAGGCCGAGAGGGCCTCGGGCGCGAGCGACAGGTAGGTGAGCGTGAGGAACCCGCCGTAGCTCTGGCCGAGCGTCGACCAGCGGCGCCCGCCCTCGAGGTGCTGCCGGAGCGCCTCGGCGTCCTGCACGATCGAGTCGGCCCGGAAGAGCGCGAGGTACCGGGCAGCCGACCCGTGGTCGTCGCCGAACCGGATCATGGTGCGCGCCGTCACTGGCGTGCTCCGCCCGGTGCCGCGCTGGTCGAGGAGCACGACGCGGTGCGTGCGGAGGGCGTGGCCGATCCAGCCGCCGTCGTCGAGCACGCGCGGCGACTTCCCGCCCGGGCCGCCCTGGAGGTAGAGGAGCGCGGGCAGGTCGTCGCCGCGGCGGTCGGGGGCGACGAGCTCGCGGGCGAACACCGTGATGGTCGACGTGGGCTCGCCGGCGCGCGCCGCCTCCCAGTCGAGCGGGACCTCGATCTCGTGGTCGGTGACGTGGACGCCGGGGACGGTGGCGGATCCGACGATCACGCGGCCGACCCGCCCGCCGTCTCGATGGCGGTGGTGTCGAGGCCGGCCGCGGCGCGCGCGGCCTGCCGCCTGCGATCCCACTCGGGGTCGATGCGCGGCACGGCGTCGAGCAGCGACCGCGTGTACGGGTGCTGCGGGCGCTCGAACACGTCGTCGCGCGTACCCTCCTCCACGACCTTCCCCGAGCTCATCACGGCGACGCGGTCGGAGAGCTGCCGCACGACGGCGAGGTCGTGCGCGATGAAGACGTAGCTGAGCCCCCGCTCCCGCTGGAGGTCGCGGAGCAGCGCGATGACGCGCGCCTGCACCGTGACGTCGAGCGCGGAGACCGCCTCGTCGCACACGATGAGGCCCGGGCTCACGGCGAGCGCCCGCGCGATCCCGATGCGCTGGCACTGCCCGCCCGAGAACTGCGCGGGATAGCGCTGCGCGTGGTCGGGGTTGAGGCCCACCCGGTCGAGCAGGTCGCGCACGAGCTGCCCGTGCCCGCCCGGCGTCGTGATGCCCTGGTACCGCAGGGGCGCGCTGATGATCTGCTCCACCGTGTGCCGCGGGTTCAGCGACGACGCCGGATCCTGGAACACCACCTGCACCTGCCGCCGGAACTCGCGGAGGGCGGCGCCCTTCGCGTGCGTCATGTCCTCGCCCTTCAGCGCGAACGTGCCGGAGGTCGGGTCGAGCAGGTGCGCGATGATGCGCGCGGTCGTCGACTTGCCGGATCCGGACTCGCCCACGATGGAGAGGGTCTGCCCGGTCGGCACGTCGAGGCTCACGCCGTCGACCGCGAGGAAGCGCCGCACGGGCGGCCGGAGCCCGCGGCCGCCGCGCGTCACGTACTCCTTGGTGAGGTCGCGCGCGGAGAGGAAGGGCTCGGGCGTCGCCGCTGTGGCGGTCGGGGCGGGCGCGGGGGCGGATGCGTCGTGTGGGCTCATGAGGCGGGTCCCGTCGTCAGGCGGTCGTAGGCGGCGTCGATGCGGGGGATCGCCTCGAGCAGGGCGTGCGTGTACGGGTCCTCCGGCGCGGTGAACACGCGCTCGGTGGTGCCGCTCTCCACGCGGTGCCCGTGCTGCATGACGAGCACCTCGTCGGCCAGCGACGAGACCACCGCGAGGTCGTGGGTGATGACGAGCATGCCCATCCCCGTCTCGGCGCGGATGGAGCGCATGAGGTCGAGGATCTGCGCCTGCACCGTCACGTCGAGCGCCGTGGTCGGCTCGTCGGCGATGAGCAGCTCGGGCTCGAGGCACAGCGCCATCGCGATCATGATGCGCTGCCGCATGCCGCCCGAGAACTGGTGCGGGTAGTGGTCCACGCGCGTCGCGGCCTCCTTGATCCCGACCCGCTCGAGCGCCGCCACCACGGTCGAGCGCACGGCCTTCCGGGAGCCGGGGCGATGCGCCCGGTAGGCCTCCTCGATCTGCAGCCCCACCGTGTAGTAGGGGTTGAGCGAGGAGAGCGGATCCTGGAACACCATCGCCATGCGGTCGCCGCGCATGGCCCGCAGCTCCCGGTCGGTGCGGCCCACGAGCTCCTCGCCGGCCAGCTTGATGGATCCGGTGACCGTGCCGCCGCGCGGGATGAGGCCCATCACGGCGAGCGAGGTCATCGACTTGCCGGATCCGGACTCCCCCACGATGCCGAGGGTGCTGTCCGGCTCCACGCGGAAGGAGAGGTCCTTCACGACCTCGACCGGTCCCCGCGACGTGGGGAACGCGATGGTGAGGTGCTCCACCTCGAGGAGCGGCGTCCCGGGGACGGCGCGGGCGGGCGGGCGGTGCGTCTCTGTGGCGGTCACGCGGTGATCCTCACTCGGGGGTCGAGCACGGTGTAGAGCACGTCGACGACGACGTTCCCGACGACCACGAAGGCCGCGGCGAGGAGCGTGACGCCCATGATGACGGGCTGGTCGTTCTTGGCGATGGAGTCGGCGGCGACCTTGCCGACGCCGTTGAGGCCGAAGATGCTCTCGGCGATCACGGCCCCGCCGAGCAGCCCGGCGAAGTCCATGCCGAACAACGTGACGACGGGCGTGAGCGACGGCCGGAGGGCATGGCGACGGATCACGAGCGCGGCCGACAGGCCCTTGGCGCGCGCGGTCCGCAGGTAGTCCTCCTGCAGGGTGTCGATCACGTTGGCCCGCACGATGCGCGCGTACACGGCCGCGTAGCCGAGCGCGAGCACGGTCCACGGCATGATGTACGACTCGAACCACCCGACCGGGTCGTCGCTGAACGCCACCGACTGCGGGAACGGGAGCACCTGCAGCTGCACGACGAGCACGTACTGGAGGAGCAGCGCAGCGAAGGGCACCGGCACGCTGATGCCGACGAGAGCCCCGGCCATCGCGGTCCGGTCCCACACGCTGCCCTGCTTGATCGCGCTGACGAGGCCGCCGGCCACGCCGAAGAGGATCCAGAGGACCGCCGCGCCGACCGCGACGGTGATGCTCACGGGAAGTCGCGACAGCAGCAGGTCGAGCACGGGCTGCTGGGTCTGGAAGCTGAAGCCCAGGCAGGGCGCCGTGCACTGGATCGCCGTCGGGCCGTCGCCGTAGGTGCGGCCCGTGAACAGCCCCGTGACGAAGTCGCCGTACTGCACCCAGAAGGGCCGGTCGAGGCCGAGGAGGGCGCGGATGGAGTCGATCTTGTCCGGCGTGCAGGTCTTGCCGCAGATGGTGACGGCGGGGTCCGGCTGCAGCAGGAAGAAGATCGCGTAGGTGAACAGGCTGATGAGCGCGAGCACGATGACCGCGGCGCCCGCGCGGCGGAGGAGGTAGCCGATCATGCCGCCTCCCCCTGCTCGAGCGCGGTGCGGAGGTGGTCGCCGAAGACCGTGAACGACAGCACCGTGACGAAGAGGAACGAGCCCGGCACGATGAAGTACGCCGGGTCGACCGTGTACCAGTTCACCGAGTCGGCGATCATCTGGCCCCACGACGGCGTCGGCGGCAGCACGCCGACGCCGAGGAACGACAGGGACGCCTCGGTGCCGATGTAGCCCGGCACCGAGAGCGTCGCCAGCACGATGATGGTGCCGCGCAGGTTCGGCAGCACCTCGCGGAAGACCACGCGCAGGGAGGAGGCGCCGGACGCCCGGGCCGCCTCCACGAACTCGCGCGTGCGGAGCGTCATGGTCTGGCCGCGCACGATGCGCGCCGTGTACGGCCAGCCGAAGACGCTGAGCACCAGGACGAGCAGCGCCGGCCGGTTGCCCGCGGGCAGGGCCGACAGGACCGCGATGATGAAGATCAGCGCGGGGAACGCCATGAGGAAGTCCATGACCCGCGACACGATCTGGTCGACGATGCCGCCGTAGTAGCCGGCGACCATCCCCGCGATGACGCCGACGGCCGTGGTGACGACCGTCGCGGAGACCGCGATGAGCATGGACACCCGGGCGCCGTACGCGATCCGGGCGAAGATGTCGCGCCCGTTCTGCGGCTCGACGCCGAACCAGTGCTGCGCGCTGACGCCGCCGAACGGGCCGATGGGCAGACCGCCGAGGACGGGGTCGACGGCCGTCGCGTCGAAGGTCGTGGGGCCCCAGCCGGTGATCCCGGACAGGAGCGGCGCGAACACCGCGAGCACCAGGACCAGCACCAGGAACACGGCGCTGGCGATGACGGACGGCGTCGACCGGAGGGCCGCGACCACGCGCTTCGCCGGCGTGACGGCGGGCGGCCGTCCCGTCGGGTACGCGGAGGCCGTGTCGGGCGCGCTGGCGCCCTGGAGGGTGGCGGTCACCGCCTACTTCCCCGTGTGGAGGCCGATGGTGGCGTAGTCGATGCCGCCCGCGAACAGGGGGCTCGAGTACGCGTTCCGCACGTTCTCGCCGACGACGAGCACGGACTGCGCGAAGAGGAGCGGCACGGTCGGGGCGAGCTGCTGGATCTGCTCGTCGAGGTCCCCCCACGCGGTCTTCGCCGCGTCGAGGTCCGTCATGGCGGAGACCTCATCGATCTTGGCATTGACCGCGGCATCGTTCAGCTGGGAGAGGTCGTTGTTGCCCTTGTCGCTGATCTGGCGTCCGTCGAACAGCGTCGGGAGCACCGTGCTGGGCGACAGCCAGTCCGGGCACCAGCCGGTGACGGCGGCGTCGTGCTGCTGCGAGGGGGTGCCGATGGTCTCGTAGTAGGTCGCCGTGTCGATGATGTTGAACTCGACGGTGATGCCCACCTTGGCGAGCGACTGCTGGAGCGCCTCGGCCTGCTTCTGCGCGGAGGGCAGGTTGCGCACGTCCAGGGTCATCGTGAAGCCCTGCGGGACGCCCGCCTCAGCGAGCAGCGCCTTCGCCTTGTCGACGTCACCCGCGCTGTCGGTGCTCGGGTAGAGGTCGAAGTCCTTGTGGCCCGGGATGGACGGGGTGAGCATCGTGGACGCGGGCTCGGCGATGGACGGGCCGCCGGCGACGTCGGCGAGCGACTTCTTGTCGATCGCATAGGAGATCGCCTGCCGGACGCGCACGTCGTCGAGGTGCGGCTTGGTCGTGTTGAGGCCGAGGTACGTGGTGCAGGCCTGGTCGCCGGTGACCGTGCGCGCCTTGATCTGCGGGGTCTGGATGCGGGAGACGCTCGCCGCGGTGATCGTGTACGCGATCGCGTTCTTGTCGTCGCCCTGGTTGGCGAGCAAGCGCTCGTCGATGGTCGCCTGGTCGAGGCCCACGGTGAACTGCCACTTGTCGGGCTTGGCCGTCCGCACACCGTCGGTCGACTGGTCCCACTCGGGGTTGCGCTCGAGGGTGAGGGAGGAGCCGGCCGTGCGGGCGGTGACCCGGTACGGCCCGGACGCGATGGGCTGCTGGTCCATGCTCGTGACCGTCACCTTGTCCTTGTCGGCCGGGAACGGCGTCAAGGTGCTCTGCGCGGCGACGCTCGAGAACTCCGGGACGGAGCGGTTCAGGTGGAAGACGATGGTCTTCTCGTCCGGCGTCTCGATCGAGGAGAGGTCGCCCGACTGGTAGGGGCCCTTGTACGACTCGCCACCCGCCAGGTAGAGCCGGGTGTACGGCGTGCCGATCGCGAGCGCCGGGTCGAAGGACCGCTCGACGCCGAACTTGACGGACTCGCTGGTGATGGGTGAGCCGTCCTCGAACTTGAGGCCGTCCTTGAGCGTGAACGTCCACACGGTGGCGTCGGCGTTGGGCGTGCCCGTGTCGGTCGCGAGGTCCGGCCCGATCGTGGCGCCGTCCTTGCCGGTCGCGGTGGTGAGCGTCCGGTAGATGAGCCGGTAGAGGTCCTGGACACCGGTGTCGTAGCCCATCTCCGGGTCGAGATGCGAGAAGTCGGTGCTGGCGAGCACCTGCATGGTGCCGCCGGTGTCGGCAGGACCGGTGACGCCGCCTGCCGCGGCTCCTCCGCCGGCGCCGGCGCAGGAGGTGAGGGCGAGGCTGGCGGCGACGGCCAGCCCGACGGCGGTGATTCGTCTGTTCATCGGACTCTCGTTTCGTGGATGGCGGCCGAGGCGCACCGGGTGGGGAATGACGGACGGGGTCGTGCGATGGGAGGGGATGGGAAGCGGAGGTGCGCGCCATCGCCCCGGATCGGGTGGATCCGGGTGGCGTGCGCGCGGACGGCGGCTCAGCCGGTGTCGGCGGCGCGGATCCAGACCCGCATCGCGCCCGGCGACCGGTTGCCCCACAGGGCGTACGGCACGAGCACGGCGTCGACGGGATCGGCCGACGCGGCGGGAGCTGCGGTTCCGGGGACGACCTCGGGGTAGAGCTCGTCCGGCGCGGGGAGCGCGCGGCGGAGGCGCACGGCGAGCGCGACGCCCGGGTCGGCGGCGGTTGCCGCGTCCGACGCAGGACCCCACGGCGCGGCGAGCGGGAGCGGCACGGTCCGTGCCTCCGCCAGGTCGCGCGGGTCGAGGAGCAGGTCGTCGACGGGTGCGCCGGCGTCCTCCTGCTCGACGGCGAAGACGATCGGGCCGCGCGCCACCGCGAGGGTCCCCCGGGTGGCGTCGAGGTGCGGGTGGGAGCCGAGGGCGCGCACGGGCATGTCGAGCTCTACCACGAGCGCGTCGCCCGCGGACCAGGCGCGGGAGGCGCGGATCCACCGATCGGGAGCCGATGCGTCGACCTCGGCGACGGATCCGTCGACCCCCTGCACGACCGCGGTCGCGGACCGGCACCAGCCCGGACGACGCAGCACGATGCCGCTCTCGGCCCCGGATGCGCGCAGCACCTCGACGCGCACGGCGCCGTCCCATGGGTACGCGGTCGTCACGCGCACGTCGAGCGCGTCGGTGCGGATCACGCACGCGGTCGGGTGGGCGATCACGAGGTCGTCGCCGTCCTGCACCGCGACGTGGTCCTGCAGCTCGCTCATCCAGCGCACGATGTTCGGCGGGCAGCACGGGCAGGTGAACCACGGGCGGCGCATCAGCTCGCCCTCGGTCTCGGCGCCCGACTGCGCGTGGTGGTCGGGGCGGCGCTGCAACGGGTTGTCGTAGAAGAAGCCCGTGCCGTCGGCGGAGAGGCCCACCGCGTAGGCGTTCAGCAGCACGGTCTCGTGCGTGTCGAGGAAGCGGGGCTCGCCGGTCGCGAGGAAGAGGCGCCACGCCCACTGCATCACGGCGATGGCGGCGCAGGTCTCGCTGTAGGAGCGCTCGCTCGGCAGCTCGTACGCGTCGCCGATCGCCTCGTCCGAGTGGCGGCTGCCGAGTCCGCCCGTCACGTAGAGCCGCGTGCGCACCGCGTCGTCGAACAGGCGGACGGATGCGGCGAGCAGCTCGTCGTCGCCCGTCTCGAGGGCCACGTCCGTGGCACCGGCGGCGAGGTAGGCCATGCGGACGGCGTGGCCCGTGACGGCGGGCATCTCACGGAAGGGGTGGGCGTCCTGGAAGTACTCGGCGGGGAAGATCCGCGTCGCCACCGTGCCGTGCCCGCGACGGTCGACGAACGCGGCGGCGAGGTCGAGGTACGCCCGCTCCCCCGTCTCGCGGAACAGCTCGACGAGCGCCATCTCGACCTCGGGGTGCCCGCAGACCTCGACGCGTCCGCCCGGTCCGAACGCGCGGACCGCGGCGTCGGCGAAGCGGCGCGCCACGGCGAGGAGCCGGCCGTCGCCGCCCTGGCGGGAGTCGGCGATCGCGGCCTGGATGAGGTGCCCGAGGTTGTAGAGCTCATGGCCCCAGGCGAGGTCGGACCAGGGCGCGCGCTCGGATCCGGGCCGCTGCACGTACGAGCCGATGTAGCCGTCCTCCGCCTGCACGCGCTCGAGCACGTCCGTGGCCTCGGCGAGGAAGGCGCGCATCTCGGCGCTCGCGGTGCCCCGGCCGACCTCGCAGGCGATGCCCTCGAGGGTCTTGTAGACGTCGGTGTCGAGGAACGGGTAGCGCGGCGCGGGCCGCTCGCCCGGCCCGTCGACGACCGCACGGAGGTCGTCGAGGTTGCCGGCGGCGGTCATCGACGCGATGGCGTGGGGGATGGTGCGGGAGCGGTTGCGCTCCTGCCAGGCCCCGAGCAGGCCGCCGCCGAGGGTGACGGCATCGGCGCCCAGCGGGCTGCGGGATCCCGTGGTGGGGAGGACGGCCCCGCGGCGCGCGCCCGTGCGGATAGCATCCGCATCTGCTCCGGTCACTGCCATGGCGCTCCCTCGTCCGGCCTCGAGCAGCCGGTGGTAGGTGACATATTACAAATACGCCATACGGTGTTGGCAATCCCGATGAAGCGTTTGCGGCCTCCCGTTACACGCTGTTTACATGCGGGTCCGATCGCCCGGCCGCCTCCGGAGCATCCCGCTAGCACGCCGCGTCCGCTCCCCACAGCCCGCGAGGAGCGCGCAGCCGGACCAGTACGATCGTGGGCAACGGCGACAGCTCTTCGGGTGAGCTGTCCCGCCAGCGCCGGGCCGGTCTTCGGGTAAAAGTCGGCCGTGAGCGCGGCTCGGTCCCGCAGCCCTCGAGGCTCGGGACCGGGTCTCCTCCCCGCCCCGGGCCGGCCGACGGTCGCCCTGGTCTGCCGAAGCCCCCATCGGCCGGCGCCCTGGTCGGCCGACGCGCTAGTCGGCCGCGACGGATCCGGCGGCGACGACCGCGAGCAGCCCCTCGCCGTACGTGTCGAGCTTCTTCTGGCCGACGCCCGTGATGCCCGCGAGCTGACCGAGGTCCTGCGGGCGCACGGTCGCGACCTCGCGCAGGGTGACGTCGGCGAACACCACGTACGCGGGCACGCCCTGCTCCTTGGCCTGCTCGGAGCGCCACGCGCGGAGCTCCTCGAAGAGGCCCTGCGCCTCCTCGGGCAGGTCCACCACCTGGCCGCCCTTGCTGCGCGTGGTGCGGGTGCCGCGCCCGCGCACGATGCGTTCGGGCTCCTGCCGCATGGGCACCTGCCGGGATCCGGTGAGCACGTCGCCGCTGCCCGGGGTGATGACGAGGGTGCCGTAGCCGTCGTCGCTCACGCCGAGGAGGCCCTGGGCCAGCAGCTGCCGGACCACGCCGCGCCACTGCACGTCGGTGAGCTCGCCGCCGATGCCGAACGTGGCGAGCTGGTCGTGCCCCTGCTGGCGGACGCGGTCGGTCTCGTTGCCGAGCAGGATGTCGATGAGGTGCGCCGCGCCGAAACGCTGGTTCCGCTCGCGCTGCAGCCGCACGACGGTGGACAGCAGCTTCTGCGACGGCACCGTCGCATCCCACGTCTCGACGGGTTCGAGGCACGTGTCGCAGTTGCCGCACGGACCCGTCTCCTCGCTGAAGTAGCGCAGGAGCTGCACCCGGCGGCAGCCGACCGTCTCGCAGAGCGCGAGCATCGCGTCGAGGTGCTGCGACAGCCGGCGGCGGTGCTGCGCATCGCCCTCGGACTGGTCGATCATGCGACGCTGCTGCACGACGTCCTGCAGTCCGTAGGCGAGCCAGGCGGTGGACGGCAGGCCGTCGCGGCCCGCGCGCCCGGTCTCCTGGTAGTAGCCCTCGATGGACTTGGGCAGGTCGATGTGGGCGACGAAGCGCACGTCGGGCTTGTCGATGCCCATGCCGAACGCGATGGTGGCGCACATGACGATGCCGTCCTCGCGGAGGAAGCGGGCCTGGTTGCGCTGCCGGACGGCGGCGTCGAGGCCCGCGTGGTACGGCAGCGCGGTGATCCCCTGCTTGTTCAGCGCCTCGGCCGTCTGCTCGACGGTCTTGCGGGAGAGGCAGTAGACGATGCCCGCGTCGCCCGCGTGCTCGGTGCGGATGAGGTCCACCAGCTGCTTGCGCGGCTCGGCCTTGGGCACGATGCGGTAGCGGATGTTCGGCCGGTCGAACGAGGAGACGAAGTGGCGCGCGTCCTCCAAGCCGAGGCGCGCGGTGATGTCGGCGTGCGTGGCCTCGTTGGCCGTCGCGGTGAGCGCGATGCGCGGCACCTCGGGCCAGCGCTCCTGGAGCATCGACAGCGCCAGGTAGTCCTTGCGGAAGTCGTGGCCCCACTGGGAGACGCAGTGCGCCTCGTCGATGGCGAACAGGGCGATGCGCGCCTCGTCGAGGAGGCGGCCCATCCGGTCGAGGATGAGGCGCTCGGGCGCGAGGTAGAGCAGGTCGAGGTCGCCGTCGAGGAGGGCGCGCTCGACCTCGCGGCTGGTCTCGAGGTCCTGCGTGGAGTTGAGGAACGCGGCGCGGACGCCGACGGCGCGCAGCGCGTCGACCTGGTCCTGCATGAGCGCGATGAGGGGCGAGATGACGACGCCGGTGCCCTCGCGGACGAGGCTCGGGATCTGGTAGCAGAGCGACTTGCCGCCGCCCGTGGGCATGAGCACGAGGGCGTCGCCGCCGCCGATGACGTGCTCGACGATCTCCTGCTGGTCGCCGCGGAACGCGTCGTACCCGAAGACCGTGCCGAGGCGCTCGAGGGCGGGGGCCAGCGCGGTGCCGCCGCCGGTCGAGGCGGGAGCGGGAGGGGTGGAGGTCATCAGGGCAATCGTATCCGGGGGCCGGTCGGCGGCAGGCGGGGAGGAGGAGCGTGGGGACGACGACGCCCCCCCCCGCATCGGCGGATTCTCGTGGTCGTCGCAACACCTGATGATTTAGATGGTTGTCAGTAGAGCACGCATTCGCTCGGCTGGGGTGTCCCAGTCGAGCGTTTTGCGTGGTCGGCCGTTGAGCTGCTGAGCGACATGTTCGAGGTCGGCGGAGGTATGGGCGGCGAGATCGGTGCCCTTAGGGAAGTACTGGCGCAGGAGTCCGTTGGTGTTCTCGTTGCTGCCGCGTTGCCAGGGTGAGTGCGGATCGCAGAAATAGACCGGGATTCCGGCCTGGATGCTGATCTGGCGGTGGCTCGCCATCTCAGCGCCCTGGTCCCAGGTCAACGATCCACGTAGGTGTGCAGGCAGGGTGCTGATCAAGGGCACGAGCACGTCACGGACTTCCTCGGCGGTATGCCCGCCGGGGAGATGGCCGAGCATGACGTAGCGGGTGGTGCGTTCGACCAGAGTCACGATCGCGGACTGTGAGCTCGTGCCGACGATCAGATCACCCTCCCAATGCCCAGGGACTGCCCGGTCCTCGATCTCCGCGGGCCGGTCAGCGATCATGACCATCGGGTCCACGAACCGTTGAGTGCGATGCTCTGGGCGGGTGCGGGGTCTGCGGCGGGTGCGGCCGGTGCGTAACGCGTCGGCGACTTCGCGGCGCAGTCCGCCGCGGGCCTGGACGTAGATCGCTTGGTAGATCGTCTCCGTGCTCACCCGCATACTCTCCTCGCCCGGGAACTCCCGAACCAGCAGGCGGGAGATCTGCTCCGGTGACCAGCGCAGCATCAGCTTGCGTGCGACGTAGTCCCGCAGCGGCCCGTCCTGAGCGAGCTTCGCCCGCTTCGGACGAGAGCGGCTCGCTGCCCAGGCCCGGTGCGCCGCGTGGGGCTGGTAGGTCCCCGCGACCGTGCGGGCATCGAGCTCGCGTTTGATCGTCGATGCCGGCCGACCCAGAACCCGCCCGATCGCGCGCAGCGACAGGTCCTGACGGCGCAGATCCGCGATCGTCTCCCGCTCGATCACGGTCAGGAACCGCGGATGCAGAACAGCGTCGACAGCGGGCAGACGCGGTCCCGTGATGGTAGCCATCCCGGTGTTGTACTCGATCCGCCGACCATCAGCATGAATCCGAACACTGCCCCGCTTCATCCAGCCGCGGTCCCAGTCCTGCGCAGTGCGCTCATGCACACCGACCCGCGACGCGGCTACCCGCCGGGACATCCCCTCCACGCGGAGCCGCTCGTACTCGCCACGCCCTGGATGCCCCGCTGTACCGGACTTCCCGCGCCCACGCACACCAGCCGTGCGCGCCCACCCGTACGCGGTGTTCCGACTCACCCCGACCACAGCCGCAGCAGCCGTGATGCTGCCATCGACCCGGTCCAGTACCTCGAAGAACTCCCGCCGCAACTCACCCGAAACCACGATCCCCGCAACCCCCTGAACTCAGGGTGTTGCGGGGACCACGAGAATCCGCCCGCGCGGGGCGGGCCGTCGTCGTGCGTCCGGCGTCAGCTCCGGGTCACGTCCAGCACCACGACCGCCCAGGACAGCGCCGGGAGCGTGAGCGTCAGGCGCCCGCCCTCCGCGTCCACGCCCTCGAGCGGCACGAGCCCGACCTGCTCGCCGGACTCCAGGGTGTTGCTCGCGTGCCGGTCGCCGCCCTCGGGGACGCGCAGGACCTCGGCGCGGAGGATCCGCCCGGCGTCGAGCCCGCGCAGCGCCACCTCGGTCGACGCGTCCTCCTCGAGCCCGCGGTTCGCCAGGAAGAGGGACACGGTGCCCGCCTCCTCGTCCCAGGTCGCGCTCACGTCGACCACGTCGGCCGTGCCGAAGCGGTCGTTGTCGTAGCGGTCGCTGTCGACCTCGACCTGGAGGATCCGGCCCGTCGCGAGCTGCGCCATCCGCGCGAACGGCCAGAAGATCGACTGCCGCCACGCGGGCCCGCCCTCCTCGCTGCGGATGGGCGCGATCACGTTGACGAGCTGCGCCTGGTTGGCGATCTTCACCCGGTCGCCGTGCCGCAGCAGCGAGTTGAGCAGCGTGCCCACCACCACCGCGTCCGTGACGCTGTACTCGTCCTCGATGACCCGCGGGTGCTCGCGCCAACCTGCCTTCTCGATGCGGTGCGGCTGGTCCTCGCCGTCGAGCCCGCGCTGGTACCAGACGTTCCACTCGTCGAACGAGAGGTCGATGCGCTTGCGGCTCTTCAGGCGCGCGCCGGTCGCGTCCGCGGTCGCGACCACCGACTCGATGAAGAAGTCCATGTCGACGGCGCTCGCGAGGAAGCTCCGCACGTCCCCCTCGTGCTCGTAGTAGTAGGCGTGCAGCGAGACGTAGTCGACGACGTCGTAGGTGTGGCCGAGCACGGTCTGCTCCCACTGGCCGAAGGTCGGCATGCCCGAGTTGGAGCTGCCGCACGCGACCAGCTCGATGCTCGGATCCACCAGCCGCATGGCCTTCCCGGCCTCCTGCGCGAGGCGGCCGTACTCGTCGGCCGTCTTGTGGCCGATCTGCCACGGCCCGTCCATCTCGTTGCCGAGGCACCAGAGCTTGATGTCGAAGGGATCCTCGGCGCCGTTCCTCCGCCGCATGTCGGAGTACTTCGATCCGCCCGGGTGGTTCGCGTACTCGACCAGCGAGCGTGCCGCGTCGACGCCGCGCGTGCCGAGGTTGACGGCCTCCATCACCTCGACGCCCGCGGCCTTCGACCAGCCCACGAACTCGTGCAGGCCGAACGCGTTCGTCTCCACGGTGTGCCAGGCGCCGTCGAGCCGGCGCGGCCGGTCCTCGACGGGGCCCACGCCGTCCTCCCAGTCGTAGCCCGAGACGAAGTTGCCGCCGGGGTACCGCACGACGGTGGCGCCGAGCTCCTTCGTGAGGTCGAGCACGTCCTGCCGGTAGCCCTCGGGCGTCGCGGTCGGGTGGCCCGGCTCGTAGATGCCGGTGTAGACGCAGCGGCCCATGTGCTCGACGAACGAGCCGAAGAGCCGGCGGGGCACGTCGCCGATGGTGAAGTCGCGGTCGATGGTGATGCGGGCGCGGGTCATGGGCGTCCTCCTTCGCGAGCGGCCCGGGCGCGTGCGTCCCGGGCGGGATGGGTGGTGCGGGTCGGGGTGTCGGCGCGCGGGGTCACTGCCCGCCGAACCCGGTGGTCGAGATGCCCTTGATGATCTGGCGCTGGAAGAAGAGGAACACCAGGATCAGCGGCAGCGCGGCGAGCACGGCGGAGGCCATGTTCTGCGCGTACTGGATCCCGTAGGCGTTCTTCACCGTCTGCAGGCCGACCGGCAGGGTCATGAGCGTCGCGTCGTTCGTGGCGATGAAGGGCCACAGGAAGTTGTTCCACGCGCCGATGAAGACGAAGATCGCGACCGCCGAGAGGATGGGGCGCGACAGCGGCATCACGATCTGCAGGAACACGCGCACGCGTCCGGCGCCGTCGACGCGCGCGGCGTCCTCGAGCTCGATGGGGATCTGGTCGAAGAACGCCTTCAGGATGAACACCATGGCGGGCTGCACGATCTGCGGCAGGATCACGGCCCAGAGGGTGTCCACCAGGTTGAACGACAGCATCTGGTAGAAGAGCGGGACGATGAGGATCTGCGGCGGGATGATGATCGACGCCACGATCGCCCCCATCAGCAGCTTGCGGCCGCGGAAGTCGATGCGGCTGAGCGCGTAGCCGGCGAGCGCCGAGAACACGACCGCCACCACCGTGATCACCGTGCTGGTGAGCAGGCTGTTCCAGGTCCACAGCGGGATCGTGCCGCCGTTCAGCACCGACGCGTAGGCGTCGAACGTGAAGCCCCCCGCCGGGAAGACGGTGACCGGGAACGCCGCCGCGTCGGTCTCCGACTTGAACGACGTGAGCACCGCCCAGAGGAACGGCAGCAGCCACGCGGCCGCGAGGACGATGAGGATCAGGAGCGCGGCGATGCGCGACGGCTGGAACCGCGGCGTCCCCGTGCGGCCCTGGCGGGCGGCGACGCTGGTCGCGGGCTTCCGGGCGAGCGTGCCGGAGGAGAAGGCGGGACGGGTGGCGGTGGTCATGACTTCCTCCGGGTCGCGGTGAACTGGATGACCGAGATCACGACGATCAGGGCGAAGAAGATGTACGAGATGGCGGCGGAGTAGCCGAAGCGGAAGCCGGTGAACCCTGTCTCGAAGACGTACTGCACGATGGGCCGCGTCGAGCCGCCCGGGCCGCCCGCGGTCATCTGGTAGATCTGGTCGAAGACCTTGAGCGACGCGAGCACCTGCAGGATCGCGAGGAGCGCCGTGGTCGGGGCGAGCTGCGGGATCGTGATGGAGAACAGCTGCCGCCACTTGCCGGCGCCGTCGAGCGCGGCGGCCTCGTACTGCTGGTCCGGGATGTTCTGCAGCGCCGCCAGGTAGATGAGGAAGTTGAACCCGACGGTCCACCACACGGTCGTGATGACGACGCTCGTCATGGCGAGGTTCGAGTCCTGGAGCCACGCCGGCTGCGGGAGGCCGAACGCCCCGGCGATCGCGTTCACGACGCCGAGCTGCGGGTTGTACATCCAGAGCCAGAACAGCGACACGACCGTGGACGCGAGGAGGAACGGCAGGAAGAACGCCAGCCGCCAGAGCCACTGGCCCGGGAGGCCGAGGTTCACGAGGAGCGCGAGCACGAGGCCCACGACCAGGAGCGGGACGGTGCTCGCGATCGTGAAGACCACGGTGTTGCCGAGCGAGCGCCACATCTGCGAGTCGCCGAAGGCCTCGAAGTAGTTCGCGAAGCCGATGAGCTCGCTGTTGGCGCCGGTGAGGCTCTGCCCGGTGAGGCTCTGGTAGAAGCCGTAGAGGACGGGCCACACCAGGAACACCAGGAAGGTGATGAGGAACGGGGCGATGAAGAGCATGCCCTGGGCCTGCTGCTTGGCCTTGACCCGGGGCTGGCCGACCGCGGGTCGCGGGGCGTGGGACCCGGCCGCGGGAGCGACCGGGGTGGGCGGTGCTGCTGTCGTCACGAGTGGACTCCTTCGTCGTTTCGCTGGGAAGAGGGTGCGGTGCCGCGCACGGGCGGCGACCGCGAGATCGATGGCGCGCTGCGGGTGGTCGCGCGCTACAGGGGGTTGGGCTTGGCGAGCAGCGCGTTTATCTGCCGGATGAAGGCGTCGAGGCCGACCCCCGCCTCCTGGCGCCCGAGGAACACGTTCTGCACGTTCTCGGCGAAGTACGTCTGGAAGTCCGAGCCGGATCCGGTGAAGTACGCCACCGGGTCGTACTCGATCTGCTCGGCCGCGTTCGCGTAGTGCGCCTGCGGCAGGAGCTCCGCGTACTCCGGGCTGTCGATGACCGGCTTGTACGCGGGGATGTGCCCGGCCCCCGCCCACTGCAGCGAGTTCTTCAGGAGGTCGGCGACGAAGGCGTACGTCGTCTCGCGCTTGACCGGATCCGGCGAGCTCTGGTGCGGGAGCACGAACGCGTGCGAGTCGGCGAAGGTCGCCGGCGTGCCGAAGAGGTTCGGGATGGGCATCGCGTCGAGCGGGACCTTCGCCGTCTGGAAGGTGGGCAGCTCCCACACGCCGGTGACGATGGCGCCGCTCTTGCCGCCCGCGAACTCGGCGATGGCGGTGCCCGCGTCACCGCTCGGGGTGGCGATCGTGCCGTCGAGCAGGGTCTGGATGTACTCGAGCGACGCGACCGCCTTGTCGCGGTCGTAGACGACCTCGCCGCCCGTGGGCAGCTCCATGTCGCCGCCCATCTGCTTGTAGAACGTGTAGAACATGCGCCACATCTGGGCGCCGTCGCCGAGGTAGCCGTAGCTGAAGCCGTGCTCGCCGGTCACGCCCTGCATCGCGCGCATCGCCTCGAGGAAGCCGTCGGGTGACGTGATCTCCGCGAGCTGCCCGTCGTCGCCCAGCACGCCCGCCTCGCGGGCGATGTCCGTGTTGTACATGAGGATGAACGGGTGGCTGTCGAGGGCGATGGAGTACAGCTTCCCGTCCACGACGCCCTTGTCCCAGACGCGCGGCTCGAAGTCCGCCTGCGTGACGCCGAGCTCCGCGAGCCTGTCGGTGTCCCACGGGTCGAGCAGCCCGCCGGGCGCGAAGCCGGGCACGCGCGCCGCGTGCATCACCGCGACGTCCGGTGCGCGGCCACCCACCGACGCCATGGCGAGCTTCGTGTAGTACGGCTGGCCCCAGGCGAGGACGGTGGCCGTGACGTCGAAGCCGCCGCCGGAGTCGTTCGCCTCCTTCACCATCTCCGTCATGCGGATGCCGTCGCCTCCGGACAGCAGGTGCCAGTACTTCAGGTCGACGATGCCGCCGGCCGACGCCACCTGGGGCGCGCAGCCGGAGAGGCCCCCGACGAGGAACGCGCCGCCCAGGGCCGCCGCTCCGCCCATGAGGATCTGACGCCTCGACCATGCCGAGGGGCGTCCCCCGGCCTTTCCCGTAACAGGATCCATTGACCACTCCTTCGTGATGCGACGATCATTACATCGTTTTAATGCCGAGCGCAACGTTTCCGGGCATCGGCCTCCCGGCCGGTCACCGCGGGGTCAGGCCACCGGTCCTGTCACGTCAGGCGGATGCGCGCGTGCTGCCCCGGACGACGACGCGATGCGGGATGACGAGCTGGACGGGCGGTCCGTCGCGCTCCTCGATCCGGCGCACCAGCTGGCCGACGGCCGCCTCCGCGTACGCGCGGATGTCGAAGTGCACGGTGGTGAGGGTGGGGATCGAGAAGCGCGACTGGTCGACGTCGTCGAACCCCGCGACCTGCACGTCCTCGGGCACGCGCACCCCGTGGTCGGCGAGCGCCCGCAGGACGCCGAACGCGAGGCCGTCGGTGAAGCAGAAGAGGGCGTCCGGGAGCGGGTTGCCGTCGCTGAGCCAGGAGTCCACCGCCTCCGCCCCGGACGCGCTGTTCCACCCCGTGCGGTCGATCTCGACGGGCGCCTCGCCCGCCTCCTCCATCGCGCGCCGGTAGCCGATGCGGCGGAGGTCGCCGGCCGCGGACTCCTCGCGCGTGGCCGTGCCGACCGCGGCGATGCGCCGGGCGCCCGTGCCGAGCAGGAAGCGCGTCATGTCGTACGCGGCCTGGACGCTGTCGACGAGGACCCGGTCGACGATCTCCTGCTCGACCTCGCCGATCACCACGACCGGCGGCAGCGACTCGGCGCGCGCGATGGCGCTCCGCGACAGGAGCACGGGGTTGAGGATCAGGCCGTCGACGAGGTGCTCGCGCGCACGGGACATGAGGTCGCGCTCGCGGTCGGGCCGCGAGCCCGTCTCCTCCATCTGGATGCTGTAGCCCGCCTCGTGCGCGACCTCCACGAGGTGGTGGGCGAGCTCTGCCGAGTACGCCGTGCTGAGGTCGGGCAGGGCGACGGCGATGATCCCGGTGCGGCCGTTGCGGAGGCCGCGCGCAGACAGGTTCGGCACGTAGTCGAGTTCCGTGACCGCCCGCTCGACGCGCTCGCGGGTGACGGGGCTCACGGCGACGCGGCCGGTGATCACGTTCGACACCGTCTTCGGGGAGACGCCGGCACGCGCGGCGACGTCCTTCACTGTCGCGCGCATGGTCCTCCCGGGGCCGACCGGCGGCGGGAGCCGTCCGCAGTCCGTGCCCTGCGAATCTAATGCACACGCATTCCCCCGCCCGCGGGGCGACGCCCGGGAGCGACCGGCATACTGCACGGATGATCTCCACCGCGCATGCCACGACCCTCTTGGAGCTCGGCCTCGAGTGGAGCCCCGAGCCCGGCGACCGGTTCCGAATCCGCGGCCAGGGCTTCGAGTCCGACGTCTTCACCATCAGCGAGCTCACAATCGAGGCGCACGAGCACGCGACCGGGACCGTGCTCGGGTTCAACGGCACGACCGAGTGGGCGCTCGACTCCGTGGCGCTCGAGGACAGCCTGTGGCTGCCGCGCGAGGACCAGCTGCGCGCGCTCCTCGCCGGGGCGTTCCGGTCGCTGCGGCGCGAGATCGGCGGCGCCGAGGACGGCGCGCACGTGGTGCTCGTCGTGATCGACGGCCACGAGATCGAGCACCGCGACCTCGAGGCCGAGGAGGCCTACGCGAAGGCGCTCATCGCCGTGATGGAGGCTGCTGCCCCCACCTCGCCCGCCGCCTGAGGCGGGGTGGCCGGCGGGGTCAGGCCCGGGCGCGCCGGCGGACGACGATGGCCGAGACCGCGCGCCAGCCGAGCAGGAGGAGCCCCAGGATGATCGCGGTCGTGATGACGAACGGGATCACCACGCCCTCGCCGCTGAGCGCCCGGAGCACCATGCCCACCACCACGGTCACGCCCCACACCAGGAGACCGGTGGGCGCGACGCGCGAGGGGCTGCGCCAGGCCCGGGCGACGATCCAGCCGACGAGCCTGCCCGCGAGGAACGGCCACGCGGTGCCGAGGACGCCCGACGGCGCGTGGTCCTCGCCGTGGCTCGCCCGGCCGATGAGCACGAAGACGACGATGAGCGCAGCGTCGAGGACGACGGCGCGGACGATCTCAGGGCGGGCGGCGCGGCGGGCTGTTCGAGGAGTCACCCCGCGATCCTAGGTGTCGCGCGCTGGGTGGTCGGCGAGCGCGTCGTCGGACGCCGTTCCCGGCAGCGTGAGGAAGCCATCGGCGACGAGCCCGTGGACCCGCGGGAGCAGCTCGGCGCGCAGGGCGACCGCGTCCACGCCGGTGAGCTGCGCGACGGCGTCGACGATGGCGCCCACCGCGAGCTCCCCGTCGCACGTGCCGACGAGCGCCGCGAGGCCCGTGTCGAGCGGCACCTCGCGGCCGAAGCCCGCGCCCTGGCGGAGCGTCATGACCGTGGGATCCTCGGCGCCCGGCCAGTAGTGCCGCTCCTCCGTGACGTCGACGGACACCACGAGCGCGAGCCCGACGAGCGCGCGGTCGTCGACGGCGGCGAGGGCGTCGTGCGCGGCGAGCGAGGCCTGGAGGTGGTCGCCGAGGCCCGTGGGGTTGTTGCCGAGTCCGCCGTGCAGGCGCTCGATGCGGCGGAGCGTCGGCGCCCCCGCTGCCGGCCGGCGGAGGGTGAGGTAGCCGAAGCCGACCGCGTCCACCTCGCGCGCGGCGAAGTCGTCGAGCCACGCGTCCATCAGCACCTCCGACTCGGGGGTGCCGGCGCGGGTGCCGCCGTCGCGGATCCACGTCTCGGCGTAGAGCGCGGCGTCCTGCACCTCGCGCTCGACGATCCACGCGTCGAGGCCGGACCCGGTGCGCGCGGCCGCCCGGTCGAGCCACCCCGCGACGCGCTCGAGGCCGGGCTCCCCGGCGCGGTGCTCCCAGTTGCCGAGGAGCTGCGCGATGCCGCCGGGCGTGAGGTGGTCCGCGAGGTCGGCGACGACGCCCTCGACCAGCGCGTCGCCCACGAGGCCGGCGTCGCGGTACTCGTAGGCCGGCACGCCCTCCGCGCGCGGGGTGATGACGAAGGGCGGGTTCGAGACGATGTGGTCGAACCGCTCCCCCGCCACCGGCTCGAACAGGCTGCCGAGCCGCAGCTCGATGGTCGTGATCCCGTTGAGCGCCGCGTTCAGCGCCGCGAACGCGAGGGCACGCGCGGAAATGTCGGTCGCCACGACGCGGTCGGCGTGCCGGGAGGCGTGCAGCGCCTGGATCCCGCAGCCGGTGCCGAGGTCGAGCGCGGTGGCGACGGGCGCGGAGATCATGAGGCCGCTGAGGGTCGCGGACGCGCCGCCGACGCCGAGCACGTGGTCCTCGTCGAGCGCGCCGCCGGTGGCGAGCTCGCCGAGGTCGGAGGCGATCCACCACTCGCCGACGCCGTGTGCGTCGATGAAGCCGTAGGGGCGCAGGTCGACCGCCGGGCGGACCCGGTCGCCGTCGACCTCGATGAGGCCGAGACGCGCGGCGCCGTCGAGGCCGAGCGTCGGCAGGGCAGCGCGGAGGTCGTCTGCGTCGACCGGGTCGCCCAGCACGAACAGGGACGCGAGCACGGCGGCCGCGGGGAACCCGTCGGCGGTGCGGGCGGCCTCGACAGCACGACGGGCCGGGATCCGGTTCCCCCGGTGCAGCGCCTTCCCGGCCGCATCGCCCCACAGGTCGAGCGCAGACGCGACGGTGAAGGGCGCCGCCTCGAGGTCGGCGCGCAGCGCCCGGACCTCCGGGGTGGCGATGGTCACGGACGGGATCGCGGGGCGGGGCACCGGTCGAGCTTAACCGGCGAGACGCCGGCCGCCGGGCGGGTGCCCGGCGACCGGCGTCGTGGATGCGGGAAGGTGGTCAGCGGCTCGTCACCGTGAGTTGCGGCGAGGACGGGGCCGGCCCGCCCGCCGCCTGCAGGCCGACGTGGACGGTCTGGCCCGCGGATAGCGCACCCGCCCAGTCGGCGCCCGTGCACGTCACGGTGCCGGTCGCGATGGTGCAGCGCACTCCCCAGCTGTTCCCGACGGAGGTCGTGCCCGGGCTCGCCCACGACGCGGTCCACCCGGCGACCGCGGACTTCGCGGTGACGTCCAGGCCGGCCACGTAGCCCGACGACCATGATCCGCCGGGCTGCCACGTCGCCGTCACGGCGCCCGACGTGGAGGGCGCGGGCTGGGGCTGCGGTGCAGGCTGGGGCTGCGGCTGCGGCTGCGGCTGCGGCTGCGGTGCAGGCTGCGCTCCGGAACCGGAACCCGACGACTCAGTCGGGTGGAGGATCGGCGCCATCGCGTCGAGCTTCACCTGCTCGGGCGTGACCCAGTCGCTCTGCACGAGCCCGCCGGTGTCACCGCTGTCGGGGTTGAACGACCAGAACGAGGAGCTGATGCCGGTGGTCTTGAGGTACGACACCAGGGTCGTCAGCCACTGCTTGTCGCTGGTGGTCTCGAGCTTCGTACCGAACTCGCCGAGCAGCACCGGGGCGATGCTCTTCTTCGCGAGGTAGCCCCAGTGGGCGTCCCACACGCCGGGCAGGTTGTCCGGGTAATCCGGCGAGCTGAACCAGGACTGCCCGTAGATGCTCGCGGGGTAGTCGTGCGGCGAGTAGACGACGCGGTTCGCGACGCTCAGCTCGACGGGCTTGTCGCCCGCGGCGCCGAGGGCCCCGCCCCACCATGTGCCGGATCCGTCGGGCTGCTTGTCGGTTCCCTCGACGATGACGAGCAGCTTCGGGTTCACCGACAGCACCGCGTCACCCCCGCGCTCGGCGGCCAGCCGTCAGTCGGTGGCCGCGTCCCCGGAGCCCCAGGTCGCCTGGCCGTGCGGCTCGTTGTGCAAGTCGACGCCGATGACCGTGGGGTCGTCCTTGTAGCGGTCCGCGAGCATCTTCCAGTCGGAGATCCACTGCGCCTCGGAGAGGTCAGGCGTGTACCACAGCTCGGACTGCCCATCGGTCGTGGGTCGGTGCTGGTCGAGGATCACGTTCAGGCCGTTGGCCTTGGCAGAGGCGATGGCGCGGTCCATGAGCTGCAGCGGGGTGATGCCCTTCAGAACCGGATTGGCGGTGGTACCCCCCTCGGCGACGCTCGACGCCCGGAGGCAGCTGTTCGCGAACGGCATGCGCACCGTGGTGAAGCCCATGTCGTGGAGGTGCTTCATGCCGCTGTCGAGGGTGATCTTGTCGAGCCCGTGGAGCACGCAGCCCGACGACTCGAGCCCAAACCAGGCGGCACCGCGGATCGTGTACGTGGAGCCGGCGGAGTCGACGATCCTCCCGCCGTCCGTGTGGAGCCATCCGGACGCGCTCGACGCGGTCGACGTGGCGGCGGGCTGGGCCGCGGCGGATCCCGGCACAGCTGCGGAGGCCGAGGCAGCTGACGCTCCTGCCGTCGCGAGGGCGATGGGGAGGAGCAGTCCGAGCAGTGCGGAGGTGAGGCCTCTTGGTGTCTTCATGCGAGAAGACTAGGACCGCATCACGTGGTATGCGCCTTTCCCTCACAGGACGTGAGGCTGGACTCCAGCATGCCGGCGACAAGCAAAAACCCCGCCGGAGCGGGGTTCTTGTGGACCTAAGGAGATTCGAACTCCTGACCTCCTCGATGCGAACGAGGCGCGCTACCAACTGCGCCATAGGCCCTGACAACTCCACGAGACTACCACGTCACCGGGAGCCCTCCGAACCGCGGGGCGTGGAGGAAGGCGGATCAGCCGACCGCGCGACGGCGGCCCTCCTGGGGACGGACCGGTGGACTAGCCAACCGCCCGGCGGCGACGCAGCACCTCGTCGAGGTCTCCCATGCCGGGCTCGGCGTCGTCAACGATGCCCATGCGGGAGAAGCGGCTGACCGGAGCGGTGCGCGCGGCGGGCGGGGCCGGAGCGACGGATGCCGCCGGAGCGGCCTCCTCCTCCTCGGCCGACAGGCGCGCGACCTCGGGCTCGAGGTGCGCGCGGCGCAGCGTCTCCTCGGACGCGGCGGCGGCGCGGCGCATCTCCTCGACAGGCGACAGCGGCGTGCGGGGGGCACCGCCGGCGCCGGGACGCGGGCCGGGCGCCTGCGAGCGGGAGAGGTACAGCGGCTTCGGTACGGGCACGGGGGTCCAGGACTCGCCCTCCTCGCGCTCCGCGACGGGCTCGGCGGGCTGCGCGGCCTGCTCGTGGAAGTCGGTGAAGCCGGTGCGCGGCCGCTGGAGGACCTCCGGCGCCTGGAGGCGACGGGCGGCGGCGATCTGTGACATGCGGTGCAGGATCGCGAGCGACCCGAACGTGGCGAGGGAGGAGATGACGAGCAGCGTCCAGGCGCTGCCACCGGCGACCTGGGCGATCCCGGCGATCACGCCGACGAGGGCGAGCGCGAGGACGGCGGTGGCGGCGAGCCGGGTGCGGCGGAGGCGCGTGGCGGCGGAGGGCGACGTTGCGGACACGGGGGCCACTTTCGGTAGGGCGCGCTGGGCGGCGGCGTCTCGCGCACGCGCGGCGGCTTCGGCTTCTTCGGCGGCCCGGCGGAGGGCGCGCTGCTGCTCGACGACGCTGCGGGCGCTGGTCTCCGCGCGCACCGCGTCGGGGACCTCGGCCGTATCGGCCAGGATCCGCAGGGTCTGCTGGAGGCGCACGGCGTTGCGCTCGGTCGCCATGTACTGGCGCCGGTGCAGCCACGTGGGCAGGAGGTAGGCGAGCCAGAGCACCGCGGAGAGCGCGATGATTATGCCGCCGGATTGCATGATCCCGAGGCTAGGAGGTCGGGCGGGTGCGCCGCGGGAAGCGCGCCGCGTGTCCACGGCCGGACCGGCGCATCCGCAGGTCCGCGGACGGGGCGGGGTCAGATCCGGCGCTGCACGGCCAGCGGCGTCGCGGCCGCCTCGACGTCGGCGTCGGGGACGCGCGACCACTCGGGATCCACGCCGCCGTCCTTCCAACGCACGAGCACGCTGGTGGACAGCTCCTCCACCACGAGGCCGAAGCAGAAGTGGTCCCGCCAGTCGCCGTTGATGTGGATGTACCGGCGGCGCAGCCCCTCGTACCGGAAGCCAAGCTTCTGCACGACGCGGAGGCTGGGCGCGTTCTCCGGGCGGATGCAGATCTCCATCCGGTGCAGCCCGAGCGTCGTGAAGCAGTAGTCGGTCGCGAGCGCGACGGCCGTGGGCGTCACGTTCCGGCCCGCGAACTCCTGGCCGACCCAGTAGCCGATGGTCGCGCTCGAGAGCGATCCGTAGGCGATGGACGACACGTTGAGCTGGCCGGCGAACTCGTCGTCGTAGTCGATGACGAGCGGCACGCCGAGGCCGGCGCGGCCGTTGGCCTGCAGCGACCGGATGCTCGCCCGCGTGTCGAACGCCATCGGCACGTAGGGGCTCGTGGCCTCCCACTTGCGGAGCCACGATCGGTTGTCCAGCAGCGATCGCTCGAGGGCCCGCGAGTCGCGGAGCCGGATGGGCCGGACGGAGATGCGCCCGTCCCGCATGGTGGGTACGGTCTGCGGCACGTCCATGAGCCTAGGCCTCAGCGCGGACGCCGGTGCGACCGGACCGCGCGCCGCCGTCGGGGATCAGCGCTCGAGGGTCTTGACGAACTCGGGCAGCCACTCGCGCAGGCCCTCGCCGAGGTCCTCGTGATCGACGCCGAGCTGGACGATGGCCTTCAGGTAGTCGAGCCGGTCGCCCGTGTCGTAGCGGCGGCCGCGGAAGACCACGCCGTACACGCCGCCGGTCCACTCGGGCGCGGCGGCCATCTTCTCGAGCGCGTCGGTGAGCTGGATCTCGCCGCCCTTGCCGGGCTCCGTCTTGTGCAGCACGTCGAATACCTCGGGGCGCAGCACGTAGCGGCCGATGATCGCGAGGTTCGAGGGCGCGGTGCCGGCGGCGGGCTTCTCGACCATGCCGGTGATGCGCACGACGTCGTCGTCGTCGGTGGCCTCGACCGTGGCGACGCCGTAGAGGTGAGTCTGCGCGGGATCCACCTCGAGCAGCGCGACGACGGAGCAGCCGCGCTGGAGCTGGACCTCGATCATGCGCGAGAGGAGCACGTCGCGCTTGTCAATGATGTCGTCGCCGAGGAGCACGGCGAACGGCTCGCGGCCCACGTGCATCTCGGCGCGGAGCACCGCGTGGCCGAGGCCCTTGGGGTCGCCCTGGCGGACGTAGTGCATGTCGGCGAGGTCGGTGGACTCGTTGACCTTGCGGAGCTTCGCGTCGTCGCCCTTGAGCTGGAGGGTGGCCTCGAGCTCGGCGTTCCGGTCGAAGTGGTTCTCGAGGGCGGTCTTGTTGCGGCCGGTGATCATGAGGACGTCGTGCAGTCCCGCGCCCACGGCCTCCTCCACCACGTACTGGATGGCCGGGCGGTCCACGACCGGCAGCATCTCCTTCGGCATCGCCTTCGTCGCGGGAAGGAATCGCGTTCCGAGTCCCGCGGCGGGGATGACGGCCTTAGTGATGTGGGTGACCATGCGATCGAGCGTAGCGGGGGAACGTACCTAGACTCGAACCATGCCGAGCGAAGTCGGGAACGAGAAGAGGGCCCTGCGCGCCCAGCTGCGGGAGCGTCGTCGGCAGATGACCGCGACGGAGCGCGACGAGGCGGCGCACGGCCTGACCAGCCGGTTGACGGAGCTCGTGGCGAACCACGACGCGAGCCGGGTGGCCTGCTACCTGTCCACCGTCGACGAGCCGACCACGCGTCCCTTCCTCCAGTGGCTGCACGCGAACGACCGCCAGGTGCTCCTGCCGGTGTCGCGCAACGACGGCCTCCTCGACTGGGTCGTGAGCGACGGCACGGAGACCGAGGGCCTGTTCGGCCTGCCGGAGCCGGTGGGCGAGCTGCTCGGGCCGATCGCCATCAACGACGTCGACCTCATCGTCGTGCCCGCCGCGGCGGTCGACCAGGGCGGCATGCGCATGGGCTGGGGTCGCGGCTACTTCGACAAGACCCTCGGATCGATGGAGGCCTGTCCCCCGGTCTACGCTGTGGTGTTCGACGCCGAGTTCGTCGACGAGCTCCCGCGGGAGAAGCACGACATGCCGGTCGACGGCATCGTGACCCCGACACTCATCCACTCCTTCTAGGGACCCATGCCCACGTACTCCTACCGCTGCACGGTGTGCGGCAACGCCTTCGACATCGTCCAGGCGTTCACCGACGACTCCCTCACCGAGTGCCCCGTGTGCGGTGGCAAGCTCCGCAAGCTGTTCGCCGCGGTGGGCGTGAGCTTCACGGGCAGCGGCTTCTACCGCAACGACTCGCGCACCGAGGACGCGGCGAAGCGGTCGCGGTCGGGGTCGGGATCGGGATCGGGTTCAGGGTCGTCGTCGGCGAAGTCGGGCGACTCGTCGTCCTCGTCGTCGTCCTCCGACTCCTCGTCGTCCGGTTCGTCGGACTCGTCCGGGTCGTCCGGTTCCGGCACCGTCGGCCAGGGCTCCGGTACCGTGACCCCCAGCACCCCCTCCGGTCCCGCGTCCTCGGGCTCCGGCTCGTCCTCGCCGTCCACCTGATCGGGCGGCCCGCCAGACAGGAGCACCCGTGAAGGGCTTCAAGGACTTCATCCTCCGCGGCAACGTCATCGACCTCGCGGTCGCCGTCGTCATCGGCGCCGCGTTCACCGCGATCGTCACGGCCATCGTCACGAACGTCTTCAACCCGCTGATCGGTGCCCTGTTCAACGCCTCGACGCTGGCCGACGCCTTCAAGGTCGACATCCCGACGTCCACCGGCAAGCCGGCGACGCTCCTCTTCGGCGCCGTCCTGGCTGCGCTGATCAACTTCCTCATCGTCGCCGCGGTCGTGTACTTCGCGCTCGTCGTGCCGGTGAACCACCTCAAGAAGACCGCGTTCGCCAAGCAGAAGGCCGCCGAGGAGGCGACGCCGAAGGACGTGCCGCAGACCGAGACCGAGCTGCTCATCGAGATCCGCGACCTGCTGGCCGGCCGGCCGTCGGCCGAGGGCGCGCACACGATCCCGTCGTCCACCGGTCAGCACGTGGCCGAGCCCGGCAAGCCCGCCTAGCTGTACTCGGCCATGACGTTGGTGACACTTCGGGGCGTGTGAAGAGGCCTCCTGGCTTGATGGAGCTGTTCAGTTCAACCATCGCCAGGAGGCCTCGATGTCCCACGGTAATGCTCGTCTGACGGTTCACGGGAGGGTTCTCCTCGTGCGGCGGGTGGTGGAGGATCGTCGGCCGGTCGCGCACGTCGCGCGGGAGCTGGGGGTGTCGCGGCAGTGCGCGCATCGATGGGTGAACCGGTTCCGTGCCGAGGGGCTGCGAGGGCTGACGGATCGGTCATCGCGGCCCCGGTCAGTACCGAGGCGAACGAGCCCGGAGCGGGAACGGGCCGTGCTGGAAGCGCGGGCCCAGTTGCGGGCGGGTCCTGCGCGGCTGGCGCCGGTGACAGGTGTTCCATCCCGTACGATCTCCCGCATCCTGCGCCGGCACGGGGCGCCGCCGTTGGCATGGTTGGACCCCGTCACCGGGGCCGTGATCCGGGCATCCCGGTCAACGGCGCACCGGTATGAGCACGAGCATCCGGGTGATCTGATCCACGTGGACGTGAAGAAGCTCGGGAGGATCCCGGACGGAGGCGGCTGGCGGGTCCACGGGCGCAGCGAGCAGGTCCGCGGCCGCGGGATCGGGTTCGATTACGTCCATGCCGCGGTCGATGACCACACCCGTCTCGCCTACGCGGAGATCCATCCCGATGAGAAAGGCGCGACCGCGGCCGGGTTCCTGACCCGCGCAGCGGCGTACTTCGCCGGGCGCGGGATCACCCGGATCGAGCGGGTCATCACGGACAACGCGTTCGCCTACCGGCACTCGACCGCGTTCAAGAACGCCGTCCAGGACCTGGGCGCGCGGCAGAAGTTCATCCGCCCGCACTGCCCCTGGCAGAACGGCAAGGTCGAGCGCTTCAACCGGACCCTCGCGACCGAGTGGGCCTACCGGCAACCCTTCACCAGCAACCAACACCGCGCCGACGCGCTTGACCCCTTCATCGAGCACTACAACACTGAACGAATCCACTCAAGCCACGGGCTCACGCCCGCGGCCCGAGTGTCACCAACGTCATGACCCAGTACAGCTAGCGCGGGGTCGCGTCCGGGCGCACGCGAGCGTCGCGCCCATCGCCGCGAGGATCTCGGGCGTCACGAGCACCGCGCATGCCCGCGCGCAGGCGGCCACCGCGTCGTCGGCCGAGGCGTGCAGCGTGCCCTCCGAGCGGGGACGGTCATGCGTCGAGCCTGCCAGCGCGGGCGGCGGAAGTCCCGGACGGGACGCAGCGCTGCCTGCCGCGCCGCCGCGACCCCGCGACGACGCGGGAAGAGGTGTGGCCCGGCCTCCGTGCACGGAGGGCCGGGCGGTCGGACGCGCTCCCCCGAGACGCCGACGTGATGCAGGACAGCCCACCCGAAGGGCTCGTCCCGCTGATTGACAACGTAAGCCATGTCGCAGTTGCATGCATCTGCATCGACGTTATGCGGCTAGTCGAGCCGGTCAGCCGACGGTGTCGCGCGGATCCGTGCCGACCTCCTGCGCCCGCCGCGCGTCCCGGGACACGAGCCGCTGGAACAGCACGGCGAGCACGGCGATCCCGACCGGGATCCACCCCCGCGGGTTGCCGACGACCAGCCCGGCGACGCCCGCGAGCCCGATGGCGATCGCGGTGCCGTACGTGATCCAGCGGCTGCGGTGCAGGAAAGAGAGGTGCATGGATCGACCCTCGCAGACAGCTCGGAAGGCGTCAGAGCGCGACAGTGACATCTCCCGGGCGGCTCCGGCTCCGCAATTGACAACACCACCTGCTCCTGCGGCTGACCTCGAGATCGCGCACCGGCCTCGCGAGGAGATCGGCCTCGCTGTCGTCACCATCTGCGGCCCCTCGAGCCGACCGGTCCTCGAGCAGCTCGATGAGCGACTCCCGGACGAGCGCATCATCCTCGCCGAACGAACCCCCGCAGGGGCGCCGAGGCCCGGCCCGCCGTCGACCTCCGCCGACACCGCGTCTATCGACAGACATTCGAATATCCGACCGCGAGCCTCGCAGAGTAATAAGCCTTCTGCCCGGTGACCATTTTCGTTCTAGTTTCCATATCACGTCTCGTTTTGCGAGACAATGGGTTATGTCCAACTCCACCGACACATCCGGTGCATTCTGGCGAACGATTTGCTTTTTGCCCTGTTCGCCGGGGTGGTGGCCGTCACTACGGAGTATTCAACCCTGAAGAGCAAATCCTTGGTTTTGTAGGTGGCACGGTACTAATTATTGCGGGCAACACACCTTTTATGACTTCGTTGCGAAACAGAGAATAGGCTGAATGGCGCATTTTCTCATGCGTCTGAGTCATTATCGGCATAGACGCAAAACGCAGCTCGGGTCTGGTCTGGTGTGACCAGATGACCGAGTCGCCTCCTGGGTGAGAGTAGTATCTATGATGTCACTCGATATATCCCGCGACACAGGCCCGACCCAAGGCACGTCCTGCGCTTCGCTGCGTCTGCAAAGTGCCCGCCGCGAGGCGGCATCAGTGAGGCTCGCGTCGTCGACGCGTGCTCACGGCCCCGCTGACGAGAGTCAACGGGGCCGCTGATTGGAGCCTTAATTGAATTTAGAGCTCCCGACGGCCAATGTCTCGTACGGCGAAGTAGCCCCCTACGGCCAGCAACACCGCCACTGCCGAGAAGATGCTACCGATCAGAAGGTTGCCACCCATGAAACCTGTGATGGCGAGCAATACGGCGATTGCAACCAGTATGACGACGACGCTCTGAGCGACTCTTCCTTTATTGGACGACGGAGTTAAATTGCTCATAGATCACACTCTTCCTTGACTTCCTGCCAGGTAGCCCACACGCCAGCCCCTTCGAGAAGGAGGCCACCGGCGGTGATGGCCGTGGCGATAGCACCGACGGGAGTGGTAAGCGCAAAGCCTGCTGTTATCAGTAGCAGACCTGCGGCCGAGATGAAGCCGGCGACTGCTCCGGCGCAGCTGAGGCCGCTCGGATCGATGTTACCAACGGGGTTGCATGCAGCGTATGCGTACGGCTGAGGTTCCTGGCCGGACGGGTCCATCTGCGTGAAGCGGCCCAGCGAGGCGTCATAGTAGCGTGCGCCCATCTTGTAGAGATTGGTCGACTCCTGGTAGCCGCCGATGTAGCGCAGCGAGTTCAGCGCGACCGCGCTGTTGCTTGACGTCGCGCGCTCCTCGCCGTACGGAGTGTAGGAGTAGCCGCCCTCCCAGATGCCTGCACCGGAGAACATGCCGATGACGGAGCCGAGGAGGTCGGTGACGTAGTAGTGGCTGGACGAGATCCGGAATCCGACCGCCTCGCCTGAAGGCGTGCGGCTGTAGTTCTGCACGAGGCTGGCGGACGTGTTGGTCTGCCGCGAGAGCCCGAGGATCGAGTTGGAGAAGGATCGGCCACCCGTGGCGCTCTGGGTGTCGGTGTTTCCCTCGCCGAAGGCGGCGAAGTTCGTCGCTCCGATGCTCTGGACCTGTCCGCGGTCGCCGTAGGTCGCGACGACACCCGTCATGCCGTTCTTGACCTGGTTGCCGGCGGCGTCGTAGACCCACTGGGTGGTGTCGGCGCTGGTGCTGGTGAGCTGGTTCGCCGCGTTGTAGCCGTAGTCGATCGAGGTGTCCTGCGTGCCGCCGGTGTTGCCGGAGCGGTTCTGCGACGTGCGGTTGCCCGCGGCGTCGTAGGCGTACGCCCACATCGCGTTGGTGTTGCCGCCGGCCTTCTCCTCGGCGACCGTGAGGCGGCTCTGCGAGTCGTACTGGTACGCGGTGACCGCGCCGGCCGGGATGCCCTCTTCCTTGCCGCTGGTGCGGGTCTGAATGTCAAGCGTGTCCACGCCATCCTTTGCAAACGAATACGCGACGTCGGCGGTCACGCCGCCGGCGGCGTTCTTGGCCTGCACCTGGGTGGTGCGACCTGCCTTGTCGAGGGTGGTCACCATCTGCGCGCCGGCGGGGAAGACGCGACGGGTCTCCACGCCATTGCCGTTGTACTCGAACAGCGTGCATCCGCTGTTCGCGGCGGGGTTGCCGCTGGTGGGGCAGACACCGCCGGGCTCGCGCTGGCTGGTGAGCTCGTTGGCGGCGTTGTAGGTGTTGGTCGTGATGCCGCTGGTGTCCTCGAAAGTGAGGATGTTGCCGGCCGCGTCGTACGTGTACTTCTGGTTCAGCCCGGCGAGAGCACCGATCTGGCTGGTGGTGCGGCCCAGGGTGTCGTACTCGAACTGCTTGGTCCCGGCGAAGCTGTCGGAGTCGTACTGGACGAGCCCGTTCGGGTAGTACGTCTTCGCGAGCGTGCTGCCGTTGGCGAACGTGATCAGCGTCTGGCGGTCGCGGACGTCGTAGGCGTACTTCGTGACCTTGCCGCGCGGGTCGGTGACGCTCGTGACACGGGAGAGCGCGTCGTACGTGTACGTCGTCGCGCCCTGCGGGGCGGGCGGCGTGACCTTGGCGAGGTTGTACATGCCGTCATAGGCGTAGCGGGTGATGTTCCCGTTGCCGTCCTTGGCGGAGCAGACCTGGCCCGGAGCGCCACCGCAGATGGTGGAGTCCCAGTTGTCGTAGACGCGCTCGAACTCGACCGCGCCGGTGCCACCAGCGGTGGTGTCCTTCTTCTTGGTGGGGTTGCCAGCGGTGTCGTAGTCGTAGCTGGCGGTGTTGCCGCTGGCGTCGGTGGAGCACTTCACCTGGAAGGTGTCGCCGCCGCTCGAAGCGCAACCGGCACCGGCCGAGTACACCGCGGAGGCCGCGGCGCCGGTGGGCAGCTCGGTCTTCGTGGCGTTGTTCAGGCCGTCGTAGGAGTTCTTGGTCTCGTTTCCGGGCGTGCTGCCGGAGCCGAGTGCATCGGTCGAGGTCTGGACGTCGCTGTTCGCGGTCCAGCTCTGCGAGCGGGTGCGGTTCAGCGGATCCTTGGTCGAGGTGACGCGGCCCTGGTTGTCGTACGCGTAGGTCGATGCCTTCCCGTTCGGGTTGGTGACGACGGTGTTGCCGCTGTTGTAGGCGAAGTTCGTCACGACGTCGGCCTTGTTCCCGTAGGTCGGGGACGTGGACTTCTGCGTGATCTTGGTGACCTTGTGCGCGGTGCTGTAGCCGAACGTGATCGTCGTCGTGCCGGGGGCGGACGGGACGGTCATCGTCGCGAGGCGACCCGTCGTGTCGTACGTCATCGTCGTGACGGCGCCGCCGGGCTTGTCGATCTTCGTCAGCTGCCCGGACCCGTTCCGCGTGTACGTGGTGGTGCGGTTGGCCGAGTCGACGATCGAGGTGATCTTCGGGTCGGATCCAGTGGTGTGGTTCACGCGCGTGAAGCGGCCGGAGGTGTCCTTGACCGTGTAGGTCGTGGCGGACGTGGTCCAGTCGTTGGTGAGGCCGATGCCGTTGCGGTCGGTGTGGTAGGTCAGCTGCTTCGTGGTGACGTCGAAGTCGTACGCCTCCCCGCTCTTGTTGTACTTGAGCTTCCAGGTGAACTGGCCCTTGCTCAGGGACGCGTTGAAGCCCGCGGGAGCGACCCACGCGCCGGCGCTGTTCTTGGTGTACTTCGCGGAGAAGCCGGTCGGTCCGACGAACGTCGCCTCGGTCTCGCCGCTGTTCACGGACAGGCCGAAGTCGACGTTGCTCATGACGGAGGACCAGCCGCCGCCGAGGGCGCCCGCGGAGCTCGAGAGGCCGTTGTAGTAGCGGTCGGCGCGGACGCCGATGCCGGCGGCGGAGCTGGTGCCGTCGTTCGCGGTGAGCAGCAGGTTGCCGTTCGCGAGGTTCACGCGGGCGACGGTGTCGTCGGAGAGCGAGATGTCCTCGAAGGACATGTAAGGCAGCGCGCCGAGGCCCGGTGCGCCGACCGGCGTACCGGCGGGGACGCGCTGGGTGGACACGGCCTGTCCCAGCTTGCGGTCCGGATTCGGGACCTTCCACTGGGGCAGCTCCGGGGCCGGCTTGTCGGCGTCGGCGGGCTCGGCCGGGATCGTGCCCGGCGTCCAGACGGCGGCCTTCGCGGCCTTCTGGGCCTCGTCCTGCATCTGCTTGTTGATCACCGCAGGGTCCTGCGTCTGGTCCTCGAACTGCACCAGCCCCGCGGCCGTCTCGGCGGAGGCCGGCATGGCGCCGAGCCCCGTGATCATGACGGCGCTCGTCGCGATCATCGCGATCGTGCACCTGATATTGCCGGCGTTCTGCCGGCGGAAAACGCGTGGAACGCGCATTTTACTCCCCTGATTGAAAAACAGGCGTCATCGCCCGTTCTCACGTTAGGGGCGCACGCGGACGCGACCGTGCCCCGCCTCGAATCACCCCCGGAATGGGGGTCGGGGCATTTTCCGCGTGTTTTCAGGCATTTCGATGCGGCGCAAGTCCTCATAAGTGAGGGCACACGCGGACGGGCGTTCCGGGTACTCGGGAGTTGGCCGCCCTCGCGTTACCGCGATGGCCTCCGCAGGTGCACGATGAGCGGGGGCGCATTCCGCGCACCGATTTGCACATGAATCAGGGAGTTCGCGCATGCGTCACAAATGGGTAACCATCACAGCGGCCACTGCCGTGATATTAGGGGTGACATCCCTGAGCCCGGCGTTCGGGGAGACGCGCCAGCAGGCCGCGGTCGAGCAGCCGGTCGCGGCACCCGTGTCCGACGCCGCGGCCGAGGCGATCGACGCGGCGCACATCGCCGAGCAGACGGGCCGCCCCGTCGAGGAGGTGCGCGCCGAGCAGCACCGCGACGTGCTGTTCGGCCAGGCCCTCGCCTCGCTGCAGGGCGTGGACGGCTTCGCGAACGCCGGCAAGGACGCCACCGGGCCCGGCTACTGGGTCGCCTTCACCGCGCCGGTCGCCGCCGCCGCGCTCGCGCCGCTCGGCGAGCTCGCCCCGGACGTCCGCACCACGACGGACGCGCCCCTCACCGCCGTGGAGCGCAGCACGGCCGTGGCCGCCGCCGCGCAGGCCGTGCAGGCCGAGCTCGGCGCCGAGAGCGTCGAGGCGAGCATGAGCGAGGACGGCACGACCGTCACCGCGGCCGCGGTCCTGCCCGACGCATCCGCATCCGCGTCCGTCGACGTCACCTCCGCCGCGCAGGCCGCCACGGACCAGGCAGAGGCCGCCGTCGCCCAGGCAACGACGGTCCCCGTCGAGGTCGCCCTCACCGACGAGGACCCGAGCCAGGAGGTCCTCTCCGGCGGCACCGCGCTCGGCATCGGCGCCACGCAGCAGCTCGCCTGCACGGCCGGCTTCACGGTCCGCAACGCGCGCACCGGCGCCACCGGCCTGATCACCGCATCGCACTGCCCCGACAACCTAAACTACGAGTCCCGCCAGATCCTCACCTTCGAGGGCCACGGCGACAGCGGCCAGCTCGACGAGCAGTGGTTCAGCTCGAGCGAGGGCGTGCACAACGAGTTCATCAGCCAGAAGGCCGGGTCCACGCTGATCCGCCGCAAGGCCACCGCCGTCGCCACGCCCTTCGTGGGCATGAACGTCTGCAAGTACGGCACCGTCACGGCCTACGGCTGCTCGCAGGTGATCAACGGCCCGACCACCACGGTCAACGCCAACGGCGTCACCTACGCGAACCTCTGGCAGGTCGACGGCTACATCACCGAGGCGGGCGACAGCGGCGGACCCTGGTACTACGGCAACACCGCATACGGGATCCACTACGGCGACATCCCCCGCGGCGGCGCCTCCCGCAGCGCCTTCACCTCGATCACGGCGATCGAGGCCGCGACCGACTTGCGCGTCCTCCGCTAGCGCCCCTCGGGGGGAGGGCGGGGCACCGCCCTCCCCCGACGGCAGCGTCGCCGTCAGCCATGCGCGCGGAGCGCGGCTCGATGCGGTCGGCGCCCGCGGCGGCCCACGCCTCACGCCGGCTGCAACAGCGACCCCTCCTCCACGAGCCTCCGCGACAGCACGCGGTACCCCTCCGTCTCGAAGAAGACGGTGATCCGGTCGTCCTCCGTGCTCATCACGGTGCCCGGGCCCCACTCGGCGTGGGTGACCTGCGACTGCGCGGGGAACATCTCGTCCGACGCGACCGGGGAGCCGCCGTCCGTCGCCCCCATCGCCTCCTCGTGCGCGTCCTCCTCCTCGAGCCGGTCGCACGCGTCGCAGTTGCCGCACCGCTCCGGCGACTCCTCGCCGAAGTACCCGAGCAGGAACTGGCGGCGGCACTGCGGTGCCTCGGCGTAGCCGCGCATCATGTCCAGCCGTGACACCTCGACGCGTTCGCGCTCCTGCGCGACCCCCTTGGCACGCGAGGCGGCCTCCCGGGGATCCAGCTCCTCGCGCACGAAGGCGCCGTCCCGGTCGGATCCGAGCACGCCCGCGTCCACGAGCAGGCCGAGCACGCCGCCCACCGTGCGCGCCGACATCCCCGCGCGCTCGGCGACCGCGGCCGGCCGCACGGGTCCGTCGACGCCCGCCACCGCGACCGCCGCGTACACGTCGCGGAGGCTCGCCGGCCGCGGCGTGCGCGCCGCGAAGTAGCGGCGGAGGCCGAGGTCCTCGGCGCGGTAGTGCAGGATCCCGACGGCCGGCTCCCCGTCGCGGCCCGCGCGCCCGACCTCCTGGTAGTAGGCGTCCACCGACTCGGGCGGCGACGCGTGGATCACGTACCGCACGGTCGGCTTGTCGATGCCCATGCCGAACGCGCTCGTCGCCACGACCACGTCCACGTCGTCCTCGTGGAACGCGGTCTGCACGCGCTCGCGCTCGGCCGCCGGCAGGCCCGCGTGGTACGCGTCGACGCGGAGGCCGGCCACGCGGATCTCGTCGGCGTAGTCCTCGGCGTCCTTGCGCGTCGCGACGTAGACGAGGCCCGGCTGCGTCTGCTCCATCACGTGTGCGACGATCGCGCGCCGCTTCTCCGACTCCTCCGTGTGCCGCCGCACCTCGAGCCGGATGTTCGGCCGGTCGAACCCGCTGGACAGCACGAACGGGTCCCGCAGCCCCAGCCGCTCCTCGACCTCGGTGCGGACGGGCGTGGACCCGGTCGCCGTCATCGCGACGGTCGGCGGGTGCCCGAGCGCGTCGATCACGCCGCCGAGCCCCAGGTAGTCGGGCCGGAAGTCGTGGCCCCACGACGCCACGCAGTGCGCCTCGTCGATCACCACGAGCGCCACCCCGCGGGCCACCAGCCGCGCGACGACCTCGTCGCGCGCCAGCTGCTCGGGCGTGAGGAACACGATCCGCGCGCCGGGCTCCTCCACGGTCGCCCACGCCTCCTCGAGCGCCGTGCCGCGGATCGTGCTGTTGATCACGCGCGCGGGCGGCGCCGCGGGCGCGTCCTCGAGGTTCTGCACCTGGTCGGCCTGCAGCGCGATGAGCGGCGAGACGACGACGGTCAGGCCGTCCATCAGCACGGTCGCGACCTGGTAGATCGCGGACTTGCCGTAGCCGGTGGGCATCACGACGAGCGCGTCGCGGCCGCGGACGAGCGGGCCGATCGTGCGCACCTGGCCGTCATGGAGCCGGTCCCAGCCGAACGACTCGCGGGCGACGCGGATCGCGTCCTCGGGCTCGGGTCCCGGCGCGGGCTCCGGGACGATGGCCGGATCCCCGGCGGCGGGCCGCTCGTCCGGCGTGCGGCCGTCGGGCGCGCGGTCGTGCGCGGTGCGCGTGGTCGTGCGGGTGCTGCGGGTCGTGCCCGCCGCGGTGCGGTTCTGCTTCACCTCCCCACTGAACGCCGCGGGCCGAGCAGTGACCAGGCGCGCGCAGGCGCTCACGGCGGACCGTCACGCTCCCCTGCGGCCGGGCGCGCCGCGCGGGCGCCGGGACAGGTGCCGACCGCGGGATGACGAACGCGCGGCCCCGTCAGTCCGCGACCACCCGGGGGAACGGATCCGCGTACCCGGCCCACTCCGCCGGCCCCGCCGCGAGCTCCTCGCCCGTGAGCACGGCCCGTCCGATCGCGCGCCGCAGCACGGCGGGCCGCAGCCCCACGCCGAAGAACGCGATCTCCGTGCCGTGCGGCGCACCCTCCTGCCACGGGTCGATCCCGGTCGGCTGCAGCGTCAGCATCGATCCCACGCTCGACCACCCGCCCACCTCGCCCGGCCGCGACGCCAGCGACACGAAGCCCTTGGAGCGCAGCACGAGGCCCGCGCGGTCGGGCCGCAGCTCCTCCTCCACGGCGAGCGCGAGCCGCTCGGGGTGCAGCGGTCGCGGGTCGCCGACGACGACGGATCCCACGGGCCCGTCGAGCCGGTCGACCTCCCCCGGCCGTGACGCGACGCCCGCCGCCGTGAGCTCGCGCATCCACCCCGCCGACGCCGCGAGCCCCGCCACGTCGCCCCAGCGGGGCAGCCGGTCGAGCGCGAGCGGCCGGCGCGCGTCGAGCACGGCGGCGCGCGGCGCGAGCCGGCGCACGAGCGCGAGCAGCGTGCCGCGCGACTCCGGCGGCACGCGCGCCATGCCGGTCAGCACCACCACGGTCGCGTACTCGACGAGGTCGGCGAGCGTCTCGGCCTCGTCGAACGCGTCCTCGACGCGGCCGAACGCGATGGAGTGCAGCCGGTCGGCGGCCACCACCGAGACGACGTGGCGCAGCCCGAAGCCGGATCCCGACCCGCCGGACGCGCGCCGCAGCTCGTGCTCGCGGCGCAGCAGGAGGTCGAGCTGCATCCCGGTCGCGCGCACGTCGGCGGTCGCGGGGATCCCCACCACGGCCTCGACGCCCGGCCCGCGCCCGGCGAGGTCGTCGAGGAACCGCGCGATGGGCTCGACCGGATCCGCCTCCTCGGCCGGGAGCACGAGCAGCGTCCCCGCGACGTCGTCGACCGCGTCCCGCAGCACCGAGCGGAGGCCGGATCCCTCGCCCACCACGAGGACGACGCCCGACGGCGGCTGCGGGTACACGGGCAGGGGCAGGTGGTCGCGAGCGGGCATGGCTGTAGTCTATTGAGAACCGTTCTCGTGAAAGGACCATCCCCATGAAGGTGCGCAACTCGATCAAGGCCCTGAAGAAGCTCCCCGGCGCGCAGGTCGTGCGCCGCCGCGGCCGCGTCTTCGTCATCAACAAGCAGAACCCGCGGAACAAGGCACGGCAGGGCTGAGCCGCCGTCCGGCCGGCGCCCCTCATCTGGGGCGTCGTCGCCGGGACCCGCGTCGATACGGTGGAGACCAGCCGAGCGCCGGGGGGCCGCCGCATGATCGTCGTCGTCATCATCGCCTGCGAGATCGGCTTCTGGGCCGTGCTGGCCGCGGGGCTCGCCGTCCGCTACGTCCTCCGGCGCCCGCGCCTCGGCGCCGTGCTCCTCGCGTGCGTGCCCGTCGTCGATCTCGTGCTGCTCGTCGCCGCGACCATCGACCTCCGCGGCGGCGCCACCGCCGACTGGACCCACGGCCTCGCCGCCGCCTACCTCGGCGGATCCGTCGCCTTCGGCCACTCGATGGTGCGCTGGCTCGACGTGCGCTTCGCCCACCGCTTCGCCGGCGGCCCCGCGCCCGTGCGCCCGCTCAGGTCCGGCCGCGCCAGGGTGCGCCACGAGTGGCGGCTCTGGATCCTCACGGTCGTCGCCTACACGATCGCCTGCGCCCTGCTCCTCGCCGCCATCGCGTTCGTCGGCGACCCCGCCCGCACCGGGGCGCTCGGGGACTGGCTCGGCCGGCTCACCGTCCTCCTCGGCATCTGCACCGTCTGGGCGGTCGCGTGGACCATCTGGCCCGGCCCGGAGCCGGCGACCGACGCCGAACCGGCCACGGTCTCCTCCTCGACGGCGGGCCGCTGAGCCGCGCAGGCGCCGACCGGCCGACCCCCCTCAGAGCGGGAAGCGCAGCCGCAGCAGGTGGGATCCGTCGGCGCGCGTCTCGGCCGCGAGGCTCCCGCCGAGCAGCTGGGCGCGCTCGCGCAGGCCGGTGAGCCCGTGGCGTCCGCTCGGCAGGTCGAGCAGCGGGAGCGTCGCCCGGCCCGCCTCGACCTCGAGCACCACGTGGCCCGCGTCCAGGCGCCCGGTGATCCGCACGGGCGCGCCGGTCGCGTGCTTCCGCGCGTTGGTGAGCCCCTCCTGCACCGTGCGGTAGACGGCGCGCTGGGCGGCGGCGGACAGGTCGGCGGGGAGGTCGATCTCGGTCTCCACGCTGATCCCGCTGGCCGCCACCAGCGCCGGCACGTCCTGGAGGGTCGGCTGCGGCGCGAGCTCGCGCCGCTCCCCGCCGGCCGCGCGGAGCACCTCCACCATGCCGCGCAGCTCCTCGAGCGTGACCGTGCTGAGCGCTCGGATCGTGCGCGCGGCCTCCCGCGAGGGCTCGTCGGCCGCGCCCACCTGCATCGCGCCGGCCTGCACGGCGATGAGGCTGACCTGGTGCGACACCACGTCGTGCATCTCGCGCGCCAGCACCGCGCGCTCCCGGGCGAGCGCGACCTCGGCGGCCTGCAGCTGCCCGAGCGTCTGGGCCTCCCGCAGCTCCCGCAGCTGGGCCGCCGCCGTCCGCCGCTCGCGGAGAAACGCGCCGAGGAGCGCGGGTCCGACCGTGTAGATGCTCGCGTCGACGAGCGGCTCGATCAGGAACTGCACGTCCTCCGGCGGCCAGAGCGGCGCCATGTACGCGACCAGGGATGCGCCCGCCGCGACCGTGACCTGCCACCGCGGCGCACGCGAGAGGCCGAGGTCGAACAGGGCGATCATGAGCGGCACGTACGCGATGCTGACGGAGAAGGCGGGCAGCGCGGCCAGCACGCTCAGCCACGGCCAGCGGCGGCGGAGCAGGAGGCCGAGGCAGGCGGCGATCCCCGCGGCGACCTCCCCCGACGACTGCGAGGCCGAGAGGAACCCGGAGGACAGGGCCGTGGCGATCCCCGCCACCAGCAGGTCGACGAGCGCCGCGCGCGCACGGGCGGCGGCGGGCCGGACGCCGGGAGCGGTCGCGTCGAGGGCGTCGGGATCCGTCGCGTCGCCCGAGGCGGGCGCCCTCCCGCTCACGCGCATCGCCGGCTCACCGCCGCGGCACGAGGCCGGCGCGGTCGGCGACGACGGCCGCCTCGACCCGCGTGCGGACCCCGAGCGCCTGCACGATCGAGCTGACCGTCTCCTTCACCGTGCCGAGCGTGAGCCCGCTCGCCGCGACGATCTCCGCGTTCGACAGGCCGCGCGCGAGCGCCTTCAGCACGACCAGCTCGCGGTCGCCGAGCCGGGCGACCCGCGCGCGCTCGGCGTCGTCCTCCCGCGAGCGGAAGAGGCGCCCGGGTCGGAGCCCCGGCGCGAGCACGATCCCGCCGGACGCGAGCGTGAGCACGTGCCGGGCGAGCTGCTCCGGATCCGTGTCCTTCAGGAGGAAGCCCGACGCGCCGCGGTGCAGGGCCTCGAGCACTTGGTCGTCGGTGTCGAAGGTGGTGAGCATGGCGACCGCCGGCGGGCGGGGCTCGGCCATGAGCTCGGCGAGGATCGTGAGGCCGTCGGGCGCGGGCATCCGGATGTCGAGCAGCACCACGTCGGGCGCGTGCTCCCGCACGGTCGCGACGGCCGTGTCGCTCGACACAGCCGCGCGCACGGCGATCCGCGGGCTGGCGCCCAGCACCATCGCGATGCCGGATCGCACGAGCGACTCGTCGTCGATCACGACCACGCTCACGACGGCCTCCGCCGAGGAGCTGCCGTCGACCGCGCCCGCTGCCTCGATCACGCGTCCCGCCTCCCGCCGGTGGATCCGCCGCCGCCGGTCGCGCCGCCCCGGTCCCCCGCGTGGCCGAGGCTAGCTGTACTCGGCCATGACGTTGGTGACACTTCGGGGCGTGTGAAGAGGCCTCCTGGCTTGATGGAGCTGTTCAGTTCAACCATCGCCAGGAGGCCTCGATGTCCCACGGTAATGCTCGTCTGACGGTTCACGGGAGGGTTCTCCTCGTGCGGCGGGTGGTGGAGGATCGTCGGCCGGTCGCGCACGTCGCGCGGGAGCTGGGGGTGTCGCGGCAGTGCGCGCATCGATGGGTGAACCGGTTCCGTGCCGAGGGGCTGCGAGGGCTGACGGATCGGTCATCGCGGCCCCGGTCAGTACCGAGGCGAACGAGCCCGGAGCGGGAACGGGCCGTGCTGGAAGCGCGGGCCCAGTTGCGGGCGGGTCCTGCGCGGCTGGCGCCGGTGACAGGTGTTCCATCCCGTACGATCTCCCGCATCCTGCGCCGGCACGGGGCGCCGCCGTTGGCATGGTTGGACCCCGTCACCGGGGCCGTGATCCGGGCATCCCGGTCAACGGCGCACCGGTATGAGCACGAGCATCCGGGTGATCTGATCCACGTGGACGTGAAGAAGCTCGGGAGGATCCCGGACGGAGGCGGCTGGCGGGTCCACGGGCGCAGCGAGCAGGTCCGCGGCCGCGGGATCGGGTTCGATTACGTCCATGCCGCGGTCGATGACCACACCCGTCTCGCCTACGCGGAGATCCATCCCGATGAGAAAGGCGCGACCGCGGCCGGGTTCCTGACCCGCGCAGCGGCGTACTTCGCCGGGCATGGGATCACCCGGATCGAGCGGGTCATCACGGACAACGCGTTCGCCTACCGGCACTCGACCGCGTTCAAGAACGCCGTCCAGGACCTGGGCGCGCGGCAGAAGTTCATCCGCCCGCACTGCCCCTGGCAGAACGGCAAGGTCGAGCGCTTCAACCGGACCCTCGCGACCGAGTGGGCCTACCGGCAACCCTTCACCAGCAACCAACACCGCGCCGACGCGCTTGACCCCTTCATCGAGCACTACAACACTGAACGGATCCACTCGAGCCACGGGCTCACGCCCGCGGCCCGAGTGTCACCAACGTCATGACCCAGTACAGCTAGCGCCCCGTGCCGCACGCCTCGCCGACCTGGCCGCCCGACGACGGGCCCGGGCATCGCCGCGTGCCGCCCGCAGCGCGCCCGCGAGCTGGCGGATCCGCAGGGTCGGCACGTACGCCGCCGTCAGCGCGCGCCCGATCGGCGCGAGGTCCGCCGCCGTGGGGCACGCGAGCCAGAGCGTCTCGTAGCGCGGGTCGAACTTGGCCTTGAACCGCAGGAGCGAGGTGAAGCCGTAGGACGGCTCGAGCACGCGGCCGGTCGCCGTGAGCAGGCGCGCCACGATCCGGTCGACCGCGCCAGCGGACCGCATCTCCCCGACGCCCGCGAGCGGCGTGCCGGAGAGGCTCAGCGTCTCGAGCCCCTCCGCCTGGAAGGCGCGGGCCGCGGTCGCGATGAGGAACTCCATCACGCCGGGCATCGGATCGGCGCCGCGTCGCATCACGTCGAGCGTGCGGCCGACGAGCCGCCCGTCGCGGAAGACCGGCAGCCAGCTGGTGACGCCGTGCACGCGACCGGCGGCGTCGACCGCGAGGAGCATCCGCACCTCGGGGTCGTCGAGCTCGCGCAGGCCTCCGAGCGTGAAGCCCATCTCGGGCAGCGCCTTCGCGTCGGCCCAGTCGCCGCTGAGCGCGTCGACGGCGCGGCGCAGGTCGTCCGGCAGGCCGCGGTAGGTGCCCCAGAGCGCGTCGACGCCGTCGCGAGCCGCGCGGTTGGCGGCCGTGCGCAGGTCCTGTCGGCGCTTGCCCGACGTGGAGAAGCCCGCGAGGTCGATCACGGCCTCCTCCGCCACCGGCGTGATGCTCCAGCCGAGCTCGGCGAAGACCGGCAGGTGGCGGGAGTGGATGCTGTAGAACGCGGGGACGAGGCCGCGGGCCGAGCAGTGCCGGGCGAAGGCGCGGATCGTCGCGGGCGCGTCGTCGGCGGAGGCCAGGGGATCCGACACCGTGAGGGCCACCCCGTGCGCGGCGCGGTACGCGACGGCGCCGCGGACGGTCGGGTCGCCGTCGTCGGCCGCGAACCAGTGGCTGCTGCCGGACCACGTGCCCATGAAGCCCAGGGATCCCGCGTCGGACCGCGCCAGCTGCGCGAGGACCCGGTCGCGCCCGGCGGGACGCCCCTCGGCGGACGGGCGCCGGGCGAACGACCGGCGGCGGGCGAACAGCACCGCGAGCGCCGCCGCCGGCACCAGCCACGTGGTCAGCACCAGCGGGGGCAGCTCGACGTCGATCCACGAGTCGACGGGGAAGGCGAACCAGTCCTCGGCGAGCGGGATCACCGTGTCGTACCAGGCGAGCAGACCGGTCACGAGCAGCAGCGCCGCGATCCCGAGCACGAGCCCGAGCCGCCGGCCGCGGAGGAGGAGCGCGACGGCGAGGATCAGGACGCACAGCACCGCCACCGTGGGGCCGGGGTCGAGCAGCGACCCCATCGCGCCCAGCACGCCGATCGCGTCGCCCGAGACCGCGGCGATCCACCAGCTGAGCGTCACCGTGCCGAGCACGGTGGCGGCGACGACGCGCGCGCTCGACGCCGTCCGGTCGTGCCAGGCGGGGCGGGCGGACAGCGGCACGAGGATCCGGCCGAGGCCGAGCCCGATGAGGAGCGCGACGCCGCGTGTGAGGTCGACCCCGTGACCGCCCGCGAGCAGCCCCGCGAGGACCGCCGCGAGCAGCGCGGCGCGGAGGCCGTCGCGATGGGCGGGCGCGAGACCCCGGCTGGCAGCGGCGGCGACCGCGACCAGCACGACGGACGGCGCCCACAGCCGGTCGGCCGCGTCGATCTGCGAGTAGAGGTCGCCGAGCGCGACGCCCGCGGCGAGGAGGAGGGAGGAGACGGCGACGGGCGCCAGCGAGCCGAGGGCGGCGACGAGCGCCGTGCGGAGGATCCCGATGCGGCTCTCCGACCAGCCCAGCACCAGGACGGTGACCGCCACGCCGATGGCGGTGGCGGCCGGGTGCGCGAGCTCGCCGAGGCCGGCCATGAGGCCGATCCACGCGCTGCCGGCGGGTACCGCGAGGATCGCGACCGGGTGGCGGGCGATCACGCGGCCGACGACGCGGATCGCGCCCCGGACGGCGCCGCGAGCACCGGGCGCCGCGGTCCCGGCGGGGTCGACGGGCGGACGATCCGCGGGGTCGACGGCGGGCGGACGGGCATCGGGGGCGAGCGTCGGGTGCGTCACGTCCCCAGTGTGCGGAGCGCGAGCGCGCCGGGGCATCCGCCTGGGGATCCGATCGGCCCGCCCATCGGCTGTGCCCGTCCGCCGATCGGCTGGGCCCCATCGCGCGGTGGGACGCGAAGAGGCCCCCGGGTGATCCCGGGGGCCTCCAGTGCTGGTGCGCGAGGGGGGACTTGAACCCCCACGTCCTCACGGACACACGGACCTGAACCGTGCGCGTCTACCAATTCCGCCACTCGCGCCAACCGGACGACATTATCACGGCCCGGAGCCGATCCCGCGCCGCCCGGGCCCCCGTCGCCCCTTCCCGCGGGCGATCCGCACCCCTCGCGGTGCCGGTGTCCAGGGCGACGCCTCGCGAGTTGGCTACGATCTCCCTATTCATCCGCGGAAGGACCGCGCGAGGACGGATCACACGTGGGAATCCTGGACAACTTCGAGAAGGGCCTCGAGCGCGCCGTCAACGGCGCCTTCGTGAAGACCTTCAAGTCCGGCCTGCAGCCCGTGGAGATCGCCGCGCAGCTGCGTCGTGAGCTCGACACCCACGCCGCCGTCGTCGACCGCGACCTCATCCTCGTGCCCAACTCCTTCACCCTCCGGGTCTCCCGCGCCGACGCGGAGCGGATGGCGAGCATCGGCACCGCGCTCACCGACCAGCTGCGCCAGGCGGTCGAGAAGCACGCGTCGTCGCAGGGCTACCAGTTCGCCGGCGTGGTGCAGGTCGGCTTCCGCGAGGACGACGCCATCTCCGAGGGCGTGCTCGAGATCGACAGCCGCACGGCCGAGGGCAGCGTCACGTGGATGCCCGTGGTCGACGTCGCCGGCGCCCGCCACCCGCTCCCCGTCGGCCGCACCGTCATCGGCCGCGGCAGCGACGCCGACATCACGGTCGACGACCCGGGCACGTCCCGCCGCCACGTCGAGATCGCGTGGGACGGCACCCGCGCCCAGGTCCGCGACCTCGGATCCACGAACGGCTCCGAGCTGAACGGTGCGCCCGTCACGAAGGCGCCGCTCCCGCCCGAGTCCGTGATCCGCATCGGCCGCACCGCCATCACCTTCCGCGTCGTGCCGCAGGCCACCGAGGAGCGCGGCGGGCGCGACACCCGGGGCCAGCGCCACGACGACGGGTTCTGGGGAGCGTCGTGACCGAGCTGACCCTCCTCGTCCTCCGTCTCGCGTTCCTCGCGGTGCTGTGGCTCTTCATCTTCGGCATCGTCTACGCCCTGCGCTCCGACCTCTTCGGCCAGCGCGTGCGGAAGCTGCGCGAGGAGACGGGCACGGCAGGCGGATCCCCGTTCCCGCAGTCGCCGTACGCCGCGGCCGCCGCCCCGCCCCGCTCCCCGCAGCCGGGCGTGCAGCCGCCGCCCATCTCGTCGATGCCGTCCGGCGCCAACTCCGGTGCCGTCCCGTCCCGCGCGAAGGCCACCACCGCCACCGCCCGCCACCTCGTCATCACCTCGGGCGCCAAGGCCGGCACCGAGATCCCGCTGGGCACCGAGCCGCTCACCATCGGCCGCTCGAGCGAGTCGGGCCTCGTGATCCGCGACGACTACACGTCCACCCACCACGCGCGGCTCCTCCTCTGGAACGACGAGTGGATGATCCAGGACCTCGACTCGACCAACGGCACCTTCCTCGACGGCAAGCGCGTGAGCGTCCCGACGCAGGTGCCGCTCGACACGCCGATCCGCATCGGCGCGACCAGCTTCGAGCTCAGGCGGTAGCGGCGTGACGACAGTGACGCAGGCCGCTGCCGTCTCCCACGTGGGCAAGGTCCGGTCGAACAACCAGGACTCGGGCTACGCGGGGCGGGACCTCTTCGTCGTCGCCGACGGCATGGGCGGGCACGCGGGCGGCGACGTCGCCTCCGCGGTCGCCCTCACGCGGATCGTCGAGGCCGACAAGCCCTACGCCTCCGCGCACGACGCCGAGTTCGCGCTCCAGGCGGGCCTCGTCGCCGCCAACCAGCTCCTCGCCGAGACCGTGTTCGAGCACTCCGAGCTCACCGGGATGGGCACCACCGTCAGCGCGCTGGCCCGCGTCGGCCGCCACGTCGCGATCGCCCACATCGGCGACTCGCGCATCTACCTCTTCCGCCGCGGCGAGCTCAGCCAGATCTCCGCCGACCACACCTTCGTGCAGCGCCTCGTCGACAGCGGCCGCATCACGCCGGAGGAGGCGCTCGTGCACCCGCGCCGATCCGTGCTGATGCGCGTGCTCGGCGACGTCGACGCGGCCCCCGAGGTCGACACGCAGGTCCTCGACACGCACACGGGCGACCGCTGGCTGCTCTGCTCGGACGGGCTCAGCAGCTACGTGAGCGAGGAGCGGATCACCGAGATCCTCGCGGCCGCGGGCACGCCCGACACCGTGGCTGACGCGCTCGTGAAGGAGTCGCTCGACCACGGCGCCCCCGACAACGTCACGGTCGTGGTCGTCGACGTGCTCGACGAGGACGACGAGACGGCCGCATCCCGCCCGGCGCCCGAGCCCGTGCTCGTCGGATCCGCGGCGCAGCCCCTCGCGTTCGGCGACGAGCCGGCGAAGCGCGCCGTCCGCATCCCGTCGCTGCTGCTGCACCCGCTGCGCGCCACCACGGCCGCGCGCGACGCGCAGTTCGAGCCGGAGTCGGACCAGTACCTCGAGGCCCTCATCGCGGAGGACAAGCGCCGCGCCCTCCGCCGCCGCGTCACCTGGCTGGTGGGGGTCGCGCTGATCCTCGCGGGCCTCGTCCTCGCCTGCGTCCTCGGCTACCGCTGGACGCAGTCGCGCTACTACGTGGGCGAGGCCGACGGCACGGTCGCGGTCTACAACGGCGTGCAGCAGACCATCGGCCCGATCGAGCTGTCGCACGTCTACGCCCGCACCGAGGTGCGGGTCGACGACCTCCAGCCGTTCTACCGCCAGCAGGTGGAGCAGACCATCAACGCCGACTCGCTCGCGGGCGCCGAGGAGATCGTCAACCGGCTGCAGGAGGCCGCGGGTGGCTAGGGCCGGCGTGGCGGACGCCCCGGCGCGCCCCCGCGAGCGCGCGCCCCGGATCCCCCGGATCCGCGTGCCCCGACGCCTCAGGAACCTCGAGCTCGCGCTGGTGGTGCTGGCCTCCGTCATCAACGGCGGCGCCCTGTACCTCGTGCAGCTCGGCGTGCTCGGCGCCTTCGACCAGAGCTTCTTCATCCCCGCGACCGGCCTCGCGGTGCTTGTGCTCGGCATGCACGTCGCGCTGCGCTGGCTCGCGCCCGACGCGGATCCGTTCATCCTCCCCATCGCCACCGTGCTCAACGGCCTCGGCATCGCCGCCATCTACCGCCTCGACCTCGCCGCCGGCCTGTCCGGCTGGGACAGCGTGGCCGTGCGGCAGATCGTCTGGTCGGGCCTCGCCATCGTGTGCGCGCTCGCGGTCATCGTGCTGCTGAAGAACCACCGCGTGCTGCAGCGCTACCGCTACATCGCCATGTTCGTCGGCCTCATCCTGCTGCTGCTGCCGATGCTCCCGGTCCTCGGCCAGAACATCAACGGCGCCCGCGTCTGGATCCACATCGGCGGCTTCTCGTTCCAGCCCGGCGAGATCGCCAAGATCTGCCTGGCGGTCTTCTTCGCCGGGTACCTCGTCACCGCGCGCGACAGCCTGTCCATGGTCGGCGTCAAGGTGCTCGGGATGCGCTTCCCGCGCGTCCGCGACCTCGGCCCGATCCTCCTGGTCTGGGCCGTGTCGATGAGCGTCCTCGTCTTCCAGCGCGACCTCGGCACGTCGCTGCTCTACTTCGGCCTCTTCATCGTCATGACCTACGTCAGCACGGGCCGCATCGGCTGGGTCGTCCTCGGACTGGTCCTCTTCCTCGGCGGCGCGTACGGCGCGAGCACCCTCGGCTACGTCGGCGGCCGCGTCGACGCCTGGCTGAAGCCCTTCGACCCCGCCGTGTACGACGCGAACGGCGGCAGCTACCAGCTCGTGACGGGCCTGTTCGGCATGGCCGACGGGGGTCTGTTCGGCCGCGGCCTCGGCGAGGGCATGCCCAACCTCACGCCGCTCGCCAACAGCGACTTCATCCTCGCGAGCCTCGGCGAGGAGCTCGGCCTCACCGGCGTCTTCGCGATCCTCGCCCTCTACCTCCTGCTCGTCTCCCGCGGCTTCCGCATCGGCTTCGCCGGGCAGGACGACTTCGGCAAGCTGCTCGGCATCGGCCTGTCGTTCGTCATCGCGCTCCAGGTCTTCATCGTCATCGGCGGCGTCACCCGCGTCATCCCGCTCACCGGCCTCACCACGCCGTTCATGGCGGCGGGCGGATCATCGCTCCTGGCCAACTGGATCATCGCGGCCCTGCTCCTCCGCCTCTCCGACACCGTCCGCAACCAGCCCCGATTGGTGGTCGAGTCGTGAACCGCGAGCTCAAGCGCGTCTCCGTGTTCGTCCTGGCCATGTTCGTGGCCCTGTTCGTCGCGGCGTCGGTCATCCAGGTCGTCTCCGCGCCCACGCTGCAGGCGGATCCGCGCAACAGCCGCACCATCATCGCGAGCTACTCCGCGGAGCGCGGCTCGATCCTCGTGGACGGCACGCCCATCGCCTCGTCCGTCCCGGTCGACGACCGCTACAAGTTCCTCCGCACGTACGCGCAGCCCGACCTCTACAGCGCGGTCACGGGCTACTACACGCTCGGCCAGGGATCCACCGGGCTCGAGGACTCCATGAACGACGTGCTCAGCGGCACGAGCGGCACGCAGTTCTTCGACAGCCTCACGCGCACCTTCACCGGGCAGGACCCGAAGGGCGCGTCGGTCGAGCTCACGATCGACCCGAAGGTGCAGCAGGCGGCGTACGACGCGCTCGGGTCGCTGCAGGGCTCCGTGGTCGCGATCGAGCCGAAGACCGGCCGCATCCTCGCGATGGTCTCCAAGCCCGGCTACGACCCGAACACGCTGGCGTCGCACGACCGCGCGGCCGTGCAGCAGAGCTACTCGTCGCTCCTTGCGGACCCGTCGAACCCCCTCATCAACCGGGCCGTCAACAGCCTCAACCCGCCCGGATCCACGTTCAAGCTCATCACCGCGGCCGCCGCCATCGAGTCCGGCCAGTACACGCCCGACTCGCTGCTGCCCAACCCGCCGACGTTCACGCTGCCCGGCACCGGCACGGTCATCACCAACGCCGGCGAGGGCGCCTGCGGCCCCGAGGCCGAGGTCAGCATCGCGACCGCGTTGCGCCTCAGCTGCAACATCCCGTTCGCGCAGCTCGGCATCGCGCTCGGCTCCGAGAAGATCGCGGCGATGGCCGACGCGTTCGGCTACGGGAAGTCGATCGACGTCCCCCTGGCCAGCGCCAAGAGCGTCTTCTCCCCCGACCTCGACGACGCCCAGACCGCGCAGTCCGCGTTCGGCCAGCTCGACGTGCGCGCGACCCCGCTGCAGACCGCCATGGTCACGGCCGGGATCGCGAACGGCGGCGAGGTCATGAAGCCCAGCGTCGTCGACAGCGTGCTCAACCCCGACCTGAGCGAGCTCTCCGGCTTCTCCCCCAGCCGATTCGCCGACCCGATCTCGAAGGAGACCGCCGCCACCATGACCCGGATGATGATCGACGACGTCCAGACCGGCGTCGCGTCGAATGCGAGAATCAGTGGCGTCGACGTGGCCGGCAAGACGGGCACCGCCCAGAACGGCTCCGACGACCCGTACACGCTGTGGTTCACCGGCTTCGCGCCGGCGGATGCGCCGAAGGTGGCGGTCGCGGTCCTGGTCGAGGACGGCGGCGGACGAGGACGATCGGGCTCGGGGAACACCCTCGCCGCCCCCGTGGCGAAGAAAGTGATTGAGGCGGTGCTGGACAGATGAGACCCACGAGCGGACTGACCTTCGGAGGGCGTTACCAGCTGGGCGATCGCATCGCCATCGGCGGCATGGGCGAGGTGTGGGAGGCCACCGACCTCGTCATCGGACGCAAGGTCGCCATCAAGATCCTCAAGGACGAGTACCTCGGCGACCCCGGGTTCCTCGAGCGCTTCCGCGCCGAGGCCCGCCACGCCGCGCTCGTCAACCACGAGGGCATCGCCAACGTCTTCGACTACGGCGAGGAGGACGGCAGCGCCTTCCTCGTGATGGAGCTCGTGCCCGGCGAGGCGCTCTCCACCATCCTCGAGCGCGAGCGGGTGCTCTCCACCGACAAGGTGCTCGACATCATCTCCCAGACCGCCCTGGCGCTCCACGCCGCGCACCAGGCCGGGCTCGTCCACCGCGACATCAAGCCGGGCAACCTGCTCATCACGCCCGACGGCCGCGTGAAGATCACCGACTTCGGCATCGCGCGCATCGCCGACCAGGTGCCGCTCACCGCCACCGGCCAGGTCATGGGCACCGTGCAGTACCTCTCCCCCGAGCAGGCGAGCGGGCACCCGGCGTCGCCGTCCACCGACGTCTACTCGATGGGCATCGTCGCGTACGAGTGCCTGGCCGGACGCCGCCCCTTCACGGGCGAGTCGCAGGTCGCCATCGCCATGGCGCAGATCAACGAGCAGCCGCCCGAGCTGCCGGTCACCGTCGCCGAGCCCGTGCGCAACCTCGTCATGTCGTGCATCGCCAAGAAGCCGGCCGACCGCCCGCAGAGCGCCGCGCACCTCGCGCGCGCCGCCCAGGCGCTCCGTCGCGGCGACGTCGCCACCGCCACCATCGCGGTCGCGGCCGTCGCGGGCGCCGCTGCTCTGGCCGACCCGGGCACGCCCACGCAGGCCACGCAGCTCATGCCGTCCGGCCGCCGCGCCGCCGACACGGGCGCGACCACGGTCCTCTCGTCCTCCGCGCCGCGCGCCGGTGCGGCGGATCCCTTCCTCCTCGACGACCCGGACGACGAGGAGCCCGAGGAGCCGCGAGCCCGCAAGCGCGCCATCTGGATCTTCGTCGTCGTCGCGATCCTCGTGGTCGCCGCCATCGTGGCCGGCCTGCTCGCGTACTTCGGCAGCCGCGACGCCGACGCCCCGACCCCTGCGGCCACCGAGACGAGCGCCTCGCCGAGCCCGAGCGCGTCACCCTCGCCGACCCCCACCCCCTCGCCCACCGCGAGCACGGTGGACGTGAACCGCGACGACTACATCGGCCGCGACCAGAAGACGGTCACAGGGGAGCTCACCGCCCTCGGCCTCAAGGTCACCGTCGTCACGGGCAGCGCCGCGCCGTCCGGCGACCAGGAGGGCCGCGTCACGGCCATCACCCCCACCGGCAGCGTCGCGAAGGGCGCGACCATCCAGATCACGGCGTACGGGCCGCCCACGCTGCCCACCGCGGCGCCCGGCACGCCGACCGTCACCCCGACGGACGTGCGCGCCGGCCAGACGGTGGACATCTCCTGGCCCGCGTACTCCTGCCCCGCCGGCCAGACGCTCAACGGGTACCAGGTCCAGGCGGACTCCGTCTCGCAGGGCGCCAGCGGCACCTGGGGCGGCAGCACGAACCCGACGAACGCGCAGACCACGTCGGGCGAGATCAAGGTCGGCACCAACCCGGGCACGTTCACCGTCAAGTACCTCGCCATCTGCGGCACGAACGAGTCGCCGTACAGCAGCACCGTCACGGTCACCGTCGAGGCCGCACCGGGCGGCAGCGGCGAGGGCACGGGCGGCGGCACCGGTGGGGGGACCGGCGGCGGCAACGGCGGCACGACCGGCATGGCCCCGACGCCCGCACCGGGTCGCACGGACGAGCGCTCGCTCGTCTCGAGCTCGCACCGGAACCCCTGACCGACGTTGCCCGGGCGGCCGGCGACGGCGGATCGACCGAGCTCGCGCGCGGGGTGGCGAAGCCGCCCGGATCCCCAGCGGACCCCCGGTAAGCTCGTCTCCGTCCGAATCCCGATCCCGACGAGAGGCAGTCCGTGACCGACACCCGTGTGCTGGGCGGCCGCTACGAGGTCGGGGCGCTGCTGGGTCGCGGGGGCATGGCCGACGTCTTCGAGGGCGTCGACTCCCGTCTCGGTCGCCGCGTCGCCGTCAAGGTGCTCCGCCGCGGCCTGGCCGAGGATCCGGCCTTCCGCAGCCGATTCCGCCAGGAGGCCCAGGCGGCCGCGCGCATGTCGCACCCCACGATCGTGCGCGTCTTCGACGCGGGCGAGGACGTCGTCACCGACCAGGACGGCGCATCGCACACGACCCCCTTCATCGTCATGGAGCGCGTCGAGGGCCGCCTCCTCAAGGACGTCATCACGGACGGCCCGCTCGACCCGGACGAGGCCGTCCGCATCATGGGCCAGGTGCTCACCGCCCTCGAGTACTCGCACCGCGCGGGCGTCGTCCACCGCGACATCAAGCCGGGCAACATCATGGTCACGCCCGCCGGCCAGGTGAAGGTCATGGACTTCGGCATCGCGCGCGCCGTGTCCGACACCTCGGCCACCATCGCGCAGACCACCGCCATCCTCGGCACCGCGCGCTACTTCTCCCCCGAGCAGGCCAAGGGCGAGTCGGTGGACGCGCGCACCGACCTCTACTCCGCCGGCGTCGTCCTCTTCGAGATGCTCACCGGCCAGGCGCCGTTCCGCGCCGACACCGCGGTCGCCGTCGCCTACCAGCACGTCAGCGAGACGCCCGTCGCCCCGAGCACCGTGCAGGAGGCCGTCTCCCTGCAGCTCGACCAGGTCGTCCTGCACGCCATGGCGAAGGACCGCTACGCGCGCTTCCAGACGGCGGGCGACTTCCGCACCGACCTCGATCGCGCCGCCGCCGGCACCCTTGCCCCCCGCGAGGCGCCCACCAACGACGTGGGAGCCACGCTCTTCGGCGCCCCCGCCGGCCCCTCCTCCTCGCAGCAGGCTCTACGCCAGCTCGGCGTCGACGACGACCGCACCGTCCGCACCCAGAGCCGTCCGCCGGTGCCGTGGATCTGGGCCGGCGTCACCGTGGTCGTCGTGATCCTCATCGCCGTCGTCATCTGGGTCACCAGCCTCAGCAGCATCGCGCCGCCCGACATCAGCCCCACAGTCCCCGATGTCGCGGGCTCCACCTACTCCAGCGCAGCCGCGGCCCTCGAGGAGGCCGACCTGGTCCCCCTCGAACGCGAGGAGGCCAGCACATCGGTCGCCGAGGGCATCGTGTTGCGCACCAACCCGGATCCCGGTGAGAACGTCGCCGCCAAGACCGAGATCGACGTGTTCGTCTCCTCCGGCCCGCCGGAGGTCCAGGTCCCGAACCTCATGAACCTGGACGAGGGCACCGCGACCGCCAACCTGGAGGCGGTCGGCCTGAAGGTGGGCGAGGTCATCCGCCAGTCCTCGCCGACCGTCCCTGACGGACTGGTCATGCAGACGGATCCGGCGTCCTCCCAGCAGGTCGACCAGGGCTCCGCCGTCAAGCTCATCCTGTCCAACGGCAAGGTCGTACTGCCCGACGTGCTCGGCCAGCCGCTCGTGGATGCGCAGAAGCTGCTCGAGGCATCGGATCTGGTCGTGACCACCCGGCGCGACCCCTCGTGCAGCCGCGCCGACGGATCCCCGGTGAGCCAGCAGTCCGTGCCGCCGGGGGACGTCGCCCAGCGCTCGACGGTCGGCCTCACCTACTGCACGGGCGCGGTGCGCAGCACGTCGGCGCCCACCACGGGCACGCCGACCCCGGACCCCGCGCGCGGCTGATCCGCACGCGGCGCCACCGGTCCTCGATCGAGCAGCGCCCGTCGGACGACGGGTCGACTCCAGCTGCCGGCCGGTGACTCCCGTCGGGGCCCGTCAGGCCACGCGGACGAGCGGCGACAGTCGCGAGGACGTGTCGCGGGCGCCGGTGAGCCCGGCCCCTTCGAGCCAGTTGCCGAGCATGCGGTAGCCGCCCTCGGTGAGCACCGACTCCGGGTGGAACTGCACGCCGACGATGGGCGCGGACTCGTGACGCAGGCCCATGATGACCCCGCCCTCGGTGCGGGACGTGACCACCAGGTCGGACGGCACGGTCCCGTCGACGACGGCCAGCGAGTGGTACCGCGTGGCCGTGAACGGCTGCGGCACGCCCAGGTAGAAGTCCCCGTCGTCGTGCGTGACGAGCGACGTCTTGCCGTGCATGAGCTCCTCGGCGTTGGTGACCGTGGCGCCGAAGGCCTCCGCGATCGCCTGGTGCCCGAGGCAGACCCCGAGCAGCGGCGTGCCGGATGCGAGGGCCGCCGTCACCGTGGGGATGGAGACCCCGGCCTCGGAAGGCTTGCCCGGCCCGGGGGACACGAGCACGGCGTCGTACTCCGAGATGACGCCAGCCATGTCGGCCTCCGCGTGGTCGTCGTTGCGCATGACCACGGTCTCGGCACCCAGCTGCTGCAGGTACCCGTTGAGCGTGTAAACAAAGCTGTCGTAGTTGTCGATGACGAGGACGCGTGTCACTGATGCACCGTGACTTCCTGGGTGTTGACGATGGAGTCGACCCAGGGGAAGACCCAGGTCACGAGGGAGAAGAGGACGGCCGCGAGCAGCACGAGGACGATGAGGAGCCGGATCCACACCGGGCCGGGCAGGATGCGCCAGAACGCCGCGTACACGCTCAGCCCGCCTTCGCGAACGACGTGCCGGCCAGCGCGGCGGGCGTCGACGCATCCGACCGGGGCTGCCAGGACTCGAAGACGCTGTACGCGACCACGCGCTCGGCGGCGGAGAAGAGCGGGTTGCAGCTCGTCATCGTCAGGATGCGGTCCCCGGGCTGGGCGTCCGGTGCCTGCGGCACCTCGTCGAGCACGTCGACTCCGGTGGGCTTCACATACTCGAGTGTACGGAAGCGGTAGGTGTACCAGCCGTCCTGCGTCTCCACGACGATGGCATCCCCGACACGCAGGTCGGTGATCTGGTTGAACGGCTTGCCGTACGTCGTGCGGTGGGCGGCGACCGCGAAGTTGCCCACCTGGCCGGGCATCTGCGTCTCGCGGTAGTGCCCGATCTTGCCGAGGTTGAGCACGTTGCCGAGGCCCACCCCGGTGGCGACCGGCACCACGTAGTCGGAGCCGAACCGCGGGATGTAGATGTTGCCGAAGTCGGTGGCATCCGACGAGGGGGCGGTCGTGATGACGGGGTCACCCGGCGCTGCAGGCGACGCCGCCGGGTCGGGGGAGGCCGCCGCGTCCGGCGCGGCCGTGGCCCAGCTCCGGCTGTTCTCCAGCGCCTGGTCGCGCTGGCCGCTGCTGACCACGATGTCGTTGAACCAGAGCTGCCATCCGAGGAACAGCATGATGAGCACGCCGGCCGTGAGGAGCAGCTCGCCGAGCACGCCGATCGTGCCGAGGAGCGCATCGCCCCGCCTGCCGCGGCGCCGCGTCGCGCGGCGGGAGGGGGCGGGGTCCTGAGCGCTCATGTGCCGATTGTAGGCGGCGCACATGGGCGGGACGCCGCCAGGGGCGGCCCGTGGAGCCGGGCATCCTCCCGGCCCGGTGGAGGAGGGTACGGCTAGAATCGCCGCATGGCCCGCGACAAGACGACGAGACCCTCCCGCCAGGAACGCGTGCACGACGAGGACGCCCCGAACCCCGTGTGGTTCAAGCCCATCATGTTCGGCTTCATGCTCGTCGGGCTCGCGTGGCTCATCGTGTACTACGTGAGCCTCAACGCGTTCCCCATCCCCGACCTCGGCGTCGGCAACATCCTCATCGGCTTCGGCCTCATCCTGGTCGGCTTCCTCATGACCACCAGGTGGCGCTGACCGCAGCGCAATCACGAGAGCCCGTCACCATCCGCTGGTGACGGGCTCTTCTGCTTCCCGGCAGCGCGCACGCGCGCGCCAGGCGTTGTCCACAGACACCCTGTGCACAACGCTCCACACCTGTGGAGAACGCGGAAGGCCCGTGCCCCGCCGCGCACCGTCAGCGCGGGTTACCCGCGGAAGCGCATGGGTGTCGGGATCTTCCGGACGCCGACTCCGTCCAGGCTCCTCCGGACCCCCTCCCGCTCGGCCGCTAATCACACGCGTGTAACTATCCCCACTGTGGACTGGCCTGTGGATAACTAGGCTCCGCCGCGCAGGTACGCGGATGCGCGGCGCGAGGGCACGCCGAGAAGGCCGCTCGCGTGAGGCGGCAGAGGTACGAACGGGCCGGTCAGAGGCCGACGGGGAAGACGGCGCCCGCGATCAGGATCGCGACGGTGAGGCCCGCCAGGGAGCCGATCTGCGCGCCGCGCTGGCGGGCGTCCCGCGTGCGCAGGAGCACGATCGCCACGAGCGCTCCCGTCACCAGGCCGCCGACGTGGGCCTGCCAGGAGACGCCCTGCACGACGAAGCCGAGCAACAGGTTGATCGCGATGATGCCGAGGAGAGGGCCCACGTTGCCGCCCAGCTTGCGGGCGAGCACGAAGTAGCCGCCCATGAGCCCGAAGATCGCGCCGGATGCGCCGACCACGGCCTGCAGCGGCTCGCCCATGGCGGAGCCGATGACCTCGACGGCGAGGGAACCGCCGAGCGCCGAGATGAGGAAGAGGGCGAGGAAGCGGGCGCGTCCGAGCATGGGCTCGAGGACGCGGCCGAAGACGAAGACCGACAGCATGTTGAAGACGATGTGAAGGATGCTCGACGGCGAGTGCGTGAACGCGCTCGTGAGCATCCGCCACGGCTCGTAGTCACCGGAGGCGACGCTGCCGTAGACAGGCGCGAACCACAGCGACGTGGTCACGTAGTCGCCGACGACGGGCAGCACCTGCAGGATCCAGACCACGGCGCAGACGGCCATGATCCCGTACGTCACCACGGGCGCGGAGCTCCGCGTCATCCGCGTGACGAAGGATGCCCGGGAGCGAGGAGCGGTGCGGCGCTGCTCCTTCATGTCCTCGGGGCAGATCACCCCGACGGCGGCCGGCGTCTGGCACTCGGGGCAGATGGTCCGCCCGCATCGCTGGCACAGCACGAAGCTCTGCCGGTCGGGGTGCCGGTAGCAGCGGTCGGCCGCCGTACGGGGTGAGTCGGTCATCAGACCTTCTCGACGGTGACGCTCTCGATCACGACGTCCTCGCGGGGACGGTCGCGGCCGTCGGTCGGGACCGCGTTGAGCGCGTCGACGACCTTCTTGGACGCGTCGTCGGCGACCTCGCCGAAGATCGTGTGCTTGCCCTGGAGCCACGTGGTGGGCGCCGTCGTGATGAAGAACTGCGAGCCGTTCGTGCCGCGGCCGCCCTGCGTGCCGGCGTTCGCCATGGCGAGGATGTAGGGCTTGCTGAAGTCGAGGTCGCGGCTGATCTCGTCGTCGAACTGGTAACCGGGACCGCCGGTGCCCTGCCCGAGCGGGTCGCCGCCCTGGAGCATGAAGTCCTTGATGATGCGGTGGAAGACGACGCCGTCGTAGAGAGGGTCGGTCGACTTCTTGCCGGTCTGGGGGTGGGTCCACTCCTTCTCGCCCGTGGTGAGGCCGACGAAGTTCTCGACGGTCTGGGGCGCGTGGGACCCGAAGAGATTGAGGACGATGGTGCCGTGGTTGGTCGTCATGGTGGCGACGTGAGTGTGCGCAGACATGGGGCAATGGTCTCACGGCGGAGCTGGGACTCGGCGGACGCACAGGCTCCGTCGTGTTTGCCCGCGGAGGCACCCGTGCCAGACTGGGATTCCTGGCGAAATCACACCGATGGAGGTCCCCTTGGGTCTGTCACGCAAGAACAAGAAGGAGTTGGCGAAGCTCCGCACCCACGCGGCCGCCGTCCTCAAGGAGCAGCGCGAGGTCCTCGACCGGGCCAACGTCGTCGTGGCCGAGGCCGCACACACCGCCCGCAAGCTCTCCGACCAGCACGTCGTCCCCGCCGTCAAGCGCGGCGTCGACGACCACATCCGTCCCAGCTACGAGGCCGGCGCCGAGCGCGTCCGCGCCGCGGCCGACTCGGCCTACAAGGGCTTCACGCACACCGTCCTGCCGGCCGTCGCCGGTGCCGCCGGATCCGCGGTCGCCGCGACCGAGGGCATCCGCAACAGCAAGCAGGTGCAGGACGCGGTCAAGAAGGCCGGCAAGGTCTCCTCGAAGGCGCAGGAGTTCGGCAAGCACTACGTCGACAACGGCCGCTCCTATGTGGGCCGCTACGTCCCGCAGGTGGCTCCCGCGAAGAAGGGCCTCGGCTTCGGCGGCGTCGCCCTCATCGCGCTCGGCGTCGTCGTGGTCGGCGGCGTCGGCTATGCGCTGTACCAGACGTTCCGCGCGGACGACGACCTGTGGATCGCCGACGACGAGCCCGAGGCCGTCGACGCGACCGCGAAGGACCAGCCCGCGAGCTGATCACCGCTCCTCGATCCCTCGGGATCCGACGAAGGCCCGGCCACCGAAAGGTGCCCGGGCCTTCGTCGTTCCGGCGACGCCGCGATACGACCCTCGGATGAACGGCTGTCCGCGGCGACGAGCCAGTGGAAGCAGGGCCCCAGCTGGAGCGTGACCCGGTGTCGGGTGTGATGTGGAGTCACGGGGAATCGAACCCCGGACCTCCTGCTTGCAAAGCAGGCGCTCTACCAATTGAGCTATGACCCCGATTGGCGAGCCTCGGACCGCTTGACGATCTACCGGCTCGTTTCCCGCCTTGCCCCCGGATCATGCGGATCCGGGGGTGTTGGTGGGGATACCAGGATTTGAACCTGGGACCTCTTCATTATCAGTGAAGCGCTCTAACCAACTGAGCTATATCCCCATCGGGCAGGTACACGTTACCGTACGCCTGCCCGTTTCTCCCAATCGGCTACGCGTTGGTGAAGCCGACGAGGACGCCACCCGTGATGCGCACGCTGAGGTTGTACAGCAGCGCGGCCACGGCGCCAAGCACGGTGCCGACGACGATGTTGAGGACGGCCACCACGATGGCGAACCCGAGCACCTGTCCCAGGCCGAAGACGTCCTGCAGGGAGAAGTCCGCGGATCCGGAGACCTCCTGGAACAGCTGGTCGACCGTGCCGAACACGTTCGTGGTCTGCAGGACGACGTAGATGAGGAACGTCGCCACGACGGTGATGATGCCGAGCACCACGGAGAAGAGGAACGCGAGCTTCAGCGCCGACCAGAAGTCGACGTACACGAGCTTGAGACGCACCTGCTTGGTGGTGGTGGCTCGCGACGACTTCTTCGCGAGCTTCTCGGCGACACTACTCATCGGGTGTTCCCTTTCCAGCAGCGGTACCGTCGGACGCGTCGGGCGCAGCTTCGGGGACCACCAGGTTGCGTTCGGAGTTCTTGGCCAGGGAGATGATCCTGTCGTCGTCCGCGAACCGGGCGAACACGACACCCATGGTGTCGCGGCCCTTCGCCGGGACCTCGGCCACGACAGACCGTACCACCTTGCCGCTGGCGAGCACGACGAGGATCTCGTCCTCCTCGCCGACGATGAGGGCCCCCGCGAGATCGCCTCGGGCATCCTGCAGCTTGGCGACCTTGATGCCCATGCCGCCCCGGTTCTGCACGCGGTACTGGTCCGCGGCGGTGCGCTTCGCGAAGCCGCCCTCGGTCACGACGAACACGTAGCCCTGCTCGCCCACGACGGATGCGCTGAGCAGCGTGTCGTCCCCGCGGAACGTCATGCCCTTCACACCGGAGGTCGACCGGCCCATGGGACGCAGCGCCTGGTTGTCGGCCGAGAACCGCAGCGACATGCCCTTGCGCGACACGAGGAGCAGATCGTCGTCCTCGTCCACCAGCAGCGCCGAGACGAGCGCGTCGCCGTCGCGGAGGTTGATCGCGATGATGCCGCCCGTGCGGTTCGTGTCGTACTCCGTGAGCGCCGTCTTCTTCATCAGGCCGTCGCGGGTGGCGAGCACGAGGTACTGGGCCACCTGGTAGTCGCGGATGTCGAGGACCTGCTGGATCTCCTCATCCGGCTGCATGGCGAGCAGGTTCGCGACGTGCTGGCCCTTGGCGTCGCGGCCGGCCTCCTGCAGCTCGTATGCCTTGGCGCGGTACACGCGCCCCTTGTCCGTGAGGAAGAGGAGCCAGTGGTGCGTCGTGGTGACGAAGAAGTGCTCGACCACGTCGTCCGCCCGGAGCTGGGCGCCCCGCACGCCCTTGCCGCCGCGGTGCTGGCTGCGGTAGTTGTCGATGCGCGTGCGCTTGATGTACCCGCCGCGCGTGACCGTGACCACCATCTCCTCCTCGGGGATGAGGTCCTCCATGCTCATGTCGCCGTCGAAGCCGAGCATGATCTCCGTGCGCCGGTCGTCGCCGTACTTGTCGGTGATCTCCTGCAGCTCGGTGCTGATGATCTCGCGCTGCACGGTGGGCGTCGCCAGGATGTGCTTGTACTCGGCGATGCGCTGCTCGAGCTCGGCCGCCTGGTCCTGGATCTTCTGGCGTTCGAGCGCGGCCAGCCGGCGCAGCTGCATCTCGAGGATGGCGTTGGCCTGCAGCTCGTCGATGTCGAGGAGCTTCATGAGGCCGCTGCGGGCGACCTCGACGGTCTCCGACCGGCGGATGAGGGCGATGACGTCGTCGAGCGCGTCGAGCGCCTTGAGGTAGCCGCGCAGGATGTGGGCGCGTGCCTCGGCCTCGTTGAGCCGGTACTGCGTGCGTCGGACGATGACGTCGATCTGGTGGTCGACCCAGGCGGAGATGAAGCCGTCGAGCGCGAGCGTGCGCGGGATCCCGTCGACGATCGCCAGCATGTTGGCGCCGAAGTTCTCCTGCAGCTGCGTGTGCTTGTAGAGGTTGTTCAGCACGACCTTCGCGACCGCGTCGCGCTTCAGCACGATGACGAGGCGCTGGCCGGTGCGGCCCGAGGTCTCGTCGCGGATGTCGGCGACGCCGGCGAGCTTGCCGTCCTTGACGAGCTCGGCGATCTTGATCGCGAGGTTGTCGGGGTTCACCTGGTACGGGAGCTCCGTGACCACGAGGCACACGCGGCCCTGAATCTCCTCGACCGCGACGACCGCGCGCATCGTGATGGATCCGCGGCCGGTGCGGTACGCCTCGAGGATACCCTTGGTGCCGAGCACCTGCGCGCCCGTCGGGAAGTCGGGTCCTTTGATGCGCTCGAGCAGCGCCTCGAGGAGCTCCTCCCGGTTCGCGTCGGGGTGCGCGAGCAGCCACTGGGCACCCGCCGCCACCTCGCGGAGGTTGTGCGGCGGGATGTTGGTGGCCATGCCGACCGCGATGCCCACGGATCCGTTCACCAGCAGGTTGGGGAAGCGCGACGGCAGGATCTTCGGCTCGAGCGTGCGGCCGTCGTAGTTGTCCTGGAAGTCGACCGTGTCCTCGGTGATGTCCCGGACCATCTCCATGGCGAGCGGGGCCATCTTGGTCTCGGTGTACCGCGGGGCGGCGGCGCCGTCGTTGCCGGCGGAGCCGAAGTTGCCCTGGCCGAGCGCGAGCGGGTAGCGCAGGCTCCACGGCTGCACCAGGCGTACGAGCGCGTCGTAGATGGAGGAGTCGCCGTGCGGGTGGAACTGGCCCATGACCTCGCCGACCACGCGGGCCGACTTGAAGAAGGAGCGGTCGGGGCGGTAGCCGCCGTCGTACATCGCGTAGATCACGCGGCGGTGCACGGGCTTGAGGCCGTCGCGCACCTCGGGAAGCGCGCGCTGGACGATGACGCTCATCGCGTAGTCGAGGAACGAGCGCTGCATCTCGAGCTGGAGGTCGACCTGCTCGATGCGGTCGTGCGTGACGACGACGCGCGCATCGGGATCGACGATCGCGGCGGGCAGCGAGTCGGAGGCGGCGGCGGACGCCGGCATCACGCCCTCCTGCGGCAGCGCGTCGTCATCCGGGGTCGCGCCCGTGCCCTGCTCGTCGTCCGGAGTGTTGTCGTCGGCCATGGAGGTCCCGTTCAGAGGTCGGTGGATCGTGGGGTCGGCATGGGGCGGCGGTCAGCGTGGGGCCGAGCCGCCGCCCGGTCGATCAGATGTCGAGGAACCTGACGTCCTTGGCGTTGCGCTGGATGAAGCTCCTGCGGGACTCGACGTCCTCGCCCATGAGCGTCGAGAACACCTCGTCGGCGCCCGCCGCGTCGTCGAGGGTCACCTGCATGAGCGTGCGCGTGGCGGGATCCATGGTGGTCTCCCACAGCTCCTTGTAGTCCATCTCGCCGAGGCCCTTGTAGCGCTGGATGCCGTTGTCCTTCGGCAGCTTCTTGCCGTTCTGCTGCCCGTGGATCAGCAGGGCGTCGCGCTCCGCGTCCGTGTACACGTACTGGTCCTCCGCGTTCGACCACTTGAGCCGGTACAGCGGCGGCTGCGCGAGGTACACGTAGCCGAGCTCGATGAGCGGCCGCATGTAGCGGAACAGCAGGGTGAGCAGCAGGGTCGTGATGTGCTGGCCGTCGACGTCGGCGTCGGCCATCAGCACGATCTTGTGGTACCTGACCTTCTCGGCGTTGAAGTCCTCGCCGATGCCCGCGCCGAACGCGGTGATCATCGACTGGACCTCGTTGTTCTGCAGCGCGCGGTCGAGGCGGGCCTTCTCGACGTTGAGTATCTTGCCCCGCAGCGGCAGGATCGCCTGCGTCGTGGGGTTGCGGCCCTGCACCGCGGATCCGCCGGCGGAGTCGCCCTCGACGAGGAACACCTCGCTGAACGCCGGGTCCTTGCTCTGGCAGTCCTTGAGCTTGCCGGGCATGCCGCCCGACTCGAGCAGCCCCTTGCGCCGGGTCTGCTCGCGCGCCTTGCGGGCGGCGAGACGCGCCTGCGAGGCCTGCATCCCCTTGCGGATGATGTCCTTCGCCTGCGAGGGGTTCTTCTCGAGCCAGTCGCCCAGCTGCTGTCCGACGATGCGCTGCACGTAGGCCTTGGCCTCGGTGTTGCCGAGCTTCGTCTTCGTCTGGCCCTCGAACTGCGGCTCGCCGAGCTTCACGGAGATCACGGCGGTGAGGCCCTCGCGGACATCGTCGCCGGTGAGGTTCTCGTCCTTCTCACGCAGCAGCTTGTTCTCGCGCGCATAGCGGTTGACGAGCGTGGTGAGCGCCGCGCGGAACCCCTCCTCGTGCGTGCCGCCCTCGTGCGTGTTGATGGTGTTCGCGTACGTGTGGACGCTCTCCGTGTAGGAGGTGGTCCACTGCATCGCGACCTCGAGGCTGATCTTCTTGACCGTGTCCTCGGACTCGAAGGCGATGACGTCGGCGTTGACGACCTCGGTCTTCTTCGCCTTCACGAGGTGCTCGACGTAGTCGACGAGGCCCCGCTCGTACAGGAACTTCTCGGTGCGGTGCTCGGCGCCGTCCTCCTCGCGCTCATCGTGCAGCGTGAGGGCGAGGCCCTTGTTAAGGAACGCCATCTGCTGGAAGCGCGCGCGCAGGGTGTCGTAGTCGAACTCGACGGTCTCGAAGATCTCGCGGCTGGGCCAGAAGGTGATGGTCGTGCCGGTCTCGGTGGATCCCTCGCCCTTCTCCAGGGGTGCGTCCGGCACGCCGATGGTGAAGCTCTGGCGCCAGACCGCACCCTGGCGGCGGACCTCGACGTCGAGGCGCTCCGACAGCGCGTTCACCACGGAGCTGCCGACGCCGTGCAGGCCACCCGACACCGCGTATCCGCCGCCGCCGAACTTGCCGCCGGCGTGCAGCTTGGTGAGCACGAGCTCGACCGTGGAGATGCCCTCGACCGGGTGGATGTCGACCGGGATGCCGCGGCCGTCGTCGACGACGCGGATGCCGCCGTCCTTGCGCATCGTGATCTGGATGTCGCTGGCGAACCCGGCGAGGGCCTCGTCGACGGAGTTGTCGACGATCTCGCTCACCAGGTGGTGCAGTCCTCGGGGTCCGGTGGATCCGATGTACATGCCGGGGCGCTTGCGCACGGCCTCGAGGCCCTCGAGCACCTGGATCTCGTTGGCGCCGTAGTCGTTGCTCACCTGCTGGCGGGTGATGTGGTCGGAGTCGTTGTGCGTCTCCTCGACCTCCACCTCGTCGGGGGTGGAGTCGTCGGGGAGGTCCTGTGTGGCATCCGATGTCATGAAGTGGTGGCTCCTGCCGCGTCGACGCGCCCCTGCCCGACGGCGGTCGCGCGCCGATCACGAGGTGATCCGCCGACCGTCGTCCCTGGACTGCGGGCGACCCCTCATTCTATCGCAGTAGTAAGCTCCGCACCTCCTATCCGGCCCGCTGCGGCGCTTTCGCGACGGGGGTGACCTTGATTCGCCTCCCTAGCCGTAGGTATCGCGCGGGCCCCGCCCTGGGATCGACCTGGGACCCTTTTTCCAGGACGGGGCGTTCGGCCCCTGGAAGCGGATCGACCGGATGCCCGCGTCGGGGAAGCGCTCGGCGATCCGCGTCGTGATCTCCACGCGCATGAGCCGGAGCTGCGTCGCCCACGCCGTCGACTCGCACTCGACCGTCAGGAGGCCGTCCTCGATGCCGACGGGGGACGAGTGCACGGCCGTCTCCTCGCCGGCGATGGTCGTCCATGCCGCCATGAGCTCGGCCTGCGAGAGGGAGGACGTCCAGCCCATCCGCGAGGTGAGCGAGTCCATCACGTTCCCCAGGGAGTCGGGATCCCGCCCGGGCTGGAACGGCGAGCTGCCCGCCTTCTGCTCACGGCGCTTCCGCGCGGAGGGAGAACGCACGGACGCGTCGCCGAACACGCGGCGGAACCGGCGGTAGACGGCCACCGCCTCCGACTCGGGCATCGGACCGCCGTCGGGTGCGCGGGGGATCACGCCGCTCCCCCGTCCTCGCCGGGCGACGCCGGCTCGGAGGCCGAGGCCGGCGTCGGCGACTCGACGATCGCGCCGGCCCGGATGTGCACGGCGTTGGCCGCCAGGTGCTCGGGCACGTCCTCGAACACGGCGGCGGTGATGAGCACCTGCTCGAACCCGGTGACGGCCTCCGCGAGCCGCCCGCGCCTGGCCTGGTCCAGCTCCGCGAAGACGTCGTCCAGGATCAGCACGGGGTCCCCCGTCTGCGAGTCGCGCCGCAGCAGCTCCGCCGACGCCAGCTTGATCGCGAGAGCGAACGACCACGACTCACCGTGGCTGGCGTAGCCCTTCGCCGGTAACCCGTTGAGCCGGAAGAGCACATCGTCGCGGTGCGGGCCCACCAGGGTCAGCCCCCGCTCGAGCTCTCGGGGTCGCATCCGCGCGATGGCGGCGGTGAAGACGGGAACGACGTCTTCGGTCCGCGTGAAGCGCCCTCCATCGCGTGCCCCGGTCTCGTCCGCGACGTCGTCCTCCCCCGGGTCGTCCGCGAGGATGCTCAACTCCGGTCGCGCCGACGGGCCGTGGTCGGATCCCGCAACAGCCAGGTACGCGCGCGCCAGCTCCGGCTGGAGGGACTCCACCAGCGCACCGCGCGCCGCGATGATCTGCGAGCCGATCGCGACGAGGCGCTCGTCCCAGATGTCGAGCGTGCTCAACTGGTCGGCCTTCATCCCGCGTGCACGCGCCGACTTGAGCAAGGTGTTGCGCTGCTTCAACGCCCGGTCGTAGTCCGACAGGACCCCGGCGAGCCGAGGCGTGCGCAGCACGAGCAGCTGGTCGAGCAGCCGGCGCCGACCCGACGGATCGCCGCGCACGAGCGCCAGGTCCTCGGGGGCGAACAGCACGCTCGAGAAGTACCGCGGCAGTTCGCGCGTCTTGGTCGCCGTGCCGTTCACCTGCGCCCGGTTCGCGGCCGAGCGGTTGATCTGCACCTCGACCCGGAGCTCGCGCCCCGCGTGCTGGAGCAGCGCCCGGATCACCGCGGACTCCGCGCCCTGCCGGACGAGCGCCTGATCGGTGGAGACGCGGTGCGACCCGAGCGTGCTCAGGAAGCCCAGCGCCTCCACCAGGTTCGTCTTGCCCTGCCCGTTGCTCCCCACGAAGAGGGTGGCACCGGGCAGGAGCGCGACGTCCGCGCGGGTGTAGTTGCGGAAGTCACCCAGGGAGAGGTGACGGACGATCATCCGGTGGTCAGGACTTCTTCTGCACCGAGTGGCCGCCGAACTGGTTGCGCAGCGCCGCGACGGCCTTCATGGCCGGGGAGTCCTCCTGGCGGGAGGAGAAGCGCGCGAAGATCGACGCGCTGATGGCGGGCATCGGGACGGCGTTGTCAAGCGCCTCCTCGATGGTCCAGCGGCCCTCGCCAGAGTCCTGCACGAAGCCCTCGATGTCCTCGAAGCCCGGGTCCTCCTTGAGCGCCTTGACCAGGAGCTCGAGCAGCCAGGAGCGGACGACCGTGCCGCGCTGCCATGCCTCGAACGTGCCCGTGACGTCCTTGATGATGTCCTTGCGCGCCGCGAGGAGCTCATAGCCCTCGGCAAACGACTGCATCATGGCGTACTCGATGCCGTTGTGGACCATCTTCGCGTAGTGCCCGGCGCCGGAGTCGCCGACGTGGACGAAGCCCTCCTCGCGGGGTCCCTCGGGACGGAGCGCGTCGAAGACGGGCATCGCGCGCTGGACCTGCTCGACGGGTCCGCCGACCATGAGGCCGTAGCCGTTCTCGAGGCCCCAGACGCCGCCCGAGACGCCGGCGTCGACGAAGTCGATGCCCTTGTCCTTGAGCAGTCCCGCGTGCGCGAAGTCGTCGGTGAACTTGGAGTTGCCGCCGTCGATCACGAGGTCGCCCGGCTCCAGGATCCGCGCGAGGTCGCCCACCACGTTCTGCGTGACCTTGCCGGCCGGGACCATGACCCAGACGAGGCGGGGGGTGGGCAGCGCGGCGGCGAGGTCGTCGAGGGTGGCCACGTCGGAGACGTCGGGGTTGGTGTCGTATCCGGTCACCTCGATGCCGTTCGCCTCGAGGCGCGCGCGCATGCGGGCGCCCATCTTGCCGAGTCCGACGAGTCCGATGTGCATGTTCTCTCCTTGATCGCGGTCTAGCTGTACCCGGCCGTGACGTTGGTGACACTTCGGGGCGTGTGAAGAGGCCTCCTGGCTTGATGGAGCTGTTCAGTTCAACCATCGCCAGGAGGCCTCGATGTCCCACGGTAATGCTCGTCTGACGGTTCACGGGAGGGTTCTCCTCGTGCGGCGGGTGGTGGAGGATCGTCGGCCGGTCGCGCACGTCGCGCGGGAGCTGGGGGTGTCGCGGCAGTGCGCGCATCGATGGGTGAACCGGTTCCGTGCCGAGGGGCTGCGAGGGCTGACGGATCGGTCATCGCGGCCCCGGTCAGTACCGAGGCGAACGAGCCCGGAGCGGGAACGGGCCGTGCTGGAAGCGCGGGCCCAGTTGCGGGCGGGTCCTGCGCGGCTGGCGCCGGTGACAGGTGTTCCATCCCGTACGATCTCCCGGATCCTGCGCCGGCACGGGGCGCCGCCGTTGGCATGGTTGGACCCCGTCACCGGGGCCGTGATCCGGGCATCCCGGTCAACGGCGCACCGGTATGAGCACGAGCATCCGGGTGATCTGATCCACGTGGACGTGAAGAAGCTCGGGAGGATCCCGGACGGAGGCGGCTGGCGGGTCCACGGGCGCAGCGAGCAGGTCCGCGGCCGCGGGATCGGGTTCGATTACGTCCATGCCGCGGTCGATGACCACACCCGTCTCGCCTACGCGGAGATCCATCCCGATGAGAAAGGCGCGACCGCGGCCGGGTTCCTGGCCCGCGCAGCGGCGTACTTCGCCGGGCGCGGGATCACCCGGATCGAGCGGGTCATCACGGACAACGCGTTCGCCTACCGGCACTCGACCGCGTTCAAGAACGCCGTCCAGGACCTGGGCGCGCGGCAGAAGTTCATCCGCCCGCACTGCCCCTGGCAGAACGGCAAGGTCGAGCGCTTCAACCGGACCCTCGCGACCGAGTGGGCCTACCGGCAACCCTTCACCAGCAACCAACACCGCGCCGACGCGCTTGACCCCTTCATCGAGCACTACAACACTGAACGGATCCACTCGAGCCACGGGCTCACGCCCGCGGCCCGAGTGTCACCAACGTCATGACCCAGTACATCTAGCGCAGCAGCAGGTTCGGCTGCAGCAGGTACCGGTAGTTGTCAGCGCCGGCCTGGTCCTTGGAGGACTGGCTCGTGATGAGCACGGGGCCGGGCTTGTTGGGGTTGTCCGTCTTCGTGAACGAGAGGCGGACGAACTCGGAGTGGACGGCGCCGAGGCCGTCCAGCAGGAACTGGGGCTTCAACGACACCACGGTGTCGACGCCTGTCAGGAGGGCGTCGATGCTCTCCGACGCCTGCGCGTGCTCGGAGCCGATGGCCTCGAGGGTGAGCCCGTCGATCGTGAAGGTGAAGCGGAGGGCGGCCTCGCGCTCGAGCACGAGCTGGACGCGGCGGGTCGCCTCGATGAGGTCGGCCGTGTTGATGACCGCGTAGTTGTCGACCGTCTCGGGGAAGAGCCGCTTGACCGGCGGGAAGTTGCCGCGGATCAGCAGGGACGTCACGGTCTTCTTGTCGGCGCTGAACGCGATGAGCTGGCGGTCGTCGGTGTCCGTGATCGCGACGGAGATGGTGCCGCTGTGGCCGAAGGTCTTGCCGATCTCCTGCAGCGTGCGGGCCGGCACGAGGGCGGTGCGGCTGGTGCCGTCCGTCGTGGAGTCGCCGCCGTCCCAGTCGATCTCGCGCACGGCCACGCGGTAGCGGTCGGTGGCGATCAGCCCGAGGCTGGTCTCCCCCACCTCGAGCTGCACGCCGGTGATGACGGGCGTCACGTCGTCCCGGGAGGCGGCGACGGCGACCTGCGAGACCGCGGCGGCGAACTGCTCTGCCGGGAGGAGCCCGGACTGCTCCGAGATCTGCGGGAGCGTCGGGTACTCCTCGACGGGCATGCTCAGCAGCGTGAAGTGCGCGGATCCGCACGAGACGGTGATCTTCGAGTCCTCCGTGGTGAAGCGCACGGGGGCGTTCGGCAGGCGGTTCGCGATGTCGGCGAGCAGACGCCCCGAGACCAGCACGCGTCCGGGCTCCTCGATGTCGGCCTGGATCTGCGTGCGCGCCGAGACCTCGTAGTCGAACGACGACAGCGTCAGTCCGTCCTCGGTCGCCTCGATGAGCACGCCGCTCAAGATCGGGAGGGTCGTGCGCTGCGGGAGCAGCTTGACGGCGAAGGACACCGCCTCGCTGAAGACGTCCCTGTTGACTTGGAACTTCACGTTGTGGACCCCTCGATGAGCGGAAGATTTGTCGGTCAATGCTAGCCGTGCCGACGGGGGCTCCCACGACCGTCGATCCCTCCACACCCTGAGGTTCTTGGGCGACATCCAATGAAGGGTTTAAGGATCAATAGTCTTAACCGCTGTGGAATCTGTGGACAACTCCCGGCGTCCCCGTGATCGAGCGGGAACTACACGTCTGGAAGTTGTGGGACGGGTGTGCAGCGGCCTGGGGACTCGGCGGAACGGCGGCGACGCGACGAGGCCGGTTCCACAGGCCGGGTCCTCGAACCCACATCCACTCCGGCGGTTCTCCACAGTTATCCACACTCTGTGCACACTGTGGGGAACAGCGGATCCGACCTCTCACGCACTCTGTCCTCGCATCGCGGCCGTGTTCAGGAGGGCACCGACGGCGTCGAGGGTCGGGTGGGTGCGGGGCCTGGCTCGGCGTACGCACGCAGAAGGGGCCGGACCTCATGGTCCGACCCCTCCTGCTGCGTCGTCTCCTGTGCGCGCCGCTGGTGGGCGCACAGGCTGCCGGCGTCACATCTTGCCGTAGCGGTGGTTCTGCTTGATCCGGCTGGTGAGCTCGGTCACCTGGTTGTAGATGGAGCGGCGTTCCTTCATGAGCTCGGTGATCTTCTTGTTGGCGTACATGACCGTCGTGTGGTCGCGGTTGCCGAACAGCTGGCCGATCTTCGGCAGCGAGAGGTTGGTCAGCTCGCGGCACAGGTACATGGCGATCTGGCGTGCGGTGGCCACAGCCTGCGAGCGGGAGGAGCCGTACAGGTCGTCGACCGTGAGCTTGAAGTAGGCGGCGGTGTGGTTGATGATGTCGACCGGCGCGATGACGTTGTCCTCGTCCAGCGTGATCAGGTCCTTCAACACCGTCTGCACGAGCGCCAGGTCGACGGGCGTCTTGTTCAGGCTCGCGAACGCGGTGACCCGGATGAGCGTGCCCTCCAGCTCGCGGATGTTCGAGGTGACCTTGGTGGCCATGTACTCGAGGATGTCGTCCGGGACCTGCAGCTTCTCGCTCTGCGCCTTCTTGCGCAGGATCGCGATGCGCGTCTCGAGGTCCGGCGCCTGGACATCGGTGATGAGGCCCCACTCGAAGCGCGAGCGCATGCGGTCCTCGAAGCCCGTCAGGTGCTTCGGCGGCAGGTCGCTCGTGATGACCACCTGCTTGTTGTGGTCGTGCAGCGTGTTGAAGGTGTGGAAGAAGGCCTCCTGCGTGGAGTCCTTGCCCTGGAGGAACTGGATGTCGTCGATCAGGAGGATGTCGTTGTCGCGGTAGCGCGACTGGAACAGCGACGACCGGTTGTTCGCGATCGAGTTGATGAAGTCGTTGGTGAACTCCTCCGAGCTCACATACCGCACGCGGATGCCGGGGTAGAGGCTGATCGCGTAGTGCCCGATGGCGTGCAGGAGGTGCGTCTTGCCGAGGCCGGAGTCACCGTAGATGAAGAGCGGGTTGTACGCCTTGGCCGGTGCCTCGGCGACGGCGACTGCGGCGGCGTGGGCGAACCGGTTGGATCCGCCGATCACGAAGGTGTCGAAGCCGTACTTGGGGTTGAGGCGCGAGTCACCGCGAGAGGGTGAGGCCGGCAGGCCCGGGTTGTCGGTGGGCGCCGTGATGGTCGGGGTCTCGATGTACGGCTGCTCCGCCGGCTCGGGGTGCTGGGCGAAGGCGTCCTGGGCGATCCCGGGGTTCACCACGATGGCGAAGTTGCTGACGCCTGCCGCCTCGTCGAGCGATCCGATGGCGTTGAGCAGGGGCACGCGGATGCGCTGCTCGAGCATGCCGCGGGTGAGGTCGTTGGGCACCTCCAGATAGAGGGTGCCGGTCATCACTCCCTTCGGCTCCACGAGGCTGATGAAGCCGTGCAGCTGCGGCGTGATGCGGTCGTCCGCGGTGAGGGCGGCGAGCACCTTCTGCCAGATCGCGTGCGTCGGGTCGGAGCGGTCGGACAT